>JAJCYO010000113.1 GCA_029262875.1 Flavobacteriales bacterium
TTTATACCAAAAAGCGGTTGACTTTAGAGAAAGTAAAACTCAGACAGCAGATACTTGGGATAAATTTAAAACGTTAATTAATGAGGAAGGTGGTTTTGTCTTAGCTCACTGGGATGGCACCGCTGAAACGGAAGAAAAAATAAAACAAGAAACAAAAGCTACAATTAGATGTATTCCCTTAGATGAATATGAAGAAGGAACACTAAATACTGACCAATCAGAAGGCAAATGTGTCTATACTGGAAACCCTTCTAAACAAAGGGTGATTTTTGCAAAAGCTTACTAATAAACAAATCTCCGAATATGAAAGATGCTAAAAAACTGATTTTAGATACCCTAAAAACAAAAGCTTGTTTAAAACAAGATGTTTTTCATAAAACCAAAGCTATTTTTCAAAGCTTTAAAGAAGAGGCAGAAAAACTATCTGATGAACTAAAAACCGAAATGGATAAAGTTGACAAAGATGTTGTTGTTAATTTTATAGATAAAGGAGATTATGAATTTCACATCAAATTTGGAGGTGATATTTTAGTCTTTTTTATGCACACCAATGTTTTTGATTTTGAAAAAAGTCACGCTATTTGGAAAACCTCTTACCTAAAAGAAGATGAATTGAGAGCCTATTGCGGAATGATTAACGTTTATAATTTTTTAGCTGACTCTTTTAAATACAACCGATTAAATGATGTTGGCTATTTGGTTGGTCGCTTGTTCTTAAATAAAGACTTGCATTATTTTGTTGAAGGAAAAAGACAATTGGGATTCCTATACAATGATTTTGTAAATGAAGTAATTGACAATGCTAAAATTAGAAACATTATTGAATCTTCTATTCTGTATTCTATGGATTTCGACTTGTTGACTCCTCATTATGACACCATGAAAGTCGTTAGTGTAAATGAGGTTAATGAAGTAACAAGTGCCATGAACATTAAAACAGGTAAAAGATTAGGGTTTAAGTTTCAGGCTGATAATGATAATATCGAGTAATTTTTCTCAAATATGTTTGTGAGAATATTAAAAAATTATACATTTGCACTCCTCAAATGAGAGGACAACTTATTTGGCCCGTTCGTCTAGGGGTTAGGACGTCTGGTTTTCATCCAGGAAACAGGGGTTCGATTCCCCTACGGGCTGCAAATAAAGTGATAATCACACCCTATAATCAATAGATTGTAGGGTGTTTTGTTTTTAAGGTACAATATTGGTACAACAATTTTTGGCTTAAATATAGAGTTTTGCTATCACAAACACATCAAGCAGAAGCCAATTGCCCTAATTGTTGAGTCGTTACTTGATTTATAATTTTCGATATTCCATTTATATAAGAATTTAATTTTTTCCTTTTATAAACTAAAATATAAGAAGGGTGGTGTACAGGAATATAAGTTATGTTATCTTTCTGAAAACTTTTATAGTTAAAAGTATCCGAAAATTTCAATTTTTTATCTTCAGTTACAAAAGTTGAAACCTGTTTACCTAACAAAAAAACAATCTTAGGTTTAAATCCAGTAATTTCACTTTTAAGATGACCACTGCAAGATTTCATTTCACTGCTTTTTGGGTACCTGATTTTTTCTTCTTTTAAAGGGAGGCATTTAACAAGATTAGTTTTGTAGAATTCGGCATTTCTTGCCTTAGATTCTATTTCTGCAATTAATTTCCCTGTATTTGTTTCTTGAGACAAAGGATGCTCTCTTTCTGTACAATCAACCTTGACCGCTGAGAGACCAACCCAAATAATGTCGGCCTCAACAGTACTGTCTAATAAAGGGAGTTGATTATTAAAAAGAGGGCAATTTTGGCAATTAGAAATCTGTTTTTTTATTGACCCTATTTTTCGCATATGGGTCAAATATACATAAAGAATTTAAACTCGATGTTTTAATTATGTAATCGTGAACTGCATCTAAGTCACTTGCAGAATGGTTGCCACTATGGAAATTAAACTGCCTTCTTCCTAATAAATCTGATAGTTCTTTGTTGGGTTTTACTGCAAGAATTTCATTAATATAAGAATTGCCTTTTTCATTTTCTACAGAATGATACAACTCAGTTCCGTGGTACGGTCTGTATTGGAATACACTGGTTCTAAAATGCACATTGTTTTCTTGAGCAACATTAGTTAAGTACTTTGCTAATTCATACGTTTTTTTAAAATCTTTTTTGGTTTCTTTAGGGAATCCATAGATAAAATACCCTTTAATGTTAATACCGCTTCTTAATAATTCCGAAAGATTTTTTTTTATTAATTCTATATTGGTTGTCTTATGAATTCGTTTTAGAACTTCAGGTGATCCAGACTCAATGCCAATAAACAATTCGTCACAACCACTTTGTTTTAATTTGTGTATGGTTTCTTTTGATACTTTATTAAAAGTTTGTACGTGAGCCATAGAACGCCATCTTAAATTGAAGTATTTAAAAATTTCAATTGCTTTTTCAACAGAATCTGCATTTTTTAAGAACAAATCATCTAATACCCTAATAGATTGTAAGTTAGGATATAAATCTATTAGATGTTGTATTTCCATTATTACACTAATAGCACTTTTTTCTCTTATACCGAATTCTTTATTTAATGACCTTGCTGCCGCACAAAAAGCACAATTATATATGCAACCCCTGCTTGTTACAATATTTGCCTCAGAATATTCAAAGATGTTTTTTATTGGTTCATTTACAAAGTGAGTCCTATCCAATTTTTCAATTGAAATCTCCTTGGAATAATAGACAGAATTAGCATCAACCATAAAATACCTTCTACCTTTTTTTTCTTCCTTAGGAATTTGTTTTATTTGGTTTAATATTAAATCTGAAGCAATCAATTCTCCGTCACCACACACAACGTCTATGGGATTATTATTTGAATTCCATTCAAAAATCTCCTTATATAAGTTTTTTGTAGATAGACCTCCAATAATAAAATGAGTTGAATATGAAATTAACGCTACAAACTCTTTAACTAATTCTAAATTTGTTGTAAAAACATTGGTGCAAATAAAGTCAGGTCTTTTTTGAGAGACTATTTTAACAAGTTCTTTCAATGGAATTTTTGAAGCTACAGCATCAATCAATTCTACATCCAAACCATTTTCTCTCATAGCAGTAGCTATGATACCTAATCCAATTGGGGGTAAAGAATCTTCATCGTAAAGATTGTTTTTATCTCTAAATAAAGGGGAGTTTATTATTAATACTTTATACATTATTAATTGCCATTATATAATTTCTTAAATGAATCTACCTCTGTAGCGGAAGGTCTTGTTGCTAATTGCCAAACAAGTCCCCATATATTTATATAGAGAGCACCGTTTGAATTTGCAGTGTCTGTTTCGATTGCTTGATAATAGCCTGTGGTATCGGTTTTATTATACATTAGCAATTTTTCAACTCCATTAACGGTGATAATCCTACCTCTTACTTTTAGGTCAGCACGTGTAGGTTGGTAATATCTCAATTCAACATTTGTTAATTCGGATAGCAGTTTTCCATATCTAATTTTATCATTCTGAACATTTGGTTTATAGCATAAAATAGAAATTTTATTGAAATTAAGAGATTTCAGATGCGTATACTGTGAATTATTATCAATTTCAGTAGTTGAATTTCCAAAGAAATTTAAATCACCACCAAAAAGCATAATATCATCTTTATCAGCTTTACTGGTAAAAGCATTCACTATCGGGTCGAGCTTTGTGGCCTTATAAATAAACTTTTTTGTTAAATATTTATAAGTGAAAAAAATAAGTGATACCCCTAATAAAAACAAAATTACTACAAGACTCTTTGCAAGAGTGTTATTTATAATCTCGTCATAATAATATATGGAAATGCCAATAGAAGATGAAACCACAAATGCAGAAAAAATGTAATACAAAATGTGTAGGTAATTCTTTTTATAAATTATTAATAATTTACCTCTAACAGCACCTAAGTATACTCCCGCACACAAAGAGGTTAATGTTAATAATAGAGTCAAAGACATATTAGATTCTTCCATTTTTAATTAGTTTATTTCAATTTTAATGTCATTTATTAAGTTCTTTATTTCTTTTTGAGGAGCCCTTTCGTTTATTGTAGTATAAATTGAAAGTTTTTCAATTGCTTGTTTAGCAGAAATGACCTCTCTTGAAATAAGTTCTTTTACTATCCATAGTACACCGTGAACTTCAATTTTTCTTCTTTCACTCTCATTTCGTAAACTTTTATCTGCACTTAAAATGATTCCATTTTCCCTGTTAGCCAACTCTAAGACAGAACAGTCTGGCAAACTTAGTCCTGAACACTCAGCATAGATTTCATTTATTGAATCAAATTGACCTTTTTGGTCTTTAATTAAATTTCCATTTTCAATATATTTTTTTACCTCCATTAATTGACTTATATCCGTTATTTCATTTACCACAAGAGATGTGGTCATAACGATATAATCCAATTGAAAAAAATGATCTATAAGATTAAGGTCAATTAAATCAAATATAATACACGAATCTTTTATTACTATTTGTTTATCAATTTGCACTTATAGATAGTTTTCTTAATTCGTTTGTATTAACATTAAATAATGTAGCTGCTTTACTAAGGCTAATAATTCCTTCCGATAAAGCTCTATTTATTAATTGCTCAAATAATATTGATTTTTCTTGACCTAAGTAAGAACCAGGTTCGCTTTTAGCCCCATAAGTTTTGTTCATATAAATAACCCATCTCTTATAATAATTATCGGTAATAATCTTAAGCCCATTTAATCTGTGGACTAAGGCTCGAATAGAGATGCCGTAATATTCTTTAACAGCAATTAATTCTTTAATATTTATGTAACTTCTGTTTGAACTACCAATTAGTTTATGAACCATTTTAGTTGGGATTAAAAAACAACTTGAAAAAAAATGACAAAGCTTTTCGATTAGCTTATTATCGGATTTAACCTCTTCGTCAAACACCAATAACAGATGTGCTAATTCGTGCATAATGGTAAATCTTAGCCTTTCAATTGATTTATTACGCTTGTTTACAGTAATTACAGGGATGCCTTTTGAGGTGTAAGCAGAAAACCCATCTATATCATCGCTGTCATCAAATAAATAGATTTTTATTCCTTTTAACTCCAACATTTCAACAATATTGGTAATTGGGTTAGTTCCTAATTCCCATTTCAGTCTTAATTCGTTAGCCGCATTTTCCACATCACCCTTCTCATTAATTAAAATGCTCTCTATTGGGTTTTCAAATTCATTTTCCAATGTCAGGATTTGCTCAATTTCAATATACCTTTCAATATAATCACGTGATTTTTCAATAATAGACTCTTCATCCTTTTTAGATAAGGAGGCTTTTTTCCTAAAGGATATTTCTCCCAAATCAGTATGAACTGGTTTAAAAAAGTAATCAGGTTTAATTTTAAGAAATTTTGAAATAGAAATTAAAACTTCAGTAGTAGGGTTCATTGCCCCCATTTCATATTTGTTCAATGCTTGTTTGGAAACTTTATTTTTCAACCCATCCGACAATTGCTGAAGAGAAAGACCAGCCATTTTTCTTGCTGACTTTAGTCTGTTGCCAAATATGTTCTCATTTATTTCCGACATAATTTTTGTGTTTGTTTGTTGACAAATATACATATTTTATTCTATATGTCAACCTAATATTAAAAAATATATTGTTATAAATCTGATTATCAGTTGATTAAATTTGTTTATGTCAGTTATTTTTAGTACATTTATGTATGTTTCATTCATTAAAAACAACAAAGAATTCAGTTGTAATTAGTGAAGAAAATCCAACCTTAAAAGAGTTAAAACAGTTCGCTTATCAGTTAATCCAACAATTTGATGTTACAGAGGGTACAAAAAGAGATTATTTGTATGGATTGTCTGTATTTTTTGATTTTTTGGGAAATAATGAGTTTAATGTCAACACGTATTTAGAATACAAACAATTATTAACACAGCGTATTGATTTAGGAATATCGACTAAAAACAAATATTTAATCTCTGCTAAAGTGTTGTTGAAGGAATTAAATCGGCAAGGGTATCTAAAAGTTGATATTACCCAAAACATCAAGGGATTCAAGCAAAATAAAAAGCATAAAAAAACAGGTTTTTCAGACCAAGACATCATTCAAATTTTCAAGTATTGTAATCAGTTAGATAATAGTATCAACAATCAGCGATTAGAAGCAATTTTATCATTATTAATTTTTCAGGGATTAAGACAAATTGAAATCATACGTTTAAATGTTAGTGATATTAATTTAAAACAAAAAACGCTAATGGTTCAAGGAAAAGGAAGAGATGATAAAGAGATTGTTTATTTACATCCTGAATGCGTAAAGAGTTTAAATAGTTATTTAAATAAATGGCAAATTAAGGATGGTGCTTTATTTATCAGTACCAGTAATAATAGCTTGAATAAAAGATTAACCACCAAATCAATTAGAACAATCATTAAAACACTCCTGAACAAATTAGAGATTGATAATAGCACTCATTCTTTCAGGCATTACTTCACAACAAAGTTGGTTAGGGAATATGAAGGGGATTTATTGAAGGTTTCACAGTTCACAAGACATCGTTCAATTGAGACCTTGCAAATTTATTATGACGATGTGATTAAAAAAGATGATTTACCTAAGTTTTATGAAACATTTAAAGGATTAAGTTTTGATGAAAAATAGCATTGAAGGTACACGAATGATAATTATAGGAAGTAGAAATATTTAGTGTGATTCCGAAGCAGATAAATAGAAAACATATTTTATCAGCAATCAAAGAAATCAATACTCAAACACCAGTTAAAATCAGAAAACATTATGTTTTGTTTAATGGGGAAAGGTATTCTCCTAAACAATTAATTTCCCAAGCACATAAGTACATTGATGGTCAAATTCTTTCTCCTAAGTTATTTAATGGTGGTCAGGAAGCTAATCAGTTCTTACAAAAGTTAGGGTTTAACACCTTATCCATAGGGTTACCCATACGTATAGGAACTATATTAATCCAACAGAATCATAAGCAAACCAATAAGCAACGATTAGTATTTCTAAAGCAAATCATAAATGAACTACCATCAAATATTGAAATTCTTTTATTACCTGGAGGGTTCTTTTCTACTAATAAGAAATCAAATAAATTGTACAGTTGGGTGGAAAGAGAGGTTTCAGAAATTTTAATCAAGATTGATTTAATAGTTGTTCTTGGTATTGATGGGAGGTATCAAAAAGACCAAATTGCAATTTCCATTAATAAAAATGGAATTATAGCAATGGGACGAAAGTTTTACGGTGTAAAATTCTTAGAGGATTATATTGAAAAAGCTAATCACTATTTAGAGGGAGAAAATAATTACCCTCGAATTTTTGAGTACAAAGGAAAACGATTTTATTTAGCCATTTGTTTTGATAGTTATGGTGTTCGTCACTTGGAATTAGACAATCCAAATATTGATTGTATTTTAAATCTTATACACGAATTTCATCCAAAAGGAGAAAAGAGGTCAGGGGATTCTTATTTCGCAAAATATGGTGTTGCTGGGTCATCAAGGCAATGGGAATGTCCAACAATTGGTTCAACAGTTTTTTGTAATCGACAGATCCCTGAGAATTGGCCTTGTGGAGTTGTTTATAAGAAAACTACAAGAACTCTTCAGAGGTGGCAATATAAACACAACAAATTAAATTCAGTAAATCAATTTTATATTAATGGACAAACCGAGTTAGCATTAATTAAAGTATTTTTGGTATGAATAAAATTAATATATGATATAAAAGATAAATAAACATATTGCATTAGAAGTCTTTTCTTAACTGTAAAACGTCCAAATTTTGAATGAGAAAAAGATAAGTTGATAGTGTGTCCGTACGGGCGCATCTCTTCATTTATTTTTCTCGAGCGCTTGGACGTGCTTACAGTTAGTATTTGATGTTGGTGCGCCTAATTTTTTAAACAAATACGGATTATGAAAAAATTACTATTCACTCTCATTTTAAGTTCAATTACATTTCTTTCAATTGGACAAATTAAAATTTACGGAATTGACATTACAAAAACTGGAGGAAGTAATACTGGGTGGAAATGGGATGCCTTAATAGGAACATACGTTAAAAATACATCTACAAGTACTCCATTTGATGCTGTTTATAAATTCCCTGATAGAGATTTCACATTTTTAACCTATACAGGAGAGTACAAAAATATGCACGAAAGATATGCTGAAAGTTATAAATATTTAAAATCGAATTTCGGAAAAGAATTTACTACTAAATTTTATGGAGGAAATAATATGAGCATTGAGTTTGATGATAATAACTCTTTCGTGTTTAAAGGGAGGTTTTTTATTGAAAATGATAGCACTGATTATTTAAAACTTGAAGAAATGTTTGAAAAGGTTTTTATTCATTCAGAGAAGCTTTATTCCATATGGCACTTAATTGATAAGAAAACTGGAAACAATTATGATATAATATTGACTTGGAACGATAAAGGTTTAACTATAAAACAAAAAAATTGGGGTAATGATTTGAAAGAGGTAAAAACTAAGCGAATTATGGAAATGCTCAATGAATCAATGATTAAAGGTCTCCGTGCAGAAAATGAGAAACAACAGATTCAGGAGGAAAAAGAATATCAAGAAGCTGAGAAGAAAAAACTAGAGGAAGAAAAACAAGAGAAAATTATTTTAGATAAGAAAAAAGCCATTTATCAAAAAAAAATAGATGCTGAAAAACGGGAAAGTAACATTTTAGAAAAAGGAATTTATGCTGAAATAACTGATATTGGAAAATTAAAGTCCAATGATGAAACAATAAAAGGAATTAAAGTCACTTTCGTTAACGACACTAAAAAGACAATTGTTGAATTTACAGGTATAATTAATGCTGATGTTTTAGGTTATGTTATGAACAAGCACAGTTCACGAATAACTGAAATTTCAAATTTAAAGCCGGGTCAAAAGGTTGAAATTGTTTATCCTTCAAAATTGTACAATGTTGCTAAATCAGTAGGAAATAATGAAGAAAAGAAGAAAGAGCTTTTACTAAATATTTTTAAAAAAAACCCACAAATATTTCATTGTGAGAGTATAAAGTTCTCCGATGGAGAAAAAATAAAAAGATGAAATTAAAACCCAACAAAATAGAAGAACGATTTTTTTACGATTTAGATAATGCTACCGATGTTGTTTCTGAAAATATCTCCCAAAATTTATTAGAAAAGTTTGAGTATGAAGATTTATACCTCATTTTAGAATTACAATTTAACTATCTCGATTCTATTGGAATTATGATTGAAGAATCTGAACAACTCCCAGTTTGTTATTACCCAAAAGAAATAGACCAAGAAGAAATGGAAATTTACATTGTAATCAATGCCATCAAAAATGATGTATTCTTATCTTATGAAGAGTTAGAAGAAATTTTAACCGCAGAACTTATATACTACAAAATTAATGGGGCTTTGGAAGAAATTAATATGGCTACATTCTTGAATTAAGCATCTGACTGTCTAACATCCTTATTTTCTAACTTAGCCAAACCAGTCTGGGTTACTTTTCGACCTCTGACACATTAGTATATGTATATCATAAGCTTATTGCAATGTATTACATTGATTAGTTACATAGAACAGTAAATCATTGCTTGCGTGAAAAGGTTGAAATTTTGGAATAATGGTGTGCTTGTGTTTTAAATAATATACTGAGAGGTAAAGAGTGTATTTTTTTGATGTTTTCTCAACTCCTACATATGGGTAAGCTCTGTAACCCCTATAAAATGGTTAGTTGAAATTCGATAAAAATGTACATCAAAAAAAATAGAATTCACAACTTATCATTAGGATAAGTGCTTTTTAATGAAATACTCCCTCATCTTGCTATTAATTTGCCTCTATCAATTATTTTGTTATCCGAAATAATACGATAGAGATAAATACCATCAAACAAACTATCTCGTGAAATTTTTGTTTTTGAATCAAGTAATTGATGTTGTTTTATCAACCTACCATTAATATCGTACATCTCAAAAATCGCTGATTCAATTTCTTCATCAAACTCTATAGTAAAATAATTTGAAAATGGATTCGGATAAATATTCAGTTTTTTTTCTTCGGGTATAAATGGTTTTTCAACTGTAAGGATGACACCATTCGAGTCATAAACACCTATTCCACCACCACCAGTTCCAATCCATACATTATCTAATGTGTCAAAAGTAATTGACCTTACCTCGTTGTGTGGGAGACCAGAATTTGATATGTCAAAAACTGTCCAATTTGTTCCATCAAATTTCACCATTCCATTATATTGTGTGCCAAACCATTTGTTATTGTATTTATCTACTGAAATACACAAAACATTATACCAAGTAAGGTTAACGTTTGAAGAGTCATAGGTTATCCAGTTTACTCCATCAAATACATTTACCCCTGTATATGAAGTAGCTATCCATTTATCACCATTATTGTCAATTGCAATAGCATTTATGTTGTCTGAATTAATTCCAGAATTGGATGTATTGTAAACATTCCAGTTGGAGCCATCGAATGTGGCTAAACCTCCATTTTGAGTTCCCACCCAAAGAGTATTATTCACATCAACAGCTATTGCAGGGACAGAATTGCTGGGAATACCTGAATTTGATGTATTATAATTAGTCCAACTTATTCCATCATATTTTGTAATCCCACTATTTCCAAACCACATATTGCCTGAGGTATCTACCGCATTTCCCCATATATTATTAATGGGTAATCCTGAATTACTGGTTGTGTATGTCGTCAATTGAGAATTTTCAAATTTTCCAATTCCAGTAAATAATCCAAACCAAACTGCAGAGCTATTTTGTACAGTTGTCCAATAAGTTGCACCGGATGTAGAATAAGAACTCCAAGAAGTATCTTCAATACTAACAACTGCTCCACCATTAATTCCTCTACCATAGTCTGCTACCCAAATTTTGTTGTTATATTCATCATAGTCAATTCCTAATATTTCCATTCCTTTTAAAATGGAATTACTCGTATTATAATCAGTCCAATTTGTATTATCAAATTGAACAATCCCAAAAAGCTCACTAGCTACCCATTTATTGCCATTTGAGGCAGTTAATAAGTCACTTCTTGAACCAAATGGTAAGCCTGAATTTGAAGAGGTATACAATGTCCAATTTGTTCCATCAAATTTTGACATTCCACCATTAACTGTGTTATTGATTATCCATTTATTATTTCCTTCAATTTCTATTGAATTTAATAAATCATCTGGAAGCCCAGAATTAGAAGCGTTATAAATAGTCCAATTTACATTGTCATATTCCGCTAATCCCCCACCCATAGTGCTAATCCATTTATTTCCATTTCCATCAAAAGCAATATCAGTTACCGTATTACTTGGAAGACCAGAATTGCTTTGATTAAGAATTGTCCATAGTGCTCCATCAAACTTTGCAAGACCATTGCTTGTTCCAATCCATTTATTTCCTAAAGCATCAATTTTAACACAATTGATATTATTACTTGGCAATGCAGAATTGGATGTATTGTAATTTGTCCAAATCGCACCATCGAATTTTGTTATTCCATTATTATTCGTTCCTAACCAAACATTTCCTGATAGATCCGTAGTAACGTTCCAAATTGAGTTATTGGGTAATCCAGAATTAGAAGTTGTATAAAGTGTCCAATTATTTCCATCATATTTTACGAGACCAAAGCCAAAAGTTCCGAACCATTTATTACCATTAATATCAACTGCAACAGAAACAATAAAATCGTCAGGAATACCTGAATTTCCTCTATTATAAAAAGTTTTATTACCTGTTGATTTGTCAATTTTAATGATACCACCCATAGTACCTGCCCATATG
>JAJCYO010000114.1 GCA_029262875.1 Flavobacteriales bacterium
CTCGAATTGGTGATTTCCTTATATTCTAATGTTGTTTGAAAGTAACTTTGAAATGTCGCAGGATTCTCAACATTTGATTTATACAAATAGTTTAGACCAGAACCCTTGAACCCTGCATAAGGATAAATAGATAACCAATACGTTTTAATAACATCGTAACCAACATTTAAAGTGGTAGATCTGTATTCTACTTCTAAAGAATAAAAATCATTGTTAGTTTTTCTTGTCTTTTTATTGAAGGCAAAATTGATAAGCCATCGATTAACATAGATTTGAAGACCGATGCCATAATTTGCTTTGGAATAATCAATCGAAGGAAAGCCCTGAAGATTTAATTCGTTATTAATGACACTATTGTCAATGGATGGGAAATCAATGGGTAAGGTCAAGTACATCCCTGCAACATCATTAGAATCATTTTGAGCAAAGGTGCTAATAGAAATAATGAAAAGGAATATGAAAATTAACCTGTACATATCCTATAAAAATACACAATAACTCTTCAAACAATATCTAAACACATAAAATGGAGTTTTTTTATTAACATTTCACAAAATTTATGTGAAAAAATGCCCTCTCATCTCAAAAAATACTATTCAAAGTATGATTTGACTCATACTTTAAAAAAAAGTTCGCTCGTAAATTTATACACGAATTATGACTCAATTATAACTATACCAACTTCTCAGTTACATTTTTTGCTTGACAGCAAAGTATAGTTTTCTTACCACATATTTTAATATCAAGCAGAGGATGAGTCAGGAATAATTGGTTTTGAATTTAAATGATATAAAATGAAAGATTTAAACGTACTTATTGAAGAGTGTAAAAAGCACGCCTTTGATTTAAACTTTACGAGAGCTAAAGATTGGAAAGAAGAAAAAGAAGGAAGGGTTTTGGTAGGTTATATGCCTATTTATTTTCCTAGAGAAATTATCCATGCAGCAGGAGCAATGCCTGTTGGTATTTTTGGTGGTGGTGATGACAAGCAGATCATCAAAGGAGATGCTTATTACCAATCATACATCTGTCACATACCTCGTAGTATTATGGAGATTGCTTTGGATAAGCATATGGACCATATTGATGGCTTTATTTTCCCTTCAATTTGTGATGTAATTAGAAACTTATCGGGAATATTTAAACAACAAAAAATTGGAAAATTCGTGAAGTATATGGATTTTCCACAAAACTTCTTACCAGAAATAGGTGGTGTGTTCTATCAACAAGAAATGGAGCACGTACTAAAATATATTAAAGAATTAAATGGTGTTGAAGTTACAACAGAAGCATTAAACCACTCTATCGATCTATATAATAAGAACCGTCAAATGATTGAGTTCATTTATGACATTCGCCAAGAACATCCATGGAGATTAACAATAGAAGAAGTTTATTCTATTGTTCGAGCAGGTACAGTAATGCCAGTTGAAGAGCATAATGCAATTTTGGAACAGGTATGTACTCACATTAAAGAAGATATCGGGACACCGCAAGATAAAATTAAAGTAGTTGTTTCTGGAGCATTCTGTGAGCAACCTGCATTAGGTTTAATTAGAGCGGTAGAAGAAGCTGGATGTTATGTAGTAGATGACGATTATATGTTAGGGTCAAGAATGATTTTAGGAGACATTGATGCTACAACTGATAATCCATTAGAGTCCATTGCGATTTCTTACATCAATCAAAGTCAATTCTCATCATCTATTTATGATGTGCATAACCCTAAAGAAAATAGGTTAGCAAAAATTGTACAAGATAGAGGAGCAGATGGTGTTGTATTTGCCGCAGCCAGTTTCTGTGATCCAAGTTTATTAGATGCTCCAATTTTCCAAAACGCATTTGATAAAATGGGAATCCGTTACATCTCATTTCAGTTTAGTGAAAACATTAATCAATATAAAGTAATTAAAGAACAAGTAGGAACATTCTCTGATTCTATCAAATTATGGGAAGATGAACCTGTTGTAGTATAAATAAGAACCCTTTAAAAACACTATAAAATGTCAAAAGAAGCACAAAAAGAAAAAAGTATGGTTCTCCAAAAGGAGATGGTTGAAGGGCTATTTAATGATTTAGCAAATGCTAAAGAATTAGGTAAAAAAGTCTGCTATACATTTATACCAGGAAACTTATCAGAGTTAATTAGAACATTTGATATGTTGCCTGTTTATCCAGAAATAAATGCACTACAAAGCGCAATGCGTAAAAAATCTGCGGCTTACATTAAAGAAGCTGAGAAAAATGCACACTCAGAAGATGTATGTACTTATGTTAAATGTGATGTAGGAATGTTGATGAAAGGAAACATAGGACCAACAGGTCAAAAAATTCCAGATCCTGATGTTCTCTTATTAAGCTACACAGGGTGTTTTACTTTCTTAAAATGGTTTGAAACATTAAAAAGAGAATACCCAGATGCAAAAGTGATAATGGTCCATACACCTTATCAAGAAAATGCTGAGATGACTCCAGAGATGACTCAATATATGGTAAAACAATTCAAAGAAGAAGTAATTCCTCAAATGGAAGAAGTTACCGGTATTAAGTATGATGAGGCTAAATTAAAAGAACATTTAAGATTGTCTGCTAAAGCAGAAGATTTGATGTATGAAATATTCCAAACAACAAAACATAAACCATCGCCAATTGATGCATATTTCGCAGGAGTATACTATATAGGACCAATTAACATTGGTTTTAGAGGTACTCAAAAAGCAGTTGATTATTATGAAGAGCTGTTAAAAGAGATTAACATAAGAATTGAAAATGGTCAAGGACCAATTACTCCAGAAGGAGAAATGAAAGAAGAAAAATACAGATTGGTTGTTGAAGGACCGCCAAATTGGACAAGTTTCCGTGAGTTCTGGAAAATTTTCTATGACATGGGAGCTGTAATTGTTGCTTCATCTTATACTAAAGTAGGTGGAGTTTATGACTTAGGGTGGAGACACGACCCAGAAAGGCCATTAGAAGCCTTAGCAGAATATTGTATGAATTGTTATACCAATTTAAATATTCCACAACGAATTGATTTATTAAAGAAATGCATTACCGATTACGATGCTGATGGATACATGACAAATTCTATTAAGAGTTGTAACTCATTTTCAGCAGGTCAATTAGGTATGATGCGTGAAATTGAAGATGATTTAGAAGTACCAGTTGGTTTTATTGAATCAGATTTGGTTGATCCACGTTATTTCTCTTATTCAAACATAAAAAACAGATTAGAATCTTATTTCCAAATGTTAGAACAACGTAAAAAATTGGAAAGAGAAACAGAATCAGTATAATAATTTAAAGGACTAAAACACTTAACAATGGAAAAATATTATTTAGGAATTGATTTGGGTTCTACCACCTCTAAAGCGGTTATCATTAACGAAAAAGACGAGATAATAGGCAGGGGAATTACCAATACCAGAGCCAACTACAAAGTTGCAGCAGATATAGCAAGAGAAGAAGCTATATATGATGCTCGATTTACATTGCTTTCTCAAAAATTGCAAACTGAAATTGACTCGAAACCAGAGTTTAAAAAGTATATGGAAGACATTAGAAGTGTTTTTCAATACCGTCAGTTTAAGAGAAGAATGGATAGTTTAGAGGAAACACTAAGAGAGACAGTTAATAATTTCACTTATGATAATAAAGAAGATATTATCAAATCAATTAATGGTATCATCGAAACAATTCGCCCACAAATCCGACACGAATTTGTAAATGAAGATTTAGGATCTAAAAATCAATTTTTTAGAGATATTGTGAGTGAACGATATAATATGGAAGTTGATAAAGTAGAGAAACCGCTTTTCGAGCCCTTAATGTTAGCTTTTGATAAAAGTATTACACCAGTTGAAAATGAAATGGTGAAATTCAACTTTAAGGAATTGGTGGATGAATCGATGAAAGTATTAGAAGAAAAGTATGAAGGGTTGGCAGATCAGCAAGAAGATGGAAGCAAAGAAGATTGGTACTATGCAGAACTAAACGCTGTAAAGGATAATTACAAAAATGTGGAATACACCTTGGGCCAACATATTGATGATATTGCTGGACATGATATCCACATTACGACTATGGTAGGTACAGGGTATGGACGTGCATTGCTTCCTTTCCCAGAAGATTGTATTAAGTCTGAAATTTTATGTCACGCCTTTGGAGCTCATGCGATATTTCCAAATACAAGAACTGTGTTAGATATTGGTGGGCAAGATACCAAAGCGATACAAGTTGATAGTCATGGTTTAGTAACCAGTTTCCATATGAACGATAGATGTGCTGCAGGTTGTGGTAGGTATTTAGGATACATTGCCGATGAGTTTGGGATATCATTAAACGAATTGGGACCAGAAGCAATGAAAGCAGATAAAGAAACAACGATTTGTTCTACTTGTACTGTTTTTGCTGGAGCTGAAGTAAAAGAACTGTTACATAACGGTGAAAAAAGGCCTAACATTTTAGCAGGATTACATAAGGCAATTATCCAAAGAGCGATGTCTTTAATAGCACGTTCTGGTGGAGTTAGAGATGAATTCACATTTACTGGGGGTGTTGCACGTAATCAAGCAGTAATTAAATATGTAAAACAAATGGTTACAGAATCTTATGGAGAAGTTACAATGAATATTCATACCGATTCTATTTTCATGGGAGCATTAGGAGGAGCAATGTTCGCTAGAAGAAATCTTGAAGTTGATTTGCCTGAAAAGCAAAAGAAAATGAAGAAAGTAACATAAACAGTTAATATTATAAAAACACTAAATATGAGTAACACAATATATACAATCGGAATTGACTGCGGAGGTAGTTACGTAAAAGCTGTTCTAATGTCATATGATCACGATAATGAAGATCATAAATTATTGGATAAACAAACTGAGAAAATCAGGAAAAGAAATCCAAAGGATGTTGCTGTAGAAGCAATTGATATTCTTCTTGAAAGAAATAACCTGAACTACGATAATGACATAGCTTATCTTGCATCTACAGGAGAAGGTGAGATGGTGGAGAAAAAAACAGGTCACTTTTACAGTATGACAACTCATGCTCGTGGAGGTAAGTTTTTTACACCAGAAGCTAAAACAGTTGTTGATATGGGGGGACTTTACGTTCGTGCCATTAAAATTGATGATAGAGGAAAAGTAATGGATTACAAAATGACTGGACAATGTGCTTCAGGTTCAGGACAGTTTATTGAAAATATTTCTCGTTATCTAGGTTTAGCCATCGAAGAAGTTGGACCGATGTCATTAGAAGCGGATAACCCTGAAGTTCCTTCTGGAATTTGTGCGGTATTAGCAGAAACAGATGTGATTAATTTAGTTTCTAAAGGACTCTCTACTGCAAACATTGTTAAGGGAATTAACCTTTCCATTGCAGCCAGAGTAGTGAAATTATTAGGCTCATTGAAAGCTGAATCTCCAATTGCTTTAGTTGGTGGTATGGGAATGAATGAAGGAATGGTTCAGGCAGTTGAAGAATTGTCGGTAGAAAAGAAAAAAGCAGACATGGTTTTTGTCGCTCATCCAGATGCAATTTATTCTGGAGCTGTAGGTGCAGCACTTTGGGGAGGATTTAGATACTATAAACTAAAAGAAAAAGAAGCTGCAGTTGTAGCGTAAGATATTACCTATGAAAGAGCTTAATTCAGAATATCAACTTGGTGAAGTAATTCCAAACATTACTTTATTCTTGAAAAGAAATGTTGAGAAATTTCATGATAAATATGTTTATCAGGAAAAGAATTCTGATGGAGTTTATGAAGGAATTAAGTGGGAATATTTTTATGATAACATTGAAAAAATTGCTTTTAATTTAAAGCAATCAGGTTTCCAAAAAGGAGAAAAGATGATTCTTTTTTCCAGAAACCGAATGGAGATGTTAGAATTAGAACTGGCCATAATGGCTTATGGTGGGGTTGCTGTTCCAATCTTTGCCCACTTTAAACAAGATACTGCAGAATTACTGATTAATCATTCCGATGCTACTTGGATGGCAGTTGCTGGACAAGCTCAAATGGATAATATTGGTGGAGAATTAAATCAGTTAAAATCGATTTTTCACTTTGACAAAGTAAGTGATTCAAGATACAACAACCTTGTGCCCTTTTCAGAATTACAAAAAAATATTCCACAAGGAGAAACTTCTTGTTTGGATGAGACTATAGCACCAGATACAGTTTGTTTAAACATGTATACATCTGGAACGATGGGAACACCAAAATGTGTTCAATTAATGCACAAAAACATCCTATCACAACAGGCTGCTTTAGATAAGGTTTGGGAAGTAAATGAAAACGATAGATTATTAGCTTATTTACCATGGCACCACAGTTTTGGAGGTATTTTCGAATTGTTTACGGCACTTTACAATGGTGCTACTTACTATTTAGAAAGTAGTTACGGACGGGATGTTGATTCTATTTTTGAAAATTGGAAATTAGTAAGACCAACTGTATTTTTTAGCGTTCCAAAAGTGTACCAATCACTTTACGAAAAAACATTGGCCAGTAAAGAAGCAGAAGATATATTCTTTAATTCAGGATTAAAATTCATTTTTACTGCGGCAGCGGCATTACCAGAAAAGTTATCATTAGAATTTCAAAAAAGAGATATCACAGTTCTTGAAGGATGGGGGTTAACAGAAACATCACCTTGTAGTACCTTAACAGACCCCAACTTAAAAAGAATTTCAGGAGTTGTCGGAAAACCTATACCAGGAGTAAGTATTCGAATCTCTGATGATGAGGAAATTCAGGTGAAAGGCCCAAATATCATGTCAGAATATTATCAAAATGATGAAGCTAACGAAGGTGCTTTTACTGAAGATGGTTGGTTTAGAACAGGTGATGTAGGAGCAATTACGGAGACAGGATTAAAATTAATTTCAAGAAAAGATAGAATTTTTAAACTTTCTAATGGAGAAAAGGTTGTTCCGACAGACTTGGAAAAGGTAATTGAATTAAAATGTCATTATGTGCAGCATGTTATCATTTCAGGAAGCGGTGAAGACCACCCTGTTGCGTTGATTTTTCCTAATCAAAAAATGTTGGAAAAACCAGATTACCAAATGTCACCGGAAGACGGTTGTTTCTGTCCAAGAAGTTTAAATGAATTAGGGAAATGTTTACAAGGATGCCTACATGATGCGAATTGTGACATCAAGCAGAAATTTTCTAAGATAAAATCTGCTGCTATTATCAATAGTGAACTTTCGTTGGATGACAATACATTGACTCCTTCAATGAAAGTAGCTCCTAAGAATGTATTGGAAAAATATAAAGCACACCTCATTAACATGTATGGAGAAAATGTTCCTACAGAAGAAGAGGTTTATGTAGTTGAATTAGATGTTAAAAATAATATAGCTCGAAAAATTGTACAAGATTAAGTCAACAGATACGATGAAAAAACTAATGGGAGAATATTTTCTTTCATTGGAATCAGGTGAGAAAAAAGTTGCCTGGTGTACCAGCGTTGGACCAGCAGAATTGTTGCGTTCATTTGGATTTGAAGTATACTTTCCTGAAAATCATGGAGCATTATTAGGTGCCACAAGAACTGCTATGGATTTAATTCCAGAAGCAATAAAATGTGGTTATTCAGGTCATGTTTGTTCGTATACCACTGCAGATATTGGAGCGTATCTAAAAAAACAGTCACCTTTGCAAAAGCATTATGGAATGAAGGGTGCTCCAAAACCCGATATTATTGCTTACAATACCAATCAGTGTAGAGAAGTTCAAGATTGGTTTACTTTTTATGCAGATGAATTTAATTGCCCAATTGTAGGTATTCAACCCCCAAGACACGTTGATGAAGTTACGCAGATAGAAGTAGATTTAGTAGTAGAGCAATTCAAAAAAATGATTCCAGTTTGCGAAGAAGTAAGTGGACAAAAATTCTCTTTAGATAACTTTAAAGAGACAGTACGATTAAGTAAGGAAGCGACATTGTTATGGCAAAAAGTTTTAAAAACTTCCACTGCTATGAATGCACCACTAAGTTTCTTTGATGGAACCATCCATATGGGACCAATTGTGGTTTTAAGAGGTACTCAGGTTGCCAAAGATTACTATACAGAGTTATTGGCTGAATTAGAAGAAAATGTAGCAAATAATATTGGTTTTTTGCCTGAAGCTAAAACAAGAATCTTTTGGGAAGGAATGCCTATTTGGGGTAAACTTAGAATGATGAGTGATTTGTTTACCTCTAACGGTTCTGCCGTAGTGGCATCTACCTATTGCAGTAGTTGGGTGTTCGATAAGTTTGATGAAAATAACCCTTGGGAGTCCACAGCCAGAGCATATACAGAAATATTTATCAATAGAAGTGATAAGGCAAAAGAGAAAATGTTAGCCGAATGGTTTAAAGAATACAACATTGATGGAATTGTATTTCACGATACAAAGACATGTTTCAATAATTCTAATGCCAAGTTTGGTATGCCACAACGATTACAAAAAATAACAGGAGTTCCCTCACTAACCATTGAAGGAGATTTGTGTGATCTACGTTTTTTCTCGGAAGGACAAAGTATAACTAAAATAGAAACATTTTTAGAACAACTTGAAGATGCTAAGGTGTTGAGTTAATGAATAAAACGAATAACATAAAAGTAGGAGTAATCGGTATGGGACCGGTAGGAATGATTTTAGCCGTTAAGCTAAAAGAAGCCGGTTGTGATGTCTCCGTTTGTGTTAGAAATGAAGTGAAGTTTAATAAGATAAAAAAAGATGGAATTGTTTTAGAAAATGTAATTGAGTCTACGACTAAATTCGATCATGTTTACCATTCAATAGCAGAAATGGCTGAATTAGATTTAGACTATTTAGTATTTGCATTGAAGTCTTATCAGACTGCCGATGCAGTCAGTGAGGCAGAAATTTTAAATTCAGAAAAATTAACAGTTGTCGCAGCTCAAAATGGTATTGACGTTGAACATTATTTAACTGACTCATTTGGAGAATCCAAGACATTACGAATGGTGGTGAATTATGCTGGTAACATAAGTTCGCCCAATACGGTGAGGGTCACCTTCTTTACACCCCCAAACTATATTGGTTCTATTGACGATAGCAAAACTGAACAAGCAAAACTTTTTGCAGAAACACTTAATAGTGTTGAGTTAACGACTAATGCAGTTGACTCATTTGAAATGCTAAAACGTGCTTGGGAAAAAACAATTTTAAATGCTTCTTTAAGTCCTTTGTGTGGTGTTGGAAGATTAACCATGGCTGAAGCTATGGCTGATCCTGATACTGTTGAATTGATTGAACAAATCATCAATGAAGGAATTGATGTTGCCGAAAAAGAGAAGATCAGGTTTCCTGATGATTTTTTAAGACATTGTTTACGTTACCTTAAAAAAGGAGGAGATCACTTTCCTTCCCTTGCAGGCGATGTAATTAATAACCGACAAACAGAAATTGATTATTTCAATGGAAAAATAGTCGATTATGGTAAAAAACATTATGTAAGAACAACCCTAAATCTTGCTTTTACCAATATGGTAAAGGCAATGACAAACAAAAATATTGTTTCCAGAATACCTGGTGCAGCGGGCGATAATAACAAAAAAATCATTCAGAAGGGAATGGTTGATAAGAATAAAGCATCCATTTACTACAAAGGACATGATTGCTTTTTAGGCATTGATTTAGGTTCGGCTTTTACCAAGTTTACAGTGGTAGATGAGAATGGAGATCCTATATTTAGGTATGCTTTGCAAACATTGAGTAAGGATAGGCATGCTATGAAGAATATTCTTCAGGCCATTCATGCTGAGTTTGACATCAAATATAGCTGTGCAACAGGTTATGGCAGAAAAGTTTTTACCGAAACGGATATCGTTAAAACAGAGATAAATTGTGCTGCAGCTGGAGTATCAAAGTATTTCCACGGTGAGAAAAATATTATAGATATAGGAGGAGAAGACATTAAAATTATTCGTTGTGATAGTGAGGACCATATCGGTAATTTCTATATGAACGATAAATGTGCTGCAGGTACAGGTTCTTTTTTAACGGAAATTTCTGAGCGTGCTGAGATTAATATTTCAGAGATGAGCAGTTTGGCAGAACATTCAGAATACGATAAAGAACTCAATAGTTTTTGTACGGTGTTTGCCAAAACAGAAATTATGAAATGGATCATGGATGGAATGTCTAACCAAGATATAGCAAGAGGAATTTATATCTCCATCGCCAATAAAGTGGCTAAGATGAGGTTAGACCCAGGAATTCCAACCTTAATGATAGGCGGAGTTATAGCTCATCATCCCTACCTGAAAATACTCTTGAGCACTAAATTTGATAAAGAAATTGAGATTGTTGAGGCACCACAATATGTGGTTTCTCTCGGAGCCTCATTAATCGCTCAGCAACATTTTAACGCTAAAGAATCTCCAAAATCTGTGGAGAAAAAAAAGGTAGAATCTTAATATGGAGATGATTAAAATCCATAACAACCTTTACCAAAATATCAAGCGACCAGATAGCTCGAAAAAATAGCTTTGAGCCTTTTTAAATAAGGTCTTTTCTATGATTACCGTCATAGTCTTTTTGTCTATTTACAACTACTTTTAGTACTCATTTTTCAATAATAAAATTTTAATAAAATGGCATATAAATACAAAAACTTAAACATCGAAAAATTATCAGTTATTGGAGCAGGACAAATTGGTCCGGACATCTGTTTACACTTTGCAAAAGTGTTCTGGAAAAACAATGTAGAATTCGTGATAGTTGATATATCTGAAGAAGCATTAGCAAACGCTAAAGCAAAAATTGAAAAGAAAATTAGTAGAGGTGCAGAATCAGGAGCTTTTAAACCTGAAATGGCGGAAACAATGTTGAAGAATATTACCTATACCTCTGATTATGATGCCATCAAAGGTTCTGGAATTGTTATGGAGGCAGCTACAGAAGATGGAAAAATTAAAGACATTATCTTCAAACAAGTAGAAGCATTAACAGATGATTCTTGTCTATTCTTATCTAACTCTTCTCATATGCAACCTGAAGTAATATTCAGAAATATGGAGAATAAGAAACGATGTTTAGTAACGCATTATTTCTTTCCAGCAGAAAGAAATCCAATAGTTGAAGTAGTTCCAGGAAAGGATACAGATACTCAAATTACCGAAGACTTAATGGGCTTTTATGAAGCAATAGGCAAAGTGCCAATAGAAGTAGGAAGCTCTTATGGTTATGCCATCGATCCAATTTTTGAAGGACTATGTGAATTAGCAATTCTTTGTTTAGAAAAAGGATATGGAACAGTTAAAGAGATTGATAAAATGGCTCAAAAAACGCTTCGTCAAGGAGTTGGCCCGTTTACAGCGTTAAACCTTACAGGGGGTAACCCTATAACCAATCATGGATTAGAAGAAATGCGTGATACGCATATCGATTGGTTCCGTTCACCAAAAACCTTGCAAGAAGCAACCGAAAACGGAACAATGTGGGATACAGCTAAAAGAGGAGAACAAGTTGATGTTGACCCTGAAAAAGCTGAAGTATTAAGAAAACAATTTTTAGGAGGATATTTTGCACTGTGCTGTTATATCATTGATTTAGGAATAACTAATGTGAATGATTTAGATATGGCTACAGAAATTGCATTAGTTATTTCAGCACCATTCACTTTAATGAATAAAGTAGGAATTGATGAATCGCATAGCTTGGTAAAAGAATGGTGCGAAGAACATAACGAATTTCCATTCCCAAAATCATTGGATCAAGCAAAAGCCGATGGTGGATGGAAAGTTTCAAGAGTAATTACTAAGAAAAAAGACAACATTGCGGTATTAACTATCCGAAGACCAAAAGTGTTGAATGCGCTTAATTTAGGTGTGTTGACAGAATTAAAGGAAGAAATTGTAGCTGCTGAAAATGATGCATCAGTTGATGGAATTGTCATCACTGGATTTGGAACAAAAGCGTTTGTTTCAGGAGCAGATATCAATATGCTGGCAGCCTTAAAAACACCAGAAGAAGGGTATGATAACTCACACACATTTCAAGGGTTAATTAACACAATAGAAGAATGTAAAAAACCAACCGTTTGCGCTCTAAATGGGTTCGCATTTGGAGGAGGTAATGAATTAGCAATTACTTGTACAGCAAGATTAGCTAAGAAAGGATTGCCAGTTGTGGCTTGTCAACCAGAAGTAAACCTCGGGTTTATTCCTGGTGCAGGAGGAACACAACGTTTACCACGATTAGTAGGTGTAGATATCGCTGCAGAAATTCTAAGGACAGCTCGTCCAGTTTCAGGAAAAGAAGCTGCTGAAATAGGTTTAGTAGATAAAGAAGTAGAAGGAGACTTAGTTGAAGAAGCTGTAACATTTGCTAAACAATTAGTAAAAGGAGAAGTCCAACCACGAGACTTTATGAAAAGTGGAAACGGTGAAGATATAATGCCAAAAGAGATCAACATCGGTCACTTGAGTAAAAAGATTGATGAAATAATGAATAAGGCAATATATGATGGTATCAAGTTACCATTAAACGAAGCACTTGAATTAGAATCAAAACTTTTCGGAGAATGCATCCTAACTGAAGATATGAGAATAGGGCTGGATAATTTCTTAGAAAACGGACCAAGAGCAAAAGCTGATTTTAAACACAGTTAATAGGCGATACAATGAAGTACAAAATTGGTATTGATGTAGGAGGAACTTTTACCGACTTCTTTTTAGTAGCCGATAATGGTGACTCCATAATGCATAAAACCCTTTCAACCCCTGAAGATTCATCAGAAGGATTTATTACAGGATTAAAAGAAATTGCAGTAAAACTAAATTTATCGGAAAGTGAATTTATAGATAACATTGACACCATAGTTCATGGTACAACAGTAGCAACAAATGCATTGCTTACAATGGGCGGAGCAAAAACAGCTTTAATTACAACCAAAGGTTTTCGTGATGCGCTGGAGATGAGAAGAGGTATTCGTGAAGAACGTTATGACAATCATTACAAGAATGTTACTCCTTTAGTTCCTCGTTATTTAAGATACACTCTTGATGAAAGAATTGATGCAGAAGGAAATGTTTTAAACGAAGTTGATTATGCAGAATTGGATGCCATTATTTCTAAATTAAAAGAAGAAGAAGTTCAGGCAGCTGCGGTTTGTTTTATGAACTCTTATTTAAATAGTGAGAATGAAAAAGCGGCAACCGAGTATTTAAGAAAAGCATTGCCAGATACATTTATCTCAGCTTCCTATGAAGTATTGCCTTCTGTAAGGTTTTATGAGAGGGTAAGTACAACCGTTGTAAACGCTTACATTGGTGTAGTAGTTGATTCATATTTGAAATCTTTATTAGGAAAACTGGAGAAGCTAAATTTCAATGGTAAATTGATGATTATGCAATCCAATGGAGGAGTTGTAACTCCGGAAATTGCTTGTAAAATAGCAGCAGTTGCTGTACTTTCTGGCCCTGCAGCAGCTCCAATTGCAGGAGCGTATTATTCTAATTTATTAGGATATGATAATTGCATAACCATGGATATGGGAGGTACCAGTTTTGATGCTTCTTTGGTCGTGAACAAACAATGTGTTACCAGTACAGATGCGGATATTGATAGATACAGAGTTGCCTTGCCAACACTTGATATTATTACCATAGGTGCTGGAGGAGGAAGTATTGGCTGGGTAGATGAAGGTGGATTATTACAGATGGGACCAAAAAGTGCAGGATCATTACCAGGACCAATTTCTTACGATAGAGGCGGAGAAAAACCAGCTTGTACAGATGCAGATTTAATTTTGGGATACTTAGATCCAAATTTTTTCGCAGGAGGTAAATATCAATTGAACAAAGAGAAAACGGTTGAAGTAACTGGGAAAGTATTGGGAGAACCTTTGGGCTTAAATGCTGAAGAGGCCGCTGCAGGAATGTATCGAGTTATCAATATGAATATGGCCCAAGGAGTTCGTCAGGTTTCTGTGGAACGTGGTTATGATCCAAGAGAGTTTTTAATGATTTGTGCTGGTGGAGCAGGTTCCATTCACGCAGGTGAAATTTGTCGAGAATTAGAAATCCCAATGTTTGTTGTACCAAGTGTGGCACCAATATTTTGTGCAGCAGGAATGCTATTGGGCGATTTAAAACATGATTATGTTCGATCTTATATGTCTAAACTTTCTGAGATCAACAAAGATGAATTCTTGAAGTTGTATGATGAAATGAAAGCTGAAGCAGTTCGCACATTAATTGCTGAAGGAATTACCGAAGATAAAATAGAATATGTTCCATCATTGGATTTAAGATATATAGGACAATACCACGAAGTACCATTAGAAGTTTCAATGGATGATATTTATGACTTTGATTTGGAAACCATAAAAGAGGCTTTCCATAATGAACATAACAGACAGTTTGGATATGAGTTAAAAGACGAAGGAACAGAATTAGAGGTAATTAATATTCGTTTCAGAGCAATCGGAATTACCGAAAAACCACATTCATTATCAGGAAATATTGTAAAAGGAGCTGATACCTTGGAAGAAGCATTGAAAGGAAGAAGACAAGCTTATGTTCCTGAACAAGATGCCATGCAAGAAGTACCTGTTTATGATGGAGACATCTTAAAAAGTAACTTCAAAATAAGTGGACCGGCAATTATCGAACAAATAAATACAACCGTTTTCTTGGGCGAAAGCTACAATTGCGAGACAGGAATTGGTGGAGCATTCATAGTCTACAACAAAGGATTAATGCCTGAAGGGTTTAAGACCAAACCGGAAAATCAAACAGTGGAGGTGTAATATGGGAGCAATTAAGATTGATAAAATATTATTGAGCATCTTTCAAAGAGCCTTTAAATCCATAACGGATGAAATGAGTATTTCGTTAACGAAAACTACTCGTTCACCTATTTTATGCGAAGCAAAAGATTTTGTTACAGGACTGTATGATGCGGAAGGAAATATGCTGGAACAAACGGAGAACTTACCTATTCTAAGTTTTTCGCTTGGTCCGGTTTGTAAAGTTATTTTGGATCAATACGGTGATAACATTCATGAAGGGGATGTGATTATTCATAATGATGTATTCTCTATGGGAAACCAAAATAATGATGTAGCTATTTTCAAACCGATCTTTTGCGAGGGAACCTTAATTGGTTGGTCAGCAGCCAAAGGACATCAAGCAGATATCGGAGGGGCAGTACAAGGAGGTTATAACCCTAATGCCACAGAAGTGTGGCAAGAAGCATTGAGAATCCCAGCTGTTAAGCTGTATGAAAAAGGAAAGTTTAGAGAAGATGTTTGGAATCTAATTTTTGCGAACATTAGATTAACAATGGTTCAAGAAGATATCAAGGCGCAAATTGGAGCTTGTAGTTTGGGTGAAAGAAGGTTATATGCGTTGGTAACTAAATATGGTATTGATTGTTATGAAGCGCATAAACAGGAGCTTTTCAACAGTACAGAAACGATGATGCGTGCCGAAATTGCTTCCGTTCCTAATGGAACTTATGAAGGTAGCAGTATGGTGTATTATGATGGTAAACACCCCGGTTCTCAGTTTGAGATTAAGGCAATCATTACCGTAAAAGATGAAGACATCATTTTTGACTTTTCGAAAACATCACCCGAAACAAATGGCTTTGTGAATGGAACATATACTTCCTCTTGCTCAGCAATTACCTTAACATTTTTACAAATGGTTAACCCTAACATCCCTCACAATCAAGGTATGATTAGACCATTAACGTATATCGTTCCAGAGGGAACAATCTTAAACGCATCTTATCCAAAAGCCACAACTTTTGGCAATCATTTATGTCCACAAGTGGCAGATTCAATATTTAAAGCACTTGGACCAGCAATGCCTAAAAGGGTAACAGCTGGTTGGAATCATTTATTATGCTCTCTGTTTACAGGGGATCACCCAAGAACCGGAGAGAAATATGTTGACATCTGCTTCATGGGATTAAAAGGCGGTTCTGGTGCAATGGAAGGAGACGATGGCTACGATCACATTGGAATGATTGACGCATCAGGTGGGTTGTTAGACCAGGATTATGAAATGTATGAGCAACAAACCCCTCACTTAATTTTAAAACACGAATACTTAACGAATTCTGGTGGAGCTGGAAAATGGAGAGGAGGATTAGGAATAGAAACAGTGATCAAAATGGGAGGAGATGATGCAACTATGGTGGTATTCGGTGATGGAGATGTTGAACAAAATTATGGCCTTTTTGGAGGAAAAGGAAGTGTGTTAAATAGCATTGCTTTGACTTATCCTGATGGAAAAGAACACATCCCAATGAGTAAAGATTTAGTAGAAGGAATTCCTTCAGGAACTGTTTACAAACAAGTTGCTGGTGGTGGTGGTGGATATGGTAAAGCAGAAGACAGAGATAGAGAGGCAGTAAAATGGGATTTGCGAAACGAAGTAATTACAGAAGATCAAGCCAAGCAAGAATATAAACTATGAACAAACACGAAATGATATTACCAGAAGGTTGGCCCATGCCAAAAGGATATTCTAACGGGATATTAGCAGCAAAAGGAAGAACACTTTTTTTAGCCGGACAAGTAGGCTGGACTGCAGAGGAAAAGTTTGCCTCTGAAAAATTGATTCCGCAGTTTGAACAGGCATTAAAAAATATTGTTGCCATTGTAGAAAAAGCAGGAGGAAAACCTACAGACATCTGTAAAATGACCTGCTTTTGTAAAGACCGAGATCAATATTTAGCATCAAGAAGAGAATTAGGAGCCATTTGGAAAGACATTATGGGAAAACATTATCCCTGTATGAGTATGATTTTCGTGGTGGATTTATTGGATCATCCTGCATTAATAGAAATTGAAGCAATGGCTGTAATCCCAGAATAATCTAATGCACCCTGAGTACGCCAAACGATAGTTTGGGCTTCGAAGGGTAGAAAGTGAAACAGAAAAAATGGACTTTGAATTAAACGACATACAAAAATCAGTTCAACAAACGTTTAAGGACTTTGTTGATAATCGTGTGATGCAACAAGCAGCAGCCATTGATGAAAATGCTGAATTCCCAATGCAGTTGTTCAAAGAAGTTGGAGAGCTTGGCTTTTTCGGGATGCGTTATCCTGAAGAAGCTGGAGGTACCAACATGGATATTCTTTCCTATTGTTTGGCAGTGATAGAGTTATCAAGAGGATCTATGTCATTGGCAGCAGCAGTTACCATGCAATCGTTAATGGCAACTTATTTCTTATATCGTTTTGGTGATGAAGAAGTAAGAGGACACTTTGATGCAGCAATGCGTGGAGAAGAAATAGGTGGTATTTGCATGACAGAACCAAATGCTGGAAGTGATTTGTTTGCGATTCAAACTAACGCCTTAGTAAAAGAAGATCATTTTTTATTGAGTGGCCAAAAAACCTGGGTAACATCGGCTCCAGTTGCTAATTTCTTTACTGTTTTAGCAAAGACTGACAATCACGATAAGCTATCGATATTCTTTGTACCAACAACTTTAGAAGGAGTTGTAGTAGGAAAGAAAATTGATAAGTTGGGAGCTTGCGGTTCAGTTACCAGCGAAGTTTCATTTGATAATGTAAAAGTTCCAAAAAACTATTTGTTAGGAGAAATTGGAGGAGGGACTAAATGCCTCATGGAGATTTTGGCAGAAATTAGAATAATGACTGCGGCACTTTCGATAGGTGTAGCTACTGCAGCTTTTGAAGCAGCTCTTCAATATGCCAAAGAAAGAGAACAATTTGGAAAACCAATCGGAAAATTTCAGGCGATAAAAATGAAGTTCGCAGATATGGAAGTTCAGTTGCAAACAGCAAAACATTACGTGTTTTATGCAGCCTATTTGAGTGACAATGATTTACCTCGACATAAAGAATCGATGACTGCTAAATTATACGCATCCGAATGTGCAAATAATATCTGCGATCAAGCTTCCAGAGTATTGGCATCTTATGGTTATGCCAATGAATATCCATTGCAACGCTATTTACGTGATGCCAGATTTACATTGATTGGGGGAGGAACATCAGAAATATTGAAAACAAATATTGGAAGAGAGTTAGGATTATGAGTTATATAAAAGAATATGGTGTTGCCGTTCCCGAGTTTAGAATTTCGGAGAAAACCTTACATCCCAGATTAGGAAGAAAAGGCCAGCACGCTGTTTGTTATTCCGACCAGGACATTATCACATTAGCATTTGAAGCTTGTCAAAATGTATCTAAAGAGGTAGATGCAGTTTTCTTTGCAACCACAACTCCAGTTTTCAAAGACAGGTATCACGCCTCTTATGTTGCTGATTTATTGAAGCTGAAACAAGGAATCTTAGCAATGGACTTTGGGACAAGCGCTCGAGCCGGTTCAGATGCATTGTTAATGGCGGATAAGTTGATTAAGAGCGGAGAATACAAAAATATTTTGGTTGTTGCAGCTGAGGTTTACTACCCAGAAATAGGAAAAGAAACACGTTCACCTTTTGGCCACGCAGCTGTTGCTATGGTTGTTTCTGCGGATACAGGAATAGCTGAAATAACCAGGACCAAATCATACTTGTCAGCCTTAGCAGAAGATTTCAACTACAAGGGAGAAACTGTTCAATACGATGCTCGTTTTGCAAGAACAGAAGGATTTAAAATGAATCTTGGTTTAGCACTAAAAGAAAGCAACATCAATACTTCAGATGTAAACCAAGTCATTCTTCATTCGCCTTATGCAAAAATTGCGTTCGGACAATTAAAGAAAGCAGGATTTGATTTAGAGAAACAGTTAATGAAAGATACTGTCACTGCTGAAATTGGTAATACAGGAGCTTGTCACGGTTTATTTTTATTAATCAATGCGATAGAAAACGGACAAGGAAACATTGCCTTGTTCGATTATTTAAATGGAACCAATGTAATTGAGATTACTAACAATACAGTTGTAGAATTTCCATCAGTTAAAAAAGGAACACCAATAGAAGCTTATCAAGATTACCTCACATTAAGAAAACAAGGAAAGTTTACAGGGAGAGGATATGAATCCATTGAAATGTTCTCATCAGAAATGATATCTGAAAGAGAGAAAGATGGTTTAGTTTACTTGAAAGGATACGAATGTGCTAAATGTGGAACGGTTTATTATATGAATGCAGCAAGATGCAACGCTTGTCATCATACGGAATTCAATCAAAAACAATTAGAAAAAACGGGAACAGTATACTCTGTTACTAGTGAATATTATTTCCCTAGTTCATTTGGCCCAACCAATATGGTAGTCATTGATTTAGATGAAGGAGGAAGAATAACAGTTCAGCAAACGGATGATATGTTCCCAACAGAAGAGAATACGATCAACATTGGAGACAAGGTAGAATTGGTATTTAGAAAGATGATGGAGAACGATAAGAAGCCTAATTATTTCTGGAAATGCATAAAACAATGAGTAAGAAACGAGACATAGCAATAATCGGATTAGGTGTTACCAAATTTGGAGAGCTTTTTAATCAGAGCTATGATGACTTGGTTAGAGATGCCGCAAACCAGGCAGTGAATGATGCAGGAATAGCATTGGATGATATTGGAGGAGCTTGGTTGTCTACTGCTTTCCCCGAAATAGGAGTTTTTAAAGGACGCTCTGGAATGGACTTGGTAGAACCACTCAATTTGTATGGAATACCAGTTACAAGAGTATCCAATTTTTGTGCTTCAGGGGCTGACTCAATTCGAAATGCTGCCAACGCTTTAGCTGCTGGAGAATGTGATGTGGCTATGGCATTAGGTGTTGAAAAATTAAGAGATCGATCACCACAAGACAGTATCGTGAAGATGATGGTAGAATTGTCTCATCCTTACTATCAAAAAGGATTTACAGCAGCAGGAACTTTTGCCATTTATGCTAAAAGGATAATGCACGAGTACGGTTTAACAAGAGAAGACATTGCCAACATTTCGGTAAAAAATCATTACCACGGATCATTAAACGATAAAGCACATCATCGGATGGCTTGCACAACAGATCAGGTATTAGGTTCACCTATGGTAGCAGACCCATTAACAGTGATGGACAGTTGTCCAACAACAGATGGTGCAGCTTGCGTGATTATGGTAAGAGCTGAAGATGTAGATAAAACAAAACACAACCCAGTTTATATTGATGGAGTAGGATTGTCGGTTTCAACAGGATGGGATTTACCATTCTTTGACCCGAAACATGACTTCCTTTCTTTCCAAGCTACAAAAGATGCTGCTGCAATGGCATACAAACAAGCAGGGATTACCAAGCCTATTGACGAAATAGATTTAGTAGAAGTGCACGATTGTTTCTCTATTGTGGAGCTGCTGACTTACGAAGATTTAGGTTTATGCAAACAAGGGGAAGCCAAAGATATGATTAGAGGAAAAGCGACTCAATTAGGTGGTGAAATTCCGGTAAATGTGAGTGGAGGGTTGTTGTCTTGTGGGCATCCAGTTGGTGCAACAGGAGTTAGAATGGTGGTTGAAATCGCCAATCATTTGAGAGGTGATGCAGGTGATAGACAAGTTAAAGGAGCCAAGAGAGGAATCTCTCATAACATTGGTGGACCTGGAGCAATAGCCTCAGTAATAGTGTTGAATAATGAAAATTAAAAAATATGAAAGTATTACTAAGTAAACCAGGGTTGGATGGTCATGATGTCGGAGTGAAAGTATTGGCACATGGTTTAATTGAAGCAGGTTTTGAGGTGGTCTATACCGGGTTAAGAAAATCTATAGAGGAAATTGTGCAAATGGCACTTGATAATAAAGTAGACTCAGTAGGCTTATCCATTCTTTCAGGAACACATTTAGTATTAGCTGAAAAAATGAAAGAAGTAATGGCAGAAAATAACTTGGATATCCCATGGTTTGTTGGCGGAAATGTACCAGCCGGAGATGTTGAGAAATTGGAGTTCATTGGGGCCAACAAAGCTTTTCCAACCAGTACGAAAGTATCGGAAGTGGTAGCCTATTTTAATGAAATAAAAGTAAAAGCATGAGCGAGGTAAAAACGAAAATCACAGCTGAAGATATGGGTGTAAAAAAAGTACACTTAGAATCGGGAATAGAAGTAGATCCAATTTACACAGCTGAAGATACTGAGGGTTCAAGTATTAAACATGAAATGCCGGGGGAATATCCTTTTACAAGAGGAATCCATTCAACAATGTATCGTAAGCGTCCATTTACCATTCGGCAATATGCAGGTTTTGCATCTCCAGAAGAGACTAACGAACGGTTTCAGTTCTTAATTGCTAACGGGCAATCTGGATTAAATGTAGCGTTTGATTTACCTACGCAATGTGGATTAGATTCAGATGACCCAAGAGCATTAGGGGAGGTTGGTCGTGTTGGTATGACAGTAGATACTTTAGATGATTTTGAAATTGCTTTCAAGAACATTGATTTAGATAAAATCACTGTTTCCTTAACCATTAATGGTACGGCAATTATTGCTATTGCGATGTACATTGCCATGGCAGAAAAAGCGGGTTACGACATTAGTAGCCTAAGAGGAACAGCACAAAATGATATCCTAAAAGAATTTATCGGTAGAGGAACCTGGATTTTCCCAGTAGACAAATCAGTGAAACTTGTTGTTGATACCATTGAATATTGTGCGAAACATGTTCCAAAATATAGTCCTGTAAGTGTTTGTGGTTATCACATTAGAGAAAGTGGAGCCAATCCAATTCAGGAAATGGCTTATGCATTTTGTATCGCCAAAGCATATACAGATGGAGCTTTAAGTAGAGGAATTGATATTGATGATTTTGCTTCGAGACTATCTTACAACTTTGACATCTATGGAAATTTGTTTGAGCAGATTGCTAAATTTAGAGGAGGAAGAAGATTATGGGCGAAAATTATCAGAGAAGAATATGGAGCAAAAAATGACAAATCATGCTGGTTGAGAATGATTGCCGGTGGTGGTGGTGGTGGACTTACCAAAGAACAACCAGAAAATAACATTGTAAGAAGTGCATATTATGCCCTGATCAGTGCTTTGTCAGGAACACAAACAATGGCCTTATGTAGCTATGACGAAGCTTATACCATTCCAACAGAACATTCAGCTGAGATTTCATTAAGAACCATGCAAATTATGATTCACGAAATGGGAATTTGTGATACCGTTGATCCATTGGGTGGTTCCTATTATGTAGAATCCTTAACAGATCGTTTCGAAAAAGAGATTAAAGAAGAAATGAAAACGGTTGACCAATGGGGAGGAATTGTCAATGCTGTGGCAACAGGAAAAATTCAGGAGTCAGTTTCCAAACAAGCTTATGAAAGAGAGATGGGAATGCAAACAGGAGAGGTAGATAAAGTGGGAGTAAATATTTTTACAAGAGAAGAAGAAAACAAAGAAGTGGAGTTTCACCCTTACAACCAGGAAGCTGCTGACAACCAAGTGGAAAAATTGAAAAAAATTAAAGCTTCGAGAAATAACGAAAAAGTACAAGAATGTTTAACAACAATTAAGGCAGATGCTGAGGCAGATAAGAACTTAATGCCTTCAATTATTGAGGCAGTGAAAGCGTATGCAACAGTTGGTGAAATTGTTCAGGTGATGAAAGATGTATACGGAGAATTTGAGGAACCAATTTTCTTTTAAAAATGGCAGCACAAAAAACCATATTAGCTTTAGAACAGGCATTGACATTGCCTTATGCTACAGAGCGTTTTGCTCAGTTAGGGTGGCGTGTTATTCGCATAGAAACCGCTGGGAAACCTGGACAAAAAAATCCTGGAGATCCGAACCGTTACATTGGGGAAGATACAGGTGTGGATGATTTGCACGCCTACTTTATGGCTCCCAATTTAGGAAAAGAAGCCATAACGTTGAATCTAAAGAATCCTATCGATCAGGAATTATTAAAGCAAATCATTAAAGAGTTGAAGGTAGATGTATTTATGTGCAATACATTGCCCAAACGTTATGAGCAATTCGGAATAGATTACGATACCTTAAAAGAAGCAAACCCCGAATTAATATGGTGCGGCATTTCAGCATTTGGACCAGAATATCCAGATAGAGCGGGTTACGATCCTGCGTTACAAGCAATGTTAGGATACATGCACCTAACAGGAGAACCAGACAGAGACCCTATGTTATGTGGTTTACCATTAATCGATTTAAAGGCTGGTGATGAAGCATTTGCTCAGGTGTTATTGGCTTTATTAGAACAGAAAGAAACAGGAAAAGGAAAAAGAATTGACATATCAATGGCTCAATGTGCCACCTCTTGGTTAATTACTGCTTTACCTCAATCTCAGTTTGCTGAAGACGAGTCGAAATTGTTTGCCAGAAGTGCAAATGAGCATCGAAGTTTTGTACCATCTAACTGCTACCCAACCAAAGACGGTTATGTTTATTTGGCTGTGGGCAGTGATATGCAATGGCAAAAAGTAACAGAAATTGAAGGGTTTGGACATTGCGCCAAAGAAAATAGGGTATCCAACAATGGGAGAAAAGAAGATAAAGAAAACATCTATGCCGATATCAGAAAAGCATTGGAATCATATACCACTACTGAGTTTATAGAAATCTGTTTGATGAATGGATTGGCTGTCGCTCCGGTAAATGATGTAAAACAAGTAGGAGAATTAGATCTCGTTAAAAAGCTAATGGTGAAAACAGTATTGCCAAACGGTAAAGAAGTGATGCTATTCCCAGCTCCAATGGATACTGATTACTTAAAAGAAAATAATAATGTAATGAGCTTGCCTCCAAGGTTGGGTGAACACAACGATAAAATATTTAAAGAAGCAGGAATTATTGATCAGGATTAATGGAGAATAAAGTTGCAGACATATTAACTTCCTATTCCTCACCACACAAGGTGAGTGCCATTGGTAACGAAGCAGTTGCTAGAGGAGCAATAGAAGCAGGAGTTAATGGCGTATTCTCTTATCCGGGAACACCTTCAACCGAAATTTCCGAAATATTTAACCTGGTTAGTAATTACCAAAACGACTCCAACAAGAATCCAGATGATGTCAAGAACGCCACCTATTTTGAATACAGCATCAATGAAAAAATTGCATTAGAAAAAGCAATCGCCTTTTCCATAGGCAATAAAAGTGCACTCTGTGTGATGAAGAATGTTGGGATGAACGTAGCTTCAGATCCTTTAATGTCCATTACCTATCAAACAATAATTGCTCCTTTGGTAATTGTAGTTTGTGATGACCCTGGGTGTCACTCAAGCTCAAACGAACAGGATTCAAGGTATTGGGGAAATATGGCTTCAGTACCAGTTTTTAACCCTGCTACACCAGCAGCAGCTTACGAAATGACGAAGCAGGCATTTAAACTTTCAGCTGAATTACGTTTGCCAGTCATTGTTAGAACAACTACACGTGTTTCGCACACGAGGGGAATGTTGGAGTACAATGAAATTAATGCAGATAAAAGAGAAGCTCATTTTGATAGAATGCCAGAACACATTAATATTCCGGCACGAACAGCAACTGCACATCAAAAGCTCTTAGATAAATTGCACAGTGAAACTGTTGATCCATTTTTTAAGAACTTTAACAAGGTACATTTTCAAGGAAAACATAAATCAACAGCCATTATTAGTAGTGGGGTTTCAACAAGTTATTTGTTAGAGGTCATTTCACGAAATGGACTAGAGGACCAATTAGAATTGCTGGACTTAGGATTAATATTTCCTTTTCCAGAAAAAGATGTGGCTGCCTTTTTACAGAAAGGGTTTGAGAAAGTATTGGTTGTAGAAGAATTAGACCCCATTATAGAAAATGCTGTCAGAAACATTGTGCAGAAACAAAACTTGACCTGCCAAATAACAGGAAAGGAAGAAAGCCAATTAGGCAATACAGGTGAGTTTACTTTGGGACAGATTGATCAAGTTGTAGGCGATTTTTTTCAAGTAGAAACCATTGGCAAGACTGGACTGAATGGTGTTTCAGCCTATGATGATAGCTTGCCTCCAAGACCACCAGCATTGTGTTCAGGTTGTCCGCACAGAGCAAGTTATTATGCACTAAAACTAATTGTACCAAGAGAAGATAATGATGTGATTTTATGTGGTGATATTGGGTGTTCAGGTTTGGGAGCTTTACCACCGTTAAAAATGATTGATACCATTAACCATATGGGAATGAGTATCTCTATGGCTCAAGGATTATCAGAAGCATTAAAAAGCAAAAAAACCAAAGTAGTTGCGATGTTGGGCGATGGAACTTTTTTTCATTCAGGAATTACTTCTTTACTAAATGCAGTTTACACCAAAGCCAATATGTTGGTCATCATCTTTGACAATCGAACCATTGGCATGACTGGTCATCAAGATCATCCAGGAGCCACACATTTGGATAAATACAACGAAATACAAATTGAACCATTGGTAAAAGGGATGGGGATCAACTTTGTTGAAACGTTGATGCCTTTCGACATGAAAGACACGTACAAAAAGATTGATAAGGCAATGGCTCAGGAGGGTGTTTCCGTTCTAATTTCTAAAGCCCCTTGTGTTTTCTTACCAGATTACAAGGAATTTACCAAACAAGATGATAAAATTATCATCAACCATGCTAAGTGCAATACTTGCCACAACCATTACGATCATGGTATTTCTTGTTCTAAAAAAGCAAGTTCAGGTTCAAACTTAACAAGAGCAATCGCAAAGATAAGGGCAACAGAAAGAGTGGATTCAAAAGATCAATCTTGTCCGGCAAACATTTGTAACCATGGATTTTTTAACTCCATTTTAGAAAAGGATTACAAAACGGCTTTGGATATGGTTCGGGACAAATTATTGTTTTCGAGAACCTGCGGAGACATTTGTCATCGTCCTTGCGAGTTGTTTTCGAATCACGAATCAAATGCTACTATTCCTATAAAGCAATTGAAAAAATTTGTTTCGGGGATCGATGAAAATTTCAATGATTTTTCTTCAGCATTAAACCAAATAGAACAAGCTACTCCAAAAGACAAACACATCGCAATTGTTGGTGGTGGTCCCGCAGGGCTGAGTGCTGCATATGATTTGATTCGTGATGGATATGAAGTTACCGTTTTTGAAAAAGAGGAAGCAGCTGGTGGCCTAATTAAATACGTGATTCCTGATTTCAGAATGGACAAACAAGGATTTGATGTTGAAGTGAGTCAGTTGGCTAAAATGGGGGTTCAATTCAAATTCAATGTTTCGCTCGGAAAGGAGATGGAACTGGAAGAAATAGCCAATCAATTTGATGGAGTAATCATAGCAATTGGGTTGGGAAAATCCAATGAATTGGAAGCCGTAAGCTCGATTTCTAAGAGTAAGAAATACGACTCCATGAACTTTCTGAAAGAATACAACCTCAAAACCTTAGCGATCCAACCAGGAAGTAAAATAGTAGTGATTGGAGGTGGAAACAGTGCCATAGATGTAGCGCGCTCAGCCAAACGTTTTAATGAGGACAATGAAGTTATCTTGTCTTGTGTGGAAACAGAATCAGCAATGCCTGCTTTTACAGAAGAAGTGGAACACGCAAAAGAAGAAGGAGTAACAATTCTTGCCAACAGTTATGTTGAAGAGTGTACAGAAAAAGGAGACTTAAAAATTAAACTCCATCAATTTGATTCAAAAAAACACTTGCAAGATATCAACTGCGATTACATTGTAGTTGCAATTGGACAACAGGGAAATGTAGAAGAATATGCAACAATTGGTGATAAAAATCTTACCAACGGTAATAAAATAAAAGCAGATAAATACAATGGGTTCTCCAACTATAAAAATGTGTTTGTAGCAGGTGACATCTGTGCGGACAACCACATGAGTCTCATTGGAGCAATTGGTTCAGGAAAACGTGCTGTAATTGGGATTAAACAAAAATTGGAAGGTTATAAATATTCTTACGAAGGGTTAAATGCGTTGCTCCATTTGAACCATAAAGAAAAAGAAGGAGCAATAGCAAACCCAATTGAACTGGAAGGTGACATCACTGAATTCATCAAAAACTTCAACTTATTTCAATCCTGCGAAAAGTGTAACCATTGCATTGATAATTTGGGTTGTCCTGCCATGATAAAAGTGGATGGAAAAATAATCATTGATGAACCGAAATGTACGCAGTGTGGTTTATGTATAGATGTTTGTCCGAATGATGCCATCGCTTGGGAAAAAGAATTGGAACTGGTAAACGAATGAAAGAAACAACCAAAATATTAGTAGCAGGGGTAGGAGGACAGGGAGTTGTTTTTTTAACCAACTTGTTAGTGAAAGCTGCTTTGTTAGCCGATATTCCCGTTGCCACAAGTGAGATTCACGGTTTAGCACAAAGAGGTGGCTCAGTAACAGCAGGGATTACGTTAGGAGAACACACGTACGGATTTTTAGAAAAAGGCGGTGTTGATATTTTATTTGGATTAGAACCTTTAGAGGCACAGCGCTGCGCATCCTATTTAAATAAAAATAGTATTGCGGTTATTGATGAAAACAGAATTCTGCCCTATTCGGTTAATTCAGGAAATGCAGCTTATCCAGACATTAAAATGTTTGTTGATTACTTGAAAAAGAACATTAACAAAGTAATTTATAATGTAGAAAGTCCAGAAGGGATTAATTCTGTTCAGCGTAATTTATATGTGTTGGGAAGAACCTGCCATGAAGTTGATTTTCCAATTCAATCCGAATTCATAAAAAAAGCAATTGCTGAAATTGTAATTAAAGATCCTGAAGAGAAATGTTTAGCAGCTTTCATGTTAGGACTAACTAAAGAAGAAATAATAGTTGAATCAAAATAAAAATGATGCAAATAACATTCAAAATAAACGGAGAGTCAATTACCCAAGAGGTAAAACCAGCTTTGTTGTTAATTGATTTGATAAGAGATCACCTTAAGTTGAAGGGAACAAAACCAGGATGCTTAGAAGGTGAGTGCGGAGCCTGTTCTGTTATTGTTGATGGAGAAGCCATTAATTCGTGCATGTACTTGGCCATTAACGTAAATGGCAAAGAGGTAATCACCATTGAAGGATTAGGAGATCATGAAAACCCTTTAGATAATGTGCAAGAAAAGATGGTAGAACATGGTGGGGTTCAATGTGGATTTTGTACACCTGGAATGGTAATGACAACAAAAGCATACAGTGATAAATGTAAGAAAAAAGGCATAACACCAACCCGAGAAGAAGTAAAGAAAAGCTTAGAAGGAAACCTATGCAGGTGTACGGGTTACGCTAAAATAATTGATGCTGCTGAAGCAGTTTACGAGAATTAAAAGTTCAGAATAATGGAAAAAGAACTAAAAGTAATAGGGAAATCGCATCGTAAATTAGATGGGAAAGAACGTGTTTCAGGTAAAGCTGTTTACGGCCACGATATTGAGCTACCGAATATGTTACACGGTTCAATATTAAGAACTGCTCACCCTTGTGCAGAAATAATTTCTATTGATACGTCAAAAGCTGAAGCATTAGAAGGTGTAGAATGTGTGATTACCGCTGATGATGATGTGTATGATGTAAACAACATCAGCTATAAAAGAGATCATCCTATTTTAAAGAAAGGAACAGTAAATTGTAACCGTGATGAGATTGCTGCAGTTGCCGCTCGAACCAAAGAGATTGCTGATAAAGCCCTTCAATTAATTGAAGTGGAATACAACGTGAAAAAAGGAATTTATGACCCTGTTGAAGCGTTGAAAAATGAAGCCCCACAGATTAATGAATTTGGAAAAGGAAAGGAGCAGTTTGGAAATAAAAACATGGCTGAATCTTTCCATTATGAACATGGTAACTTAGAAGAACAAAAAGCAAAAAGCAAGGTCATTGTTAAGAGAACCTACGAATTACCTCGTGTTACGCATGCTTGTATGGCAACCAGTAACATTACTGCTGAGTTCAGTCCATTTGACGGCAGGTTAACATTGTGGTCATCTACACAAGTTCCATTCTTGTATCAACGAGATATAGCACATGCATTGAAGATGGAACCTTCAAAAATCAGAATTATTCAGCCAATAATTGGCGGAGGGTTTGGAAGTAAATTAGACATGCATCCGTTTGAACCCATTTGTGTTTTGTTGGCAAAAAAGAGTGGCAAACCCGTTCAAATTTTATTCTCTCGAGAAGAAGAATTTGTATTGTCTCCTACCCGCCAACCGATGGTGATTGATTTAACCACTGGTTGTGATGAAAATGGAAAATTCACATTTAGAGAAGTAGAAATCATTAAAGACAATGGAGCGTACACTTCATGGGGGGCAACAACTCCATTTGTGATGATGCAATCCTATTCTTCATTGTATCAAGTTCCGGCCTGTAAGTTTGATTCACATGCAGTTTATACCAATAATCCATTTGCTGGATCTTTTAGAGGATATGGAAATCCTCAGGCAACCTTTTCCATTGAAACAAACATCGATTTGATGGCAGAAGAATTGGGTATGGATCAATCGGAAATAAGGTTAATTAATGCAAATTACAAAGGAGAGGTAACAGGACAAGGTTTGCATTTTAAAACCTGTGGTGCAATTCCAGCTTTAGAAAAAGTAATTGATGAAAGTGATTTTGAAAAAGCAAATGCTGAACCAAAGGGAGATAGATACAAAAAAGGAATAGGATTAGGCTCGATGTTACATGTAGGTGGTGGAGCAAAGATTTACCGCTCAGATGGATGTGGAACTGTATTAAAACTGGATGATTATGGTTACCTAACCATCATAACAGGATCCAATGAAATTGGACAAGGTTCTGAAACAGTACTGGCTATGATTGCCATGGAAGAGCTGGGAATAGCAGAAGAGAAAATTAAAGTCATCAATACCGATACAGATGTAAAACCTTGGGATGTTGGCGTTCACGCTTCCAGAACAAGCTTTGTGGCAGGTAATTCTTTGTTAGGAGCCATCAAACTAATGAAAGAAAAATTGAATAAAAAAGCAGTAGCCCTATTGGATGTGGTAACCGATGATTGGGAATATGCTGATGGAAAGATGACGTTCAATGAATTTGAAATTAAGATAGATAAAGTGGCAAGAGAAATGCACTTTGGTACACCTCATGAATTATGTACGGTCAATTATTTTTATGAACCACCAAGTAAATTTCAGGACAAGGACTTTAAAGGAGATGTCTCTGGAAACTATGCTTTTGCATCACAAGCGATAGAAGTAGAAGTGGATACCGTTACAGGAAATGTTGAGGTATTGAATGTTCATGTTTCACAAGATGTTGGAAGAGTGCTTAACCCAATTGGATTACAAGGACAGATGGAAGGTGGTTTAGCCACTGGAATTGGTTATGCATTAACAGAGGAAATGATTTATGAAAATGGAGAATTGAAAAACCCAAGTTTCCATGGATACAAATTGTTAACGGCTACCGATATGCCTCCAGTTCATTTTTACCCAATAGAAACCTATGATGAGGCAGGGCCTTATGGATCAAAAGGGGCAGGAGAAGCACCACTAATTCCTACTGCTGCGGCCATAGCCAATGCTGTTTCTAATGCACTTGGAGTTACCTTTTATTCCTTGCCAATTACGGCAGAAAAAGTGTTGAGAGCATTGAAAGAACAAAAAGAAAAGAATAAAGAGGTTTTAGTTTAATACTGACAACTGAATACTGACAACCGAATACTGACAACTGAATACTGACAACTAAATACTAATAAGAATGGATTTCGAAGTAATAAATACAACAACGTCCGATGAGTTATTGAAAGCAATTGCGGCTAACCAAAACAGTAACTTCAGAATTGGAGCAGGATTTACCGATTTAATCAATCAGTTAAAAAAGCAAAATACGGAGGAGCTGACCATCATCAACATTGCTCAGCTAAAAGATGAAGCTTATACACAGATAGTTGAAGAAGCCGATGGTCTAAGAATAGGAACATTAGCTACCGCATCAGATATTGTAGACAATAATTTCATTAGAGAAAACTATCCAGTATTGCATCAAGCCGCAAGTAAGTTGGCTTGTACACAAATTAGAAATGTAGCCACATTGGGCGGAAACATTTGTAATGTTTCCCCTTCAGGAGATATGACGGCTTCATTAATTGCCCTAAAGGCCACTTGCCATATTGTAGATTGCAATGGTGGTGAAAGAGCTGAGTTACTCAGTGACTTTATCATTGGATTGAAGAAAACGACTTTGAAAAAAAACGAAATCATCAAGAATATAACCATTCCCATGAATGATCATCATAACATTATATCAGGTTATGAAAAAGTAGGGTCCAGAAAATCGATGGAAATAGCCATTGTTTCATTGGGTTATCATATTCAAATGAACAATGATGGAACCATTACAGATGCTGGTGTTTCTTGTGGAGCGGTTGCTCCTACTATCCCGTTTGCAACATCTGCTTGTGATTTCCTTTTAGGAAAAGATATTCAGGATCTAACTGAAGCTGATAAAGAAGAGTTCGCCAACAAAGTAATGGAGTATGCTTCACCCATATCAGATGTAAGGGCTTCTGAATGGTATAGAAAAGAGGTGTTATTTAACTTGAGCCAAACTATTTTTAGTTAAAATGGACCAAAAAGTAGTAGAAGATATTATTAAATTGTCTCAGAACGAGAACAATTTTGGACCATCACCAATGGCGTTGAAGGCGGTGATGGAGAATTGTGATCAGATGAACCGTTATCCTGAACCACATTCCAAAACCCTAAAGGAAGAATTCTCGGATCATTTAGGAGTACTCTCAGAAAATATTTTTGTGTGTGCAGGATTGGTAGAATCTTTAGACATTATGATTCGAAACTTTATTGCCAAAGGAGAGAACCTGATTATACCAGAAATCACTTTTGTTGCTTATAAATTGTTGGCGAAAGTTTTCGATGTAGAAACCCGATTTTCTGAAATGAAGGATTACGGGATTGATATAGATTCAATTATTGAGAATTGCGATGAGAAAACAAAACTCATCATCATAGCTAACCCCAATAACCCCACAGGTACAATTGTTCCTGAAACCGATTTGATTCGATTGATGGAAACAGTTCCTAAAAGCACTTATGTAGTTGCTGATGAGGCTTATTGTGAATATGTGAATCGTGTAGATTTCCCAAATACAATGAAGCTATTGCAACGCTACCCAAATTTAATAATGCTAAGAACATTCTCTAAAATATATGGCCTGGCCGGGTTGAGAATAGGCTTTGCTGTTGCCCACGAAGATATTATTGAAAAATTGGAATATTTTCAGGCACCATTTACAGTGAGCCAGGTGGCTTCAATTGCAGCAGCAGCGGCAATAAAAGACCATAAATTTATCGAGAAGAGTTTTAAAAATAATTTAGAAGCAAAAAGTGTATTAGAAAGAGAATTGTCGCACATGGGTTACAAAGTAGTGCCTTCTCAAAGTAATTTCATCTACATTCATTTTAAAACACAAGAAGAACGAGATGGTGTTTGTAACCTACTTTCTGATAAAAATGTGTTGGTCAGAAAAACAGATCATTTTGGAGACGATAAAGCCTTTAGAATTACAGTGCCAAGACCTCAGAATTGCCAAAAGGTAATAGCTGCTTTAAGTCATTATCAGTCTGTCCAAAGCTGATTTATATCATATTAAAATCACGAAAAAAAACGGTTATTTAACCAACGAAAAATTATAATTAAAATACATTGAAAATGAAGGGATTTCACGATAAGAAAAAAGGATTTGGAATAACATACGATGACATTTACCTCGTTAATGGAGCAAGAACACCATTTGGTAAATTATGTGGGACGTTAGGACAAGTTTCTCCTACAGATTTAGGGATATATGCTACGAAAGCAGCCATCGAAAAATCGGGAATGAAAGGAGAAGACATTGACCAGTTGATGTACGCAAACATAGGGCAAAGTTCAGCAGATTCATACTTTTTACCACGACACATTGGCTTATATGCAGGTATTCCAGAAGGAATTCCAGCGGTAATGTTACAACGTATTTGTGGGTCAGGGTTTGAAACCATTATTGCTGGAGCAGAACAAATAGCTATGGGAAAAGCAAGTACTGCACTTTGTGGCGGAACAGAAAACATGACCCTTTCTCCAACAGTAAGTTTTGGAAACAGAATGGGGTATCCATTAGGAAGAATAGATTTTAAAGACATGCTTTGGGAAGCATTAAACGATACGGCAGCAGTTCCTATGGGATGTACTGCAGAAAATGTGGCTGATAAGCATGGCATTACCAAAGAAGAAGCCAATGAGTTTGCCAAGCAATCCATTGACAAATACATCGCAGCAAAAGAAAGAGGTTTCTTTGATGATGAGGTCATTCAAATGAATTCTACGGTGTTTGAAGTAGAAGGACTCAACCCAAGAAAAGTAAGACTACCACGAAAAGCAGTTGACTTTACAACAGATGAAAATGTGCGTCCAGCAGATTTAGAATCCATGGCAAAATTACCAACAGTATTTGCAAAAGACGGTGTTCAAACAGCGGCCAATTCAAGTGGTATCGTTGATGGAGCAGCTTCAGTTGTAGTAGCAAGCGGAGATTTTGTAAAAGAAAAAGGATTAAAACCATTATCAAGAGTAGTGGCTTCAGCAACAAGTGCTTTAGACCCACGAGTAATGGGATTAGGACCAGTTCCATCCATTCGATTGGTATTGGAAATGGCTGGATTAGCCTTAGATGACATTGGATTAATTGAAATTAATGAAGCTTTCGCTGCTCAGTTTTTGGGTTGCGAAAAAGAGTTGGGATTAAACAGAGACATCTGTAACGTAAATGGAGGAGCCATTGCATTAGGTCATCCATTAGCAGCAACAGGAACACGATTGTCACTTACTCTATCAAGAGAAATGCAAGCAAGAGGAGTGAAATACGGAATTGCTTCAGCCTGTATAGGTGGAGGACAAGGAACAGCAATTTTATTTGAAAATCCAAACGCATAAAAGAATAAAAATGGGAGAATTAAAACAATGGCAAATGACAGAACTCAACAAAGAATTTTCTTTGGTTGAATCTGAATTGCCAACAATAAATGAAACGGAAGCAGTAGTGAAAATTGCTGGGTGTGGTGTATGCCATACCGATTTAAGCTTTTGGCATGATGGTGTTCGTACCAAAAAGGAAATGCCATTAACCTTAGGCCACGAAATTAGTGGAGTGGTAATGGATGGCCCAGACCATTTAAAAGGAAAAAATGTCATCATACCGGCAGTACTCCCATGTGGAGATTGCGAATTGTGCAACAAAGGAAGAAGCAACATGTGCCAAAACCAATTGATGCCAGGAAATGATTTTCATGGCGGATTTGCATCACACATTGTGGTACCGCACCAATATTTGTGTCTGGTACCAGATGCGATGTTAGAGAAATATTCACTCCAAGAACTTTCGGTTATTGCCGATGCCATTTCTACCCCTTATCAGGTGATGAAAAAATCTGAATTAGAAATGGGAGATTTAGCCATTGTAATTGGAGTAGGAGGAGTAGGGGTTTACGGTGCCTTAATTGCAAAAATTATGGGAGCTAAAGTACTGGCCATTGACATCAACGATGAGAAGTTAGCCAATGCTAAAAAACACGGTGTAGATGCTACCCTAAACTCAAAAGATTTAACCCATAAAGAAATAAAAGGAAAAGTAAGAGAGATTGCCAAAGAATTAGGCGCTGCCAAATTCGGATGGAAAATCTTTGAAATTTCTGGAACAACACCAGGCCAAGAATTGGCATTTAGCTTATTAACGTTTACATCAACATTGAGTATTGTTGGGTTTACCATGGACAAGTTAAATGTACGGTTAAGCAACCTGATGGCATTTGATGCAAAGCTAATCGGAACTTGGGGATGCAAACCAGAATTATACCCAGAAGTGGTGGATTTAATTGCTACAGGGAAATTAGACATTAAAGACTTTGTGGAAACATTCCCAATGTCACAAATCAATGAAGTATTTCAAAACACATTAGAACATAAATATGATAAACGTTCGGTATTGGTACCGGATTTTAATTAAAAAATAAAAGATATGGAATTACACAGCCACAATTTAGTAGAACATAACTACACGGACATTCTTTATGAATTAAGACCTGCAAAAGATTTAGAAGGAAATGATGTTGCAGGGTTATTTAATGCATGGATTATGCTAAACAATCCAGCGCAATACAACTCTTACACCACACAAGCGGTTAAAGAAATTATCTTGGCCATGCGTGAAGCTTCTAACGATAGAAGCGTGGTAGCAGTTGTCTTTACAGCGGTGGGCGATAAAGCATTTTGTACAGGAGGTAACACCAAAGAGTATGCAGAATACTATGCAGGTAATCCTCAAGAATACAAACAATACATGCGTTTGTTTAACGACATGGTTTCGTCCATTTTAATGAACGACAAGCCAGTAATCTGCCGTGCCAATGGAATGCGTATTGGTGGTGGACAAGAAATAGGAATGGCGTGTGATTTTACCATTGCACAAGATTTAGCCAAGTTCGGACAAGCAGGACCAAAGCACGGAAGTGCTCCTGATGGAGGATCAACAGACTTCTTACACCTTTATGTTGGTGTAGAAAAAGCCATGGAATCATGTACCGTTTGTGACCCTTGGTCAGCACACGAAGCCTTGCGTTTAGGATTGTTAACCGAAGTGGTTCCAGCCTTAAAAGTAGATGGAGAATTTGTAAATAATCCGATGGTAAGAACAGACAGATGGATCAGTAAGAAGAACGGTCAGATCATTTACGGAATGCCTAAAAAAGGCGAGTCATTGGCCGAAGGAAAAGCCTTGTTTAAATCAGGAGAAGTTGATTTATCCCTATTGGATGAAGCAGTAGATAAGATGTGTACGAAGCTGATGATGACTTTTCCAAACTGTTTAAGTAAAACCATTAACTCAATCAGAAAGAAGAAGTTAGAGCATTGGGATGCCAACAAAGAATCCAACAGAGATTGGTTAGCATTAAACATGATGACAGAAGCAAAAGCTGGATTTAAAGCATTCAACGATGGACCAAGAAACGATAGAGAAATAGACTTTATCAAATTGAGACAACTGTTGGCTGAAGGAAAAGAATGGGATGATTCAGTGCATCAAGACATTTCACCTCAGTATCAAAATACAGAGGCATAAAATCAAATTCAGTTCAACTGATTTTAGTAACGAAACACATAAAAAGATGAAAGAGCAAACAGGTATTTGGATTGATAAAGAAAAAGCAGTTTTAATAACTGTTTTAGAGGACGATCATACCGTTAAGTGTATTGAATCTGGTATTGTTACAAAAGAGCGGGATGAAGGAGAAGGCAAAGAGTTTGGAAAATTCGGTCATCAATTTTTGAACGATGAAAAAAAGAAGGGGAATAAACTCAAACAACAAACGGATCATTACCTTGAAGAAGTCCTACTGAACGCTAAAGAATCGGATGAAGTTGTGATTTTCGGTCCTGCCGAAATGAAAACAGCATTGGAAAAGAAAATGCTGAGTAATCATGCTAATGCAGGTAAGTTATTGGAAGTTAAAACAGCAGATAAAATGACCGACAATCAGATGGTAGCTTGGGTAAAAGAATATTTTGCTTAGTTATTACTGAAAAATTGGAGCATTAATAAATAGAAACAATGGAAAAACTACGATTAGAATATACCCACGATGGAGCAGTGGCCAACATCATTTTAGATGATGGCAAAGGCAATGTGTTGGACAATACCATGATGCTGGAGATGTTGGGGGTGTTTAATGAATTTAAAAAGAACAAAGACATTAAACTCATCACTTTTCAAGGAGAAGGAAAACACTTTTCTTTTGGAGCGAGCGTACCAGAACACACCAAAGATTTGGCGCCATTGATGATCGAAACGTTTCACACCATATTTTTTGAAATCATCGAATTAAGCATCCCTACCATGGCCATAATATCTGGTCAATGTTTGGGTGGCGGTATGGAATTGGCATTGGCTTGTAACTTTATGTTTGCTGATAAAACGGCTGTATTGGCACAGCCAGAAATTATATTAGGTGTATTTCCTCCCCCTGCATCTGTCATGTTACCATTGAAGATTGGAAACGCAAGGGCGGAGGAGATACTACTAACAGGGCGCAATATAGATGCTGAAGAAGGAGAAAAGATTGGCTTGTTGAACCGTGTTTATGAAAACAAAGACGAGCTCAATGCAGGAGTGGATGAGTGGATTACAGCTAACATCTTACCTAAAAGCGCTAAATCCTTAAAGTATGGCGTAAAGGCGGCAAGAGCTACATTCAATTACATCATGAACAATAAATTGCCTTACCTCGAAGAGCTTTATGTGAGGCAGTTGATGGAAACCAAGGATGCCAATGAAGGCATCAATTCATTTTTAGAAAAAAGAAAACCCGTTTGGGAAAACTGTTAAACCATGAGTAGAATCTGCCAAAGTTGTGGAATGCCGTTAAACGATGATAAATACTTATCCTCGAATGCGGATGGAAGCGTAAACACCACCTATTGTTTTTACTGTTACAAAGAAGGAGAATTTACAGACGGTTGTACCACCTTGGAAGAGAAAATGGAAGATTGCATTTCCATTGCAACACAAGCAGGAATGCCGAAACAACGTGCAGAAGACATGGCAAAATCCATCCTACCTACCTTGGATAGGTGGAAATAAAAAAAGAAGAAAATGAAAACAACATTAGATAAAGTTGTCATCAAATTTGCTGGAGATTCCGGAGATGGAATGCAATTGGCTGGAACACTTTTTACAGATACCACAGCCAACTTAGGCAATCAAATTGCCACATTTCCTGATTACCCGTCAGAAATAAGAGCACCGCAAGGAACCGTAGCTGGAGTTTCAGGATTTCAGGTACATTTTGGAACCGCTGGTGTACACAGCATTGGTGATGCACCAGATGTATTAATTGCCATGAACCCGGCAGCTTTAAAAGCCAATTTGATAAACCTAAAATCCAAGTGCACCATCATTGTAGATGGAGACAGTTTTTCTAAAAAAACGATAGAAAAAGCAGGATTTGAAACAAACCCATTAGAAGATGGATCGTTAGGAGACTACCAAGTAATAGAAGCACCTGTTACTTCGTTAACCAAAACAAGCATTGCTGATTTAGGCTTAGACAACAAAAGTGTGATTCGTTGCAAAAACATGTTTGCTTTGGGAATGGTGTTTTGGTTGTTCAATGAACCTTTAGAACAAACAATTGATTTCTTCAACCAAAAATTTGGGAAGAAACCCTTAATTGCACAAGCCAACATTACGGTATTAAAAACAGGGCACAATTTTGCAGAAACCATTGAGGCTTTTACCACTTCATACGTTGTTCCACCAGCTAAAAAAGCCCCCGGAACCTATAGAAACATAACAGGAAATGAATCTACTGCCTGGGGACTGATGGCAGCAGCCAAAAAAGCCAACAGAGATTTATTTTTAGGAACTTATCCCATTACTCCTGCCACGGACATTTTACATGAACTAACGAAGCACAAGTGGTCTGGGGTAAAGATATTTCAGGCAGAAGATGAGATTGCAGGTGTATGCTCTGCTATAGGAGCCAGCTTTGCAGGTGACTTAGCCGTAACCACTACTTCAGGACCAGGAATGGCCTTAAAAACAGAAGCCATTGGCTTGGCCATCATGGCGGAATTGCCATTGGTGATCGTGAACGTTCAACGAGGAGGACCATCAACAGGGTTGCCAACCAAAACAGAGCAAAGCGATTTAAGTCAAGCATTGTTTGGAAGAAATGGTGACAGCCCAGCGGTAGTTATTGCTGCCAGCTCACCAGCATCATGTTTCGATTGGGCTTTTGAAGCTTGTCGAATTGCCGTAGAGCACATGACTCCAGTCATCCTATTAACAGAAAGTTACATTGCCAATGGAGCAGAACCATGGAAAGTAAAACTCTTAGATGAGCTGAAAGAAATTTGTCCCAATACATGCAACAATGTAGAAGAATGGGCTCCCTATAAACGAAATGCTGAAACATTAGCCCGAAAATGGGTAACACCTGGAACGCCAGGATATGAGCACCGCATTGGAGGATTAGAAAAAGAAGATGAGACAGGAAATGTTTCTTACATGCCCTTGAATCATGAAAAAATGATTCAGTTAAGAGACGAAAAAGTAGCCAAAGTAGCGGTTGACATTCCTTTACAGCGTGTAAAAGGAAAGGACGCCAATAAGCTGCTGGTCATCGGTTGGGGCGGACAGTTTGGAATATTGTTTGGGGCCGTAAACGAAATGCAACAAGACGGAAAGAACATTGCCTTTACCCATTTCAATTACATTAACCCGCTACCACAAAATACAAAACAAGTATTCGAAAAATTTGAACGCATCATTGTATGTGAACTAAATAACGGACAATTTGCAAATTATTTACAAGCACAATTTCCTGAATTTAAATTTGAGCGTTACAACAAAATGCAAGGGCTCCCTTTTCAAATTAAGGAGCTAAAAGAACAGTTTAATCAACTATTAGAGGATTAGGATATGGAAACGGAAACAATACAATGTGCATTGAAGCCTAAAGAATATGGAAGCGATCAGGAAGTAAAATGGTGTCCTGGTTGTGGTGATTATGGTGTGTTAAGTGCCGTACAAAAAACCTTATCCGAATTAAACATCCCCAAAGAGGATGCTACCTTCATCTCAGGTATTGGTTGTTCATCGCGCTTTCCGTATTACATGGGCTGTTATGGTTTTCATACCATCCACGGTAGAGCAGCAGGAATTGCTACAGGAACAAAAATTGCCAATCCGAACTTAAGTGTGTGGATGGCTTCAGGAGATGGCGATTCATTAGCCATTGGCGGAAACCATTTTATCCATGCCGTACGAAGAAACATTGACATTAACTTGTTGTTGTTTAACAACGAAATTTATGGCCTCACCAAAGGACAATATTCACCCACTTCAGAAAAAGGAAAAGTGACCAAATCGTCTCCTCACGGAACGGTAGAAGAACCGTTTAATCCAGGAGAATTAGCCTTAGGAGCCAACAGCCAGTTTTTTGCACGCGTAGTCGATACCGATGTAAAAATGATGGTAGAAGTATTCAAACAAGCAGAACAACACAAAGGATTTGCAGTAGTAGAGATACTCCAGAACTGTGTTATTTTTAACGATAAAACGCACGGAATCATTACAGGAAAAGAAACCAAAGCAGACCACCAATTGTTTTTACGACACGGAGAACCAATGTTGTTTGGCGCAGAAAAGAACAAGGGCATTCGTTTAAACGGCTTAAGATTAGAAGTGGTGACCTTGGGTGAAAATGGCATTACTGAAGCAGACATTTTAGTACACGATGCCGAAAACAAGGACAAGACCTTGCAGTACATGTTGACGCAATTAAAGCATCCTGATTTTCCAGTGGCATTAGGTGTAATAAGAGGAGCAACAGCGGTTACTTATGATGATGCTTTACATGCACAGCGCGATGATGAAATGGCCAACAGCAAATTTGCTTCTTTAGATGACTTGTTTTTAAGTGGCAACACCTTTAAAGTGGAGTAATTTGTTTTGTCAGTTCGAGTGATTCGCTGAAAGCGAATTGTATCGAGAACAGAAAAACAAAATCATTTATTCTCGATACAATTTTTCGTGCCTCAAAATCACTCGAATGGACAATGATTTTAGGAGATAAGGTATTGTGTTCTATCAGTTCGAGTGCTCAGTTCTGTCAGTTCGAGCGCTTTGTTCTGTCAGTTCGAGTGATTCGCTGAAAGCGAATTGTATCGAGAACAGAAGAACAGAAGAACAAGCGCTAAAAATTGTACACGGCTTTCACAGAGAAAAAACCTTTAGGATCACCTTCCGTAATAAAAAACACATAGCCAATTTCTGGGCTAATGTCTTTGGCTTTGTACCAGCCTATAGCAGCACCAGCTGCCAATAAGGTTTTTGCAGGAATGAGATCCTGTTTAGATATTTTATAAGATTGGCCACCAAACTTGGCGTGAGCATATATTCCTTCACTCTTTTTTTCACTGAAGTACCACTTCAAACCACCTAAAAAAGGAAGCATGGTTCGGATGTTTCCTTCACCTTTTCCAGAACGAAAAACGGTATAACCTGTTTGGAAAGTGATGCCAATTCGTTCAGAGAACACAAATTCTCCAAGGGCAGTTATCCCTAAACCAGTAGGAGAATCAAAACTTTCATCTCCACTTCCTAATCCACCCTCAAGGCCAACTTGAGCCCTTAGTTGAGCATGAGCTCCTGTGCTTAAGGCACAAAACATCGCTATTAAAAAGAGCTTTCTCATCCGATAAAGATACAACTTTAAGGAAATTTCTGTTAGTTCGAGCTGTTTGTTCTGTCAGCTTGAGTGCTCTGTTCTGTCAGTTTGAGTGCTCTGTTCTGTCAGTTTGAGTGCTCTGTTCTGTCAGTTTGAGCGCTTTGTTCTGTCAGTTTGAGTGCTCTGTTCTGTCAGTTCGAGTGATTCGCTGAAAGCGAATTGTATCGAGAACAGAAGAACAAAATAATTCTCTTATTGTTTTTTTTCTTCTCGATACATTTTCTCATGCTTCGAAAACACTCGAAGTGACAAAAACAAAAATAATTCCATGGTATGATTTTCATCATTTGTAAACGGCTTAGAACTCCCTACTTTCGCTGGGAGTCTGAACATGCCGAAGAAGGACCATAAAAAGAAGTAGGCAATTAACATAAAACAAAAAAAACAATGAGCGAGAGTTTATTTGACAAAATTGGTGGAATGGATGCCGTAAATGCAGCTGTAGATATTTTTTACACAAAAGTATTGGCTGATGAGAGCATCAATTATTTTTTTAAGGATACCGATATGATGGCACAAGCAGGGAAACAAAAAGCATTTTTAGCGTTTGCTTTTGGAGCACCTATGGCCTATACCGGTAAAAACATGCGAGATGCGCATACAGGAATGAACCTTACCGAGGATCATTTTAATGCGGTGGCAGGGCATTTAGTATCAACGTTACAAGAATTGAATGTAAAACAAGAACTGATAGATGAGGTGGTGGCCGTTGCACTAACGACCAAGGATGATGTCATAGGGCATTAACAAACAAGGGATTGATCAAGTGAACAGAAAGAGGCATTTTCAGTGAAAATGCCTCTTTTGTTTTTAACAACATCCGGTACTTGAACCGTTGCTGTTGGAATTACATGTACAGTTGCAATTACAGGTACATGTACAGTTTTGATTTTCTTGATCTGTCATCTTTTTAAGATTTAAGTGAATAATTATTGTTATCACCCTATAGACGCGGAAGGCTAAAAAAGACGCAAAAAGGTCTAATCACAATCTCCAGAACAATCCTTTTCATGGTAGTCAATCACGTTGCCGTATTGATCTGTAGAAATGCTACAGCAGTCCTCCAACAAGGCTTTTAAGGCCTCTCGGCCGCGTTGTACCCTCGACTTGGCACCAGAATAGGAGATGCCTAATTTTTGGGCGAGTTCCTTTTGGGGCATGTTCTCAATTTCCGACAATTGAACCGCTTCACGGTACTTTTCAGGTAAAGAAGCCATCATGGGGATGATGCAATCGGCAAACTCCTTGGTCATGTCTTCCTCTAAAGTTGCTGGCTCAGGAAGGTGTTCAGAAGAAGTTTGGTGACGGTGTTTGCGATAGTGAGAAACAATTTCGTTACGGGTAATTTGAAAGATCCAGGAAACAATTTTGTCTTTGTTTTTTAAGGTATCTATCTTAGAAAAAACCTTAATGAAAACATCTTGCACAATGTCTTTGGCCAGCTCAGCATCTTTTACTTGCTGGTTGACAAAATTGTACAAGCGCTCGTTGGTAGCGTTCCAGGTCTTTAAGATAGCCTCATCCATAGTATAAAGTTAATGCTTTGTATTTACATGGACGCAGGATTGAAAAAAAGACGCAAAAACACCAAGATTTCCTCCAAATCGTTGTCAAAATGACAATTCTCATCCTTTTGGGTGCTTTTTTAAGGTTCAAATGATGTAATGAAAATAGTTTTAAACTATTTATTTATAGAATGTTATAAGTTTTAATTGCTACTAAATAAGTAATGATGGGTGAATTTTGGTATTGCAAGAAATGGTGGGTTGTTATAATATGCAGACTTACTTATTAAAAAAAAAATAATAGTTATGGAAAGAGTAAAAGTACAATCGTCAAATTTGGCATCAGTGGGATATGATTCTTCAGAACAAACTTTAGAAATTGAATTTCATCATGGAGGTGTTTATCAATATTACGGAGTTCCTGAGGATAGACACATTGGTCTAATGAGTGCAGATTCACACGGCAAATATTTTGATCAATATATAAAGAAAGCAGGTTATAGGTATCAGAAAATTTAGTAGATGAAGATAAGTAAAATTGAAATCAGTTGTTGGAGGTCTATTGTACATGAAAAAATAGATTTTAACGATTTAATGATTTTTATCGGTCAGAATAATCATGGTAAATCTAATATATTAAGTTCTATACTTTTCTTTTTTGGTGAAATTGGTCTACAGGACATTGATTTTAATGGTGAAAATACTGAATTATGGGTTGAGGTAACTTTTAGTGATTTGAATGAAGAGGAAGATATCACGTTTAAAAAATATGTTACATCTGCACATACAATGACTGTGAGAAAGCAAGCAACTAAAACAGAAGGATTTGTTTACCATGGATATATACAAGAGCCGGTTGAAGATTGGTTAAAAGAAGATAGAATTAATGATTTTAAAAAAAGGTCTATAGCAGTAGAATTGCCATTAGCTGAATACTTACCAAGTAGTGGTGCAATTTCAAAAGCTTTGTTTTTAAGAGCACAGGAACAATATATAGAAGCTAATATGCCAGATTTAGAATTCAACAATACACTTGAAACAACTAATTTTTTAGGATTAAAAAATGTAGCCGCAGGTAGTTTTGGAGATTTATTTTTTATCCCATCTGTAAAAAGTGCTACAGCAGAACTCTCACCTAAAGGGAATTCATTATTTGCACAGTTATACTCAAAAGTTGTAAATAAAATTTCAGAAACAGACTCTGATTTTCAGGATGCTAAACAAAATATCCTAAGATTTAGTAAGATATTAAATAAGCATAACGAAGATGGTAGTGTTAATACACAAAGACCAGATGATTTAACTTCTTTAGAGACATTAATCGATGGGGAACTTGATGATTGGAACACAAGTGTAGACATACAAATAACACCACCTAACGTTGATGATATATTTCGGGTTGGGGCTAATGTTGTAGTAGATGATGGAGTTAAAACTGATATTGATAGGAAAGGACATGGTTTGCAAAGGGCACTAATTTTTGCTTTAGTTAAGGCTTGGGCTAATATGCTCAAAGCCGAAAGAATAGCAAGTCCAAGTGGCAATAGAGAAGCGTCAAAAGCTACTTATTTTATTTTTGAAGAACCTGAATTATTCTTGCACCCTCAGGCACAAAGGAAACTTTTTTCATTGTTAGTGGAACTGTCGAGAGAAGAAAATCAAGTACTTATATGCACACATTCCAGTTCATTTATTAGTTTAAATCATCATAAATCAATTTGCATTGTAAAAAAAGACAGTGTGTCTAATGGCACGAAGGTTTTACAATGTAATGATGATATTTTTAATGACAATGAAAGGAAGAATTTTAATTTGGCGTATTGGATAAACCCTGAACGTAGCGAATTGTTTTTTGCTAAAAAGATTATACTTGTTGAAGGCCCAACTGATAAATCTATCATACCTATGCTTGGAATAAAGATGGACATTCATAAGTATGATTATACGATTATAGATTGTGGTGGTAAAGATTCTATGCCTCAATACATCAAATTACTTAATAAATTTAATTTATCTTATATAGTAGTTTATGATAAAGACCATCAAGCACATAAGACTACCCCCCAAAAATCTGGTTCTGATACTGCTTCTCAACTTATTGAAAATGATATCAAGACAGGTTTAGGTAGTTCTGTTATATTTGTTAATGATATTGAAGAAGAATTGGGCATGACTTCAGACAGCGGGAGAAGTAAACCATACAAAGCAATAACCTTTATTGATGATGAAAGTTTTATTTTTTCAACCTCTCTAAAGGAAAAAATAGAAATAATTTATAGCTAAAATGAAAACGATATATTTAAAAGTGTATAAAACAGACTAAAAAAAATGGAAATTGACTATAATAAAATTAAAATTGGAGATAGAATTGTAAGAACAAAAGGCGGTATTTTATCTAAACATCACGTACTATATGCAGGGTTTTGGAACGACCAACACTTAATTGCTGAAAATCAAATTGGATTTGGCGTGAGATACATAACATTAATTCAATTCTTATCCGAAGGAAGAATCGATAGAGTTGAATATAATGATTTTAGTGAAAATTCTCAAACTGAAATCATTAATCGTGTAAACAAGAAAATAGGCACTGAATATGATTTAGTAAATTATAATTGTGAACACTTTATAAATGAAATCTTAACTGGTATTACGGAAAGTAAGCAAGTCAAAACAGCTATTGCAATTGCAATAGGAGTTAGCTTATGCTTATATGCATTTAGTAAGACAAAAAAATAAAATATGAACGAAATAATATGTCCTCATTGCAACAAAGCCTTCAAAATTGATGAAGCTGGATACGCAGATATCTTAAAACAAGTTCGAAATCATCAATTTGAAGAAGAACTAAATAATCGCCTAACTCTTGCAGAAAAGGAAAAAGATAGTGCAGTTAAACTCGCTGAAGCTAACATTAAAAACTCCTTGCAAGAAGAGTTAGCAAAAAAAGATAAAGAATTAATTGAGTTAAAAGCTGAAAGCAGCAACGAACTTGCCAAAAAATTAGCTGAAAAGGAAACGGAAATCTCTGAGATGAAATCCAAAATTCAGAATTCAGAAACAGAAAAAAAACTTGAACTATCTGAAGCGGTAAAGCTTATTGAAAAAGAACGTGATAAGCTAGAGAGTGACTTAAAAATAAAGGATACTGAAAAAGAACTTCTTGAAAAATCCATAAAAGAACAGTTTAATAATAAACTTGATGTTAAGGACGAAACTATAAAAATTAAAGATGAAGAAATTGCTCGATTGAAAGATTTTAAGCAAAAGCTTTCAACAAAAATGGTTGGCGAAACGTTGGAACAACATTGTGAAATAGAATTCAATCAATTACGCCCAACTGCATTTCAAAACGCATACTTTGAAAAAGATAATGATTCTAGTGGTGGTACTAAAGGTGATTATATTTACAAAGAAACTGATGATGATGAAAATGAAATCATTTCAATCATGTTTGAAATGAAGAACGAAAATGATGAAACTGCCACTAAAAAGAAGAATGAAGATTTTTTTGCAAAGCTTGATAAAGACCGTAATGACAAGAACTGTGAATATGCAGTTTTAGTTTCACTTTTGGAATCCGAAAATGATTTTTACAATAATGGGATAGTTGATGTGTCTCATAGATTTGAGAAAATGTACGTAATCCGACCTCAATTCTTCATCCCAATTATTACGCTTCTTCGTAATGCGGCAATGAATTCATTGAAATACAAACAAGAACTGAATTTAATGAGAAATCAGAACATTGACATAACGAATTTTGAAGAAAAAATAAGTACATTCAGAGATGGTTTTTCAAAAAACTACCTATCAGCTTCTAATCATTTTGAAAAGGCGATAGCAGAGATTGATAAGTCAATTGCTAGAATGCAAAAAGTAAAGCAAGAACTAACAACAAGTGAAAACCAATTACGTCTTGCAAATCAGAAAGCCGAAGGGCTAACTATTAAAAAACTGACTCACGGTAACCCTACAATGAAAGAAAAATTTGACGGGCTTTCGGGTAAGTCTGAATAAACTTTAGAGGAGCTTACTATTGATCCTTCATTTTTGTCTGGTGGTTTTTATTATTTTTGAGTAACACTTAAAAGGATAAAAATGACCACACCACTTGTCTCTTGCCAATGGCTCAACGAAAATAGCAATGATGCCGATTTGGTGGTCTTGGATGTAAGCCCTCAACCTTCAGCTCGGCAAATTAAAGGGGCACGTTATGTTGATGTTAAGAATGTGTTCAGTGATCCAACCAGTGACTTACCCAATACATTTCCAAGTGCCATACAATTTCAGGGAGATTGTCAGGTATTAGGCATTAACAGCACCAGTAAAATTGTGGTGTATGATAACAAAGGTGTTTTCCTAAGCCCAAGAGTGTGGTGGATGTTCAGAACCTTTGGTCACCAAAACGTATCCGTATTGGATGGTGGGTTAATCGAATGGGTAGCCCAAGGCTATGAAACCGAACAAAGAACTGAACACCATGTAGAACATGGAAACTTTAAGGGACAATTGCAACCCAACCAAGTTAAGGGTTATGAGTTTGTAAAATCCAATCTTGCCGATCAAAACGCTTTACTCATTGATGCACGCTCTGCAGGTCGTTTTAACGGTACTGCTCCAGAACCAAGAGAAGGGTTACGAAGTGGCAACATTCCAGGGTCCATCAATTTGCCGTATACCGAAGTACTACAAGATGGAAAATTCAAACCCTTACCAGAGCTGAAAACAATATTCAAAACTTTAGCAAACGACAACAGGCCATTTGTGTTTACCTGTGGTTCGGGTGTTACCGCTTGCATCATTCTATTGGCATCAGAACTCGTAATGCAACATGAGAATGCAGTATACGATGGCTCTTGGACAGAGTGGGCAACAAAAGAAGGAGCATACTACCATACAGCGGAATCGGTAGACGAGTACATCAAACTGGCAGCAGATGTTAATGGACAAGAATTAATTGATCAATTGAAAAACGTTTTACCTGCCCAAGCTGCTTTACTTGAAATAGGTTCAGGTCCAGGTTCCGATTGGGAAATACTAAAACAAGATTTTAACGTGGTGGGATCAGACAACTCTAAGGAGTTTACCGACCGATTAAAAGCCAACTATCCAGATGGCGAATTTTTGGAATTGGATGCAACAACACTTGCTACAGATAAACAATTTGATGGGATTTATTCCAATAAAGTGTTACAACATTTAAGAGATGACCAACTGGCTACTTCCATCCAACGGCAGGCTGAAATCTTAACTGATGGAGGGATTGTTTGTCATTCCGTGTGGAAAGGAGAGGGAAGTGAAATCTTTAAAGGAATGTTTGTAAACTACTATACCAAAGAAGCATTGCAAGCATTTTTCGCTACTGCTTTTAATGTGTTGGTTTTAGAAGAATATGGTGAGTTCGAAGACAATGATTCGCTCCTGATTATTGCTAAAAAGAAATAGGAGCGGAGAAATTCCTTACCTTTGAGTGAACCTCAAAATGATGCTTAAACGCTTTTTTACACATCCCCTTTTAAAGAAGATTACCGTCTTTTCTTTTATCCTATTTGGAGTACTTTATGCCTACCATGTGGTGCGTTACTACATCGTTAAACCAGATTGTGATTACATTTTAAGCACACTCAACCAAAGCCTTGAAGCTACCCTGGCTTTTGTAAGCATCGCAACAGCAGTGTTCACCATCACCCAACTTGTTGCAGGAATTATCGTAAAAAAAGCGCAACCAATTGTTATTAGCAGCGTGGCTTTTCTTACCCTTGCAGGATTGTTTTTGCTGTTTATGAGCAACGTTATTTTGGAGTGCTTTTTACACGATTTAGATTTATCAGGGTTATTTTTGTTTAATTAGCCAAGCAGCACAAACGATTTAGGATTACCATAGGATGAAGAACAACAAACAAAAAGCAATTGCCACGATCTATCTTAGTATAGCTGGCAATACTTTGTTGGCATTGGCCAAAGGACTAACAGGCTTTTTTGGAAATTCATACGCGTTAATTGCCGATGCCATAGAATCGACTACCGATGTATTGGCTTCTATTTTGGTTTTGTTTGGCCTCAAGTATGCTACAAGGCCTGCCGATAAAAACCACCCTTACGGTCATGGTAGGGCAGAACCATTGGTTACCTTTATTGTCGTGGGGTTCTTGGTCATTTCAGCTACCATTATTGCGTACAAAAGCATTCAAAACATTCAAACACCACATGAAGTTCCAGAAAAATACACGCTCATCGTTTTGGCGGTTATTGTGGTCATCAAAGAACTATTTTACCGCATTGTTTCTAAGAAAAGTGACGAAACAAAAAGCACTTCTCTAAAAGCAGATGCTTGGCACCACAGGAGTGATGCGATTACTTCGTTGATGGCGTTTATCGGAATTTCCGTAGCCATCTACATGGGCGAAGGTTATGAAAATGCCGATGATTGGGCGGCATTAATTGCTTCAGGGTTTATTGTATACAATGCGTATCTGATTTTTAGACCAGCATTGGGAGAAATAATGGATGAAAACTTACACGATGACTTGGTCTTGAAAATTAGAACCATCGCTAAGGAGGTGGATGGCGTAATAGATACGGAAAAATGTTATGTACGTAAAACGGGCATCACTTTTCACGTTGACCTACATTTAGTGGTTAAAGCAGACATTACTGTGAAAGAAGGGCATAAAGTAGCCCATCACCTCAAAGATGTGTTAAAGGAAAAACTACCAGAAATATCTGATGTGTTGATTCACGTTGAACCAGATTAGAAGAATAGATCAATATACTTAAGGTGTTAAAACTACTTTTTTGATTAATGTTTGATTTTCAAACGCAATGTGTAAGAGGTAAATTCCATACGGATTTTTAGAAATGTCTATTTGTTTGTTGGAAAGCTTTACCGGCAAGGTACTTTCTTGGGTAAGTATGTTTACAAGTCGGTAGCGAATAACATCGTTTGTTTGTACTTCGATGTTTAGGATGCCTTTGTTGGGGTTAGGGTAAATCGAAACGTCATTTTTACTGCTGTAATCAGGAAGACCTGTAGCAGTCTCTTGTACAATTGAAATGTCATCGATGTAATAATAGGAAGCATAATAGTCTGGATTAAAGATAGCACCTCCATCGTATGTATTTACGGTATCTGATGATCCAGTCTCCCTGAAATTCCCGATGTTGATGTATTTCTCTCCGCCAGCAGCTATATACGTATAGCTTAGTTGAGTCCATTGTGTTTTATCAATTATTGCAGAAGCTGTTTCTAATTGAGGGATATTGTTTAAAGCATTTACATTGTTGGCAAATATGCTGTCTGGCGAAAAATATAAGCCTATTATACTGGCATAATTAGAGCTATCTGAACGACTTACATAAAAATTAACACTGTACTCTTCCCCCAATATAAGGCTATCTGTTAATTTGATAGAAATGTATTCCCGATAATTTCCAGCCAATGCAACATAGGTGTAAAAACCTGCATAAGCATTTCCTGTATTGGCGTTTTGAAACCCAAAAAGGTTTGCAGGAATGCCAATTCCCATCCCAAAAGAACAACTGTGCAATAAATCTGATGTGGCAATATTCGGTCTAAACCACCCCGTAGCCAGCTGAATTTGAGCATCACTCGTGGGGCAAGCAGAAGTATTCTCAAAACTTGGGTTAGGGACTAAGTTTTGCGCTTCTAAAGGGATTGCCGTTACAGTTGTAATGAGTGATACGACTAAAGTGTTAAGCAGTGTTTTCATAAAATACAATTTAGAGCATTCTAAAAATACAAAATCCCTATGTAAGGTCAATAAGGTATTCAATAAAAGGGTTAAAAGTCGTTAACTAAGGTAGTGTGCTACATGCTCACAATCGCATAAAACAAGGCAGCTATTCCTAAGATAAAACTGACCCCAACTGGAGCCAAGGTAGCGATACTAAAGTTTTGAGTTTTGGCCAAACGGTTACGTATTAAGTAAATGGTGATTCCAAACAAAGGGTAAACAATTAAACATGCTGCGAGTACAAACCAATTCATGGTACAAAATAACCGCTTTTATCCTGCAAAAAGAATGATGCGGCTCATACCTATTTTTTAAGAAATAATGAAATTGCGTCAAGCACAATTTTTGAATGGCTCAGCTGAGGAATGTGCCCACAGTTGGGTATCATTAACCGTTCTTTTTGAGGGTGGGGTGTTTTGTCGTAAATGGAGTCCACCTGCTTTTCCGTTCCATACTCATCCAAATCTCCTTGAATCACCAAAACGGGTGCTTCGATTCGCGGTAAAAAATGTTCGATGTTCCAGCTCCTAAACGCATCACTGGTAATGGTATTTCCAAAAGCATAAAAGGTACTGTCCGTATGCTCAAAATGGTACTTTTCCAAGCTTTTTTTTAAATTGCCATTGCGTTCGTATTCTGTGGTAAGTTTACGGATGCTGTCTACGCTAATTTGTTCGGTAAACACATGGGCCGCCATGCTCACCACTTGAACAACATTTTTTGGAAACAACGCAGCATAAATGAGTGCAATACTGGCACCATCACTGTGGCCAATTAAAATCAGTTTTCGGTTATGCAATCCCAAGCTTTCTATGAATTGGGGCAAATAATAGTCAGCAGCTATTTGCAAGTAATCAGGTGTTCTTTCTTCTTGTAAAGGAGTAGAATGTCCGTAACCGTATCGATCGTAAACCAATCCGGGCAGGTCCATTTCGGCACACAGTTTTGCTGGAAAATCTTTCCATTGCGCAATGGAGCCTAAGCCTTCGTGCAGAAAAACCAATAGCGGTTTATCCGCTTCAGAAAAATTAATCGTTTGGTAAGCCAAGTTGACCTTTTCATCCAATTTTATGTGCTGAATTTCTTCCATTCTTTTGAGGCTTCAAAAGTAAATATAATCGGTAGTTTAATTACCTTTGAATAGGTTGAATTTTGTTTGTTCTCGATACATTTTCTCATGCTTCGAAAACACTCGAACGGACACAAAATTAGAAATGCTTAGGTGTTTTGTCAGTTCGAGTGATTTGCTGAAAGCAAATTGTATCGAGAACAGAAGAACACTGAACCCAATGTGATAAGAATACAGTATGATTTTTAAAAGCAAGAAAATACCATTTTTAGTGTTTGTTGCTGCCGTTTTTTTGAGCTGTGGAGGAGTAGAAACGGAACCTTATTCCGAGGCAAACATCACTCCACTAACCGAGAGTTGGGAGATCGCCATTCCCAATCAAGAAATTCCAGAAGGGTTAACTTCCTTAAGTGCTCAGCATTGTGGAAGCTGTCATCAAGACCATTACAAAGAATGGAAAACATCTACCCATGCACATGCCTGGACGGATAAACAGTTTCAATCGGAACTGCAAAAAGAATCGAGTCCTTTCATGTGCATCAATTGCCACATTCCCTTACAAAACCAGCAAGAATACATCATAAAAGGATTGGTAGATGGAGACATTTACCAACCCGTAAAAGAAAAAAATCCACATTTTGATGTTGCCTTGCAACAAGAAGGGATCAACTGTGCATCGTGCCATGTACGAAACAATGCCATTGTGGGCCCAACAGGAAGTGCAAAAGCACCGCATAAAACAGTAAAAGATCCCCAACACCTTTCGGAGCAATTGTGTCTTTCCTGTCACAATGCTTCAGCGGTAATTACCCCAACCTTGGCCTGTACTTTTGAAACAGGAGATGAATGGAAAGCAGGACCATTTTACGGTAAGAAAAATTGCATTGATTGCCACATGGTGGAAACACATCGCGAAATTGTAGCAGGCTATGGCGAGCGGAAAAGTAGATTCCACAGTTTCCCAGGTTCTGGAATACCGAAAGAAACAGGTAAGATAACGGGCATGCTTAATGGATTGGAAATTAGTGCTCAAAAAGTGAAAGCGGCTTATTCCATGAACGAGCACTTTAGTTTTACCCTAACTGTAAAAAACGAACATGCCGGTCATCGTGTTCCAACGGCAGATCCAGAACGATTTTTCATCATTCAGTTTGACTTGAAAGATGCATCGGGTAAAGTAGTAGCCACCCAAAAAGATAGAATAGGAGAGGAGTGGCAATGGCATCCTGAAGCAATAAAACTAAGCGATAACAATTTAAACCCAGGAGAAGAAAGAAGCTTTACGTTTAATAATGACTTTAAAGTTAAAGGAAATTACACGCTTACCGTTAGTGTAAGCAAGCACCGTATGGATGAGGAGACAGCCAATTACAATAAGCTGGGAGATGATTATCCCTTGTTCATTTCCATTTTTGAGGAGGAGTACCAGTTTACGGTCGATTAAGGAGTTCGTACCTTAGTAAATATTCACTATATTTGGAAGTATCCCTAAAGGCAAACATGAGGAAATTACTTTTTCTTTTAATCACATTGTGTGCATTTTTCTATGCTCAAAAAAGCCATGGCCAACAATTTGCCGATAAAGAATTCTACCTCATAGATAGTTTGGTATTAGACGATCTTACAGCGGTAGATAGAGGAATGGTAGACAGTTGTATGACCCTGTACCATGCTGCTAAAAGTGATACCGACCGAATCAATGCCTTGCATTTTATTTGCGAAAACATGATGCATGAAAATTGGGAAAGGTATCAAGACTTTCAGCACAATTTATTGCAAGAATTGGTTAAAAAAGAACAACCTACGGCAGTTAAAAAGAATTTGTTAACCGCCTATGCCGGAAGCTTAAATAACCTTGGGTTTATCTGTAATCAAAAAGGACAAATAGACGAAGCCATTGTTTATTTTAAAGAAGCTCAAAAAATTCAAAAGGAATTAAATGACATTTACGGGTGGGCCGTTGGGCTCCAGAATTTGGGGAACATTTATTTCAATCAAGGGAAAATCGAAGAAGCACTGAAAACTTATGGCTTAAGCCTAAAGCTCTATGAACAGATAGGAAACAAAAAAGGAATAGCAGATGCTTTTCTCAATTTAGGAACCATCCACGACAATCAGGGAAATACAGATGAGGCCATGGATTATTATACCAGAAGCTTAGAAATGAAGAAAGAGATTGGCGATTTAGACGGTACGGCCATTTGCTTAAACAACTTGGGCTACCTGTTTTATAATATGGGAAAGCACGATAAGGCCATCGAAAATTTTGAAGAGAGTTTAGCCATATATACCAAAATTGGAAGTAAGATAGGAATGGCATTGGCCTATCAGCAAATTGGATTTATGTACAAGAAAGACGATCCTCAAAAAACCTTAACCTATTACGATAAAAGTTTGGAGCTTAGAATGGAGATTGGCGATAAAAAAGGAATGGTACTCACGTACTTAAATTTTGGGAGAGTGTACATGAGTTTAAATCAGTTGGACAAAGCAGAAGAAAATACCTTAAAAGCGTTAGAGCTTTCTAAAAGTTTAGGGTTTCCGTTTGACATTAGAAATTGTGCCCAGGCCTTAGTGGACATTTATAAAAAGCAAAAGAAAGGCACAAAAGCTTTAGAAATGTTTGAATTGTATATTCATATGAGGGATAGCATCAACAATGAAGAGACCAAAAAAGCATCTTTAAAACAACAAGTACAGTATGAGTTTGAAAAACAAAAAGTGCTGGATGATGCTGAACATGATAAGCTCATAGCGATAGAACAAGAAGCAAAGAAAAAGCAAAAAGTGTTGACCTATGCTTCTTTGATAGGGCTTGTTTTGGTAGTTGCATTTTTACTATTTGTATTTAATCGATTAAAAATCACCAGAAAGCAAAAGTTGATTATTGAAGAATCGCATATAGAATTGGCTGAAAAAAATAAAGAAATTTTAGACTCCATTAGTTACGCTAAACGAATCCAATCGGCTATCCTTCCAACGGATGAAGTGGTGAAAGAACACCTAAAAGAATCATTCATTTTATACCAACCAAAAGACATTGTAGCAGGAGATTTTTATTGGATAGAACACAAGGATGGTGAAACACTTTTTGCTGCTGCCGATTGTACCGGACATGGAGTTCCTGGAGCAATGGTGAGTGTAATTTGTAATAATGCACTGAACCGTTCAGTGAGAGAGCATGGCTTACTTATTCCCGGAGCTATCTTGGATAAATCGAGGGAAATAGTGATTCAGGAATTTGAAAAAAGTCATGAAGAGGTAAAAGACGGAATGGACATCGCACTTTGTTCCTTAAAAGGCATGAGCTTACAATATGCTGGCGCCAATAATCCTTTATGGATCATTAGAAATGGTGAAATATTAGAGACCAAAGCAAATAAACAACCCATCGGAAAATTTAGAGCTGCCGAACCTTTTGTTACCCACGAGTTTGAATTACAGTCTGGAGACAGTATTTATTTATTCTCGGATGGTTATGTCGATCAATTTGGAGGAGAAAAGGGTAAAAAGTTCAAATCGAATTCTTTTAAGGCACTTTTATTAAGGATACAAGACCAATCAATGGAAGAACAGAAACAACTATTATCAGAAACGTTTGCTGAATGGAAAGGTGACTTAGAACAGATTGATGATGTTTGCGTAATAGGGGTAAGGGTATAACTTAAGCCAATACTTCCGCTTGATAATTCTTCCCTTGCCAAAGGTCTTTTTCAATTAACTTCTTATCAATTTTCGCTACAATCTCAAAGTTTTTCATGCCGTCCCATTGCGGTGCAATCAATAAATGAGCTGGTGATTCGCTAATGAAACGTTCAATGATAATGTCTGGTCGCAACAACGCTACAAACTCAGTAATCAAGTCCACATAAGCTTCAGCAGAAAACAACTCAAACATTTCTGGTGTTTCTTTCAATTGGAGGGCCATTTTTGTGTGCTTCACCACTTGCAAATGATGTAACTTCAGCGTATGAATAGGCAGTTTGGAAATTTCTCGTGCATGATTCAATAGCTCCTCCTTGCTTTCACCCGGCAAACCAATAATCATGTGTGCGCCCAACTGCATTCCTCGACCTTTAGACATTTCATAGGCTGCTTTGGTTTCTTCAAACGTGTGGCAACGGTTAATGCTTTCTAAGGTTCTGTCTAAGGTGCTTTCTACACCAAACTCTAAAGAAATAAAGTTGTCCTTGGCTAAGTCAGAAAGGAAATCAATAAGGTCTTCATTGATGCAATCTGGTCGTGTTCCGATAACCAAACCGATAACTTGAGGGTGATTAATGGCTTCGTTGTACAGCTCTTTTACCAAATTAATGTCTGCATAAGTATTGGTATACGCCTGGAAATAGGCTAAGTACTGTTGGGTCTTGTATTTCTTGGCAAAAAATGCTATGCCTTCATCCAATTGTTGGGTAATGGTTTTACTTGGTTTGCAATAGTAAGGGTTAAAGCTGTTGTTGTTGCAATAGGTGCATCCACCAACTCCTTTAGAACCATCCCTGTTCGGACAGGTAAATCCCGTATCCAAAGAAACTTTCTGAACGCGTTCGGAAAATTGCTTTTTGATAAAAGACGAGTAATCGTTGTATCGTTTATTGTTGTTGAATTGCATCTTCAATAAATAAGGATGCAAAAATAGACATATCTAATTTAAATGTAGCTTTCAATTTTGCTTGTTCTCGATACATTTTCTCATGCTTCGAAAACACTCGAACTGACACAAAATTTAACAATAGAGGTGTGTTTTGTCAGTTCGAGTGATTCGCTGAAAGCGAATTGTATCGAGAACAGAAAAACATATATTTGTTTATGGCAAAATACCATCAATACTTTGTTTATATCTTAAAGTGCAGTGATAATACTTACTATACTGGTGTTACAAATAATGTTGAAAGAAGATTGTTGGAACATCAACTTGGTGACAATAAGACTGCATATACATTTAAAAGAAGACCTGTTCATTTGGTTTTTAGAGCCGAATTTTCAAACATAGAAGTGGCTATTGAAAAAGAAAAACAAATCAAAACATGGTCTAAATCAAAAAAAGAAGCTTTGATAAATGGAGACTTTGAGTTATTGCCAGAAATGAGTAAAAAGAAGTTTAATTAATATCAGCTCGATCTTCTGCCAATGCCGCTTTTGCCTTTTCGATGTCTAACAATTCATAAGGCATGGACAAGTAATAAGGTAATTCTGTTGGCTCTTCAGTGAGCATAATTAATCGAGTATCAGCCATACGTTCCACCACAGAGTTAATCGTTTGTGGTAAATTTTCAGGTGGCATTCCGCTGTATTGGGTAGCCATAAATTGAGTCAATTGCTCAATGGTATGTTGTCCATCTGCCAATTGTAATACCATCCCAAACCAGGGATCCAATTCCTCTTTGTCGTTTTTAGGGTTGTGGATGTCCACAATTGATATGGTTTTTCCTTGCTTGGAAAAAATGACGTTTCTGTAAAAATATTGTTTCGTGTTCATTTTTTATCATTTATTTTTAAATAGGACTTGGCTTTCTATTCTCATCCATTTTCACATATTTAAACTCCCCTTCAGTAACTTTTATGCGCGTGTCTTCAAAATCTCTGTTTACGTATGCTTCTATATATACTGCAATAGAAGTTCTGCCAATTTTAACCAAAGAAACATAACAACAAAGGGTATCTCCAATAAAAACAGGCTCATTAAAAGTGGTTGAATCTATGGTAACAGTAACTACTCTTCCTTTTGCTATTTTTCTGCAAAATACGCCACCTGCCAAATCCATTTGAGATATCAGCCACCCTCCAAAAACATCCCCGGCAGGGTTAGTGTCTTTTGGCATTGCTACAACTCGTATGGCTAATTCACCTGTTGGTTCGTCTTTCATCATAACACTTTTAGTTTAAAAAACTCAGCCAAAGATAGCCAATCTAAACCATTATTGCCGCTATGCTTTCTTCCAACTCTCTTTTTCTTTCTTCACCTAACTCCATGTCAATGTCTTTAAATTTAAAGAAGATGGTTTCCAAGTCTTCCTCGTCCATTAAAGATTCTGCTAACACAAAAAGCTCATCGTTTTCGGCTCCAATATGATCCAGCAAATCTTGCACATAATTGTTCAACCCTTTTTGAGCCTTTTCAAAATCACCTTCTTCCAACGCCATTTCAATTAAAGTCGTGTAAGCCCTAAAATCTTCGTGATGTGTTTCAAACTCATCAATAATTTCTTGTAACACAAAATCTGGGTGATCTTTTATAGCAGGGAACAACACATCTTCTTCTTTTCTGTGGTGGTAACCATCGGCATATTCCCTAAAGAAAATAAGGAGCGTGTTTACCGTTGTCTTGTATTGTGCTGCGTCTGCTTCCCATAATTTATCCAGAGCATCAATAATATCCTCAGTAAGAGAGATGATGTCATGCTCATCAAGCATGGTTTGTATTGGATTGTGCTCCATTGCTTATATTTTTAAGTTGTCAAAACTTCTATTCAAGTAAACGCCTATCATTTCTCGCCTGTATTTACGAGAATACATGTCATTGTCTACTGCTCTACTACCCTTTATGGCTTGTTTGATTAAGGAAGCCTTATCATCGCTTACGCTACCTTCTACCACTACTGGTTTTGGATCAACACCCGATAAAGCAATTTTCAGTTTACCGTTTTTATCTATTGCAACAGCCGTTGTTAAAGAAGTAAATTCTAAGCTTTCCCTTTCACGTAATTTGTAAAAAGCAGTTTTAAACTCACGGTTAAGCGGTAAATAAATTGCAGTTAGAATGGCCGTTGCTGATAAGTTTCTTGGGGCAACACCATCACCAGTATAGATGCTTTCCAGTGGAACCCGTTGAACACCATCTACATCTACGATTTCAATTTCAGCATCCATAGCTATTAAGGCTGGAGCAGTATCAGAAACCAATTCCGAAAAGCAAGCATTTTTACCTTGTGTGGCAATGCAAATGTCTCCATCGCACTTTAAACAATAGCCTACAGCTTCTCTCCACCATTCAGATTGGTTGTAGAATAAACAACGGTTTTCACACAAAACGTTTCCGCCTATGGTAGCTGTTTTCCGGAGTAGCGGAGCACCAACCGTTAAGGCGGCTTCAATCAACATTGGAAATGATGCTTTTAAGTCTTCGTTAAATTTGAGCTCTTCTAAAATTTCTAATGCACCAATTTTAAGGAACGCCTCATCTTTGGCAATGCCCTTTAATTCATCAAGCTTACTAATGTCAATCAAACAGGGTGATTCCTCATTACCTTGAAATCGGTTCACCATTACATCCGTTCCACCAGCTAAATATTTGAAAGCTCCTAAATTGGCTTTAGCCATTTCAATGGCTTCACTTGCTGATGTTGGAATTAAATATGTTTTTTCAGCGATCATAATTTTTAGTTAACCGGTTCTAATTGTTTCTTTTTAATTTCTTTGAGCACCTCTTCAGAGTTAATGGGTAAAGAAGTAACCCGTACACCAACGGCATCATAAATGGCATTGGCCACAGCTGGTATTACCGGGTGAATGGCTCCTTCTCCACATTCTTTAGCACCAAAAGGTCCCTCCGGATCTATGGTTTCTATGATGTTGGTATGAATAGGAGGGGTGTCCTTACTCGTTGGAATTTTATAGTCAACCAAATTTCCATTAACCAATAGACCATCTCTAAATTTCATTTGTTCACTTACGGCTTGTCCTAATCCCATGTGCCACGAGCCCTCTAATTGTCCTTCTACCGCTAAGGGGTTTAATGCTTTTCCGGCATCATGTGCTCCCCAAATGTCAACTACTTTTACATGGCCTGTTGCTACATCCACCTTAACTTCTGTAATCACTGCACCAAAACTATACGAAGGACTTAGGCCTGCTCCAGCACCTTTAAAATCCCCTCCTAACTTTGGAGAATTGTAAGCTCCAGAAGTATTCAATGCACCTACTTTTCGAGTGGCATTTTCAATGGCTTCCGTCCAAGTTAAATCAATTTTTCCATCGTTGCTAAATACCTTTTCGTTTTGGAAGTTTAACTCCGTTTTATCCACATCATGCAATTTAGCAACAGCGTCTAATACTTTTTCTTTTAATTTTTCGGCAGCTTGTTTCGCAGCATTACCAGCCATAAATGTTACACGACTCGAATAACTTCCTAAATCAATAGGGGTTAACGTAGTATCTGCTGCTACAACAAAAATATTTTCCAAGCTCAAGCCTAAGACTTCAGCTACAATAATGGCCAACATGGTATCACTTCCTTGTCCAATATCACTGGCACCAGAAGTAACCAAAACACGGCCGTCTAAATCTACTTTTAAATGCACCACCGATTGTGGGTATTCGTTCCAGTGAATAGGTAACGCACTTCCAGAAATAAAGAAGCCACAAGCAACACCAATTCCATGTCCTTCTGGTAATTTTTTAAATTTTTCTGCCCATTGAGAACGTTCCATTACTGCTTTCAGTGATTCAACACTTCCGTTAGAGGTAATTCGGTATTGACCAACGGTCAACGATTTTTCATCCAAAAAGTTTTTCAAACGCATCTCACAAGGATCCATGCCTATTTCCACTGCAAGCCTGTCGATAATTGTTTCTACCGCATAGCGAGAGTTTACTGCACCATGTCCACGCATGGCACCACATTGTGGTTTGTTGGTGTAAACCCTACGCGTTCTAAATCCGAAATTATCAATCTTATAAGGTGCTTGCAATAGTACACCATTGTAGTAAGAGGTCACTACTCCAAAACTTCCGTAAGCCCCACCATCAATAATAATGTCAGCATCCAATACTTCGAATATACCATCATCACTAACACCCATTTCCATGCTCATGGTGGTTGGATGCCTTCCATGATTTGTCAAGAAGACTTCTTCTCTATTGAACCTCATTTTTACGGGCTGCCCCAATTTTCTAGAGAGGTGAGCAATGATCATTTCATGAGGGAAAGGATCTGATTTACCCCCAAAACCTCCTCCAACGGTTGGTTTAATAACCCGAACCTGATTCATGGGTACTTCCAGCACTTTAGCAAGGTAACGGTGTAAATAATGAGGTACTTGAGTAGCGGTAATTATGGTTAATCCGTTTTCATCCCATGAAGCTGTTGCTGCATGAGGTTCGGTAAACCCATGATTAATTCCTTGAAAGTCGAAATCAACTTTTAGTTTATGAGCTGCTTTGGTCAATCCATCTTGCTGGTCGCCAAAACGTAATTCTGCTTTTTTATGAATGTTGTTATTGAACTTACAATGCGAATGTATTTGTTCATCTTCACCCACATCTTCACACGCTTCTTTCATGTCAAAAAATGGACGAATAGGAGTGTAGTCAATACGAATTAGTTTACAGGCTTCAGTGGCTATTTCTTCGGTGTCAGCAGCAATGGCTACCACAATTTCACCGATGTACCGTGTTTTAGAAATGGCCATAGCTCTTTCATCCTGTGAGATAGGCAATACCCCAAACTTAACAGGTAGCTCTTCTCCAGTTAGTACAGCTCTCACCCCAGGAAATGCTTCAGCTTTTGATGTATCAATCTTATTTATTTTGGCATGAGCATGTGTACTTCTAACAAACTTGGTAAACAGTGCATTTTTGGTTTGAATGTCATCTGCATAATCTGCTGCACCTTGTACTTTTTTCTTGGCTTCAATGTAAGGCCTGCCTTTTCCCACCATGTTAAATTTGCTGGCTTCTTTAGCTTCAGCCTTTTCATCTTTCACATAAGCTTCAACGGCATCAATAATTTTTACATATCCTGTGCACCTGCACAAGTTACCCGATAATGCCTCCCTAATTTCTGTTGTTGTTGGAGTAGGGTTTTCTTCCAAAAAATCCAAAGAAGTCATGATCATTCCTGGCGTGCAATAACCACATTGGATGGCACCTTTCTCTACAAACTTATCTTGGAGTTTGTGGAGTTTGTTTTGGTCTGCAACTCCCTCTATAGTAGTAATAACACTACCTGCAACACGTAAGGCAGGGGTAATGCAACTTTGTACGGCTTTTCCATCCACAAAAACAGTACAAGCACCACAACTGGCTTGTTCACATCCTATTTTTGTTCCCGTTAAATGTATCTTTTCTCTCAATACCTTGGCCAAGGTGTCATGAGGTTTAACGATAACTTGATATTCTTTTTCGTTAACGGTTAACTTTATTATTTCCATCCTTTTCAGGTTTATTAATAGCTTAAAATCAATACTTACCTACCGTTCTTTTTACCAGAAAAAATGAGAATAAACTACTTACCTATTGCTGTCTGAGCAAAAAGAAACGATGACGTATGCAGTTATAATTGTGTCATATCACGTGAATAATTCACATGTTGTAAAGGTGATTATAAAATGGTGGAAATAATATGACGTTGGTCACATTATGGAAAGACTTATCTACTTACTTTTTTTTGTGAGGCAAGTTAACATTGGCACCGCCAACATTAAAATTCCTAATAGGAGCCCAAAACCTGCAGCCAAGAATACATACATGTAAGGCTGTATTTTATCTTGCATTTGACCAAAAGTAGAAGGTTCGTCTGTAAAATACATCCAAACACTTTTTTCTACTCCACCCATGAGCAAACAAATTAAGAAAATCCCCAAGGAGACATTAAAAATCCAGAAGCCTGGTTTGATAATGCTCGCAAACTTATTGAGTACCTCTCGGTGCTCTCGGTTTACAATGTAAAATACAGAAGCAATTAAAATCGTAGTGTTGATTCCTATGGTTGTACCCATAGAGTGAGCCACCGTAATGTGCGTTCCGTGCGTAAATAAGTTGATGTAAGGAATAGAGATGAGTAAGGCTACAAACAAATTGAAAAAGACCCAAAAATCAGTTGCCATCAAGAACTTATAAGAGATGTCGTTGAGTTTTTTCTTTTCAGTAGAAAGTGATCTTTTCCAGTCGATAATAATGCTAATAAGGATAATCCACTCGGTCATGCTTACACCATAAGCCAAGTACCTTACCCACGGTTGTGTAGGAACGATATAAGTGTGGTGAGCCCAACCTAACATCAAGTTAAACAGTCCTAAGAAATAAAAGAAAAATGCTTTTTTACCTCTTCCTATGTTATCATCGTCTTTAACTTTCGACATTAAGAAAATGGCGGTACCATAAACCAACATGTTCCAACAGCCTGCCAAAGAACCATAAGATTTCCATTGAACAGCAAAATCCTTGATGAAGTTTTCTCTAAAATAAGGAATCAGCCAGAAGTTTGTTTCTCCTAAATGGTAAATCATAAATCCAATTCCTGTTCCCCACATCCACAAATAAACAGGCCAGCTTTTTACTTGTTTAACAACTGTTTTAAAGTAATTTACTCCAAACAACATCCAGCCTAAAAGGATGGGCACAGATATAATAGGAGCATAAGCAAAGTATTCTCTTCCTCCCATATTTCCAGTAAAAAAGGATACGTATATGGCTATTGCACACAGTATAAATAGGATTAAATGTGCTGCAGCTAATTTCTTTGAAAACAACTTGAGTTTAAGCACTTCGGTGAGGTAATAATAAATACCACCAGTAGAACAGAGAATAATCCACCCTAAAACGGTACTCACATGAAAAGGACGCATTTTGTTAAAGGCAATCACTTCTTTCAAAAAATCTGGCTTAACATATTGGATTCCTGCCAAAGCACCAAAAATAGCTCCGGCAATTAAGGCCAATAAAGAAAGGGTGATAAATATAGAAGCGATTTTTTTCATTATTGATTTTTATATTTTATACCTACCCAGCCACTTGCATCTGTTTCTGCATCTTTAATTGGGTAGTATCCTGTTTGATCAACTTCCGTTAAGAACTGTGCTAAGGCATCTTTTTCTTCTTCGGTAAAATTAAACTTAGGCATGGTTTTAATACCACTGTTTAAGAAAGCTTTAACATAAGCTGCTCCTTTGTTTGGATGTGAAATGGTATTGGTTAAATCAGGTCCTAAATAACCTCCTAAGCCATAAAACTGGTGGCATGCAGTACAATTGTTGTCTTGATAAAGTTGCTCTCCTTTTATGGCCTGTTCAGACATTTTTGGAGTATTGTTGGATGTACCTTGTGTATATACAACAACATTGTATATCACAAACATGACCACTAAAGCGGTCATTACCCATCGATTTTTATTTGCCAACATGTTTTTTTCTGACATGCTGCAAAAATAGAAAAATTATAGACCTGCGCCTATACTTTTTCCTCCATCTACATAAATTGTTTGACCCGTAATAAACTGAGTATTGGAATCGCAAAGAAAGGCCACTGCATTTGCAATGTCTTCAGGCTGCCCCATCGATTTTGTCGGTTGAGCTTCTATTAACTTTTCCTGAACATTTTCTGGTAGTTTCTGAGTTAAAGGGGTGTCAATTAAACCTGGCGCAATGGCATTAACCAACACACCGTACTTACCTAACTCTAATGCCAATACCCTTGTTAACCCAACAACACCAGCCTTAGAAGCTGAATAATTGGATTGACCTCTATTGCCTAACCAAGCTCGAGAAGCAATGTTTACGATTCTTCCTGATTGCTGTTCCCTCATTAATGTACCAGCTACTTTACACATTAACCATGTTCCTTTTAGGTTAATGTCAACAACCTTATCAAAATCTTCAACAGGCATCTTCCATATCACATTATCCCTTATTATTCCTGCATTATTAACAATTACATCCACACTTCCAAACTCATTTTTTACAGCATCAAATAAAGCAGTTACACCGTTTTCGTTGCTGATGTCACAGGAGATAAACCTGGCATTAGCACCTAAATCATTTGCTAACTTTTCTCCATTTTCGTTATCCACATCTACTAAAATGGTCGTGTAATTTTCATTAACCATTCGTTCGGCAATCGCTTTTCCTATGCCTTTTGCTGCTCCTGTAATTATTGCTATTCGTTTATCCATTTTTTGTTGCTATTAATTTTGCCAATATGCTTACTGCTATTTCTTCTGGTCCTTCAGCATTAATGTTAATACCCATTGGCATGTCTACTTTTGCCAATGCTGCTTTACTCGCTAATTTTCCTTCAGTAAACATTTTTTTTGTGAGTTTTACTTTGCGTTCACTTCCAATCATACCCAAGTAAGCATGAGGTTGCTTAATGCAGTACGATAAAATATCTCGATCATGCGCATGTTCGTAGGTCATGATAACGATGTAGGTTTTTTCATCAAAAGGGAGGGTGGGCAATACTTTTTGATAGTCTAAATTCAGTTTATTAATTCCAGGAACATTTATTTCATCCAAGTAGGATTTCCTGTCGTCAATAACATAAATATCAAAATCCATGGCAATGGCCTGTTTTGCTAAGGCATTACCGGTATGACCAGCTCCAAATATGTATAATTTATTCATTTTTTGAATGGGTTCGATGTAAATCTCAACACTTCCACCACAACACATGTTGTGTTGATGTAGTAAATCGTGTTTGTATAGTTTGGCTTCATTTTTCTTAATTTGATGAAGTGCATTTACAATGACTTTCTTTTCTAAATTTCCCCCTCCAATGGTTCCAATAATGCTCCCGTCTTCTTTTACGATCATTTTTGCCCCCACCTTTCTTGGTGTAGAACCTTTAGTTTGCACCACAATACATAATGCACCCTGTTTTTCACTTTTTCTAAGTTCTCCTATTTCATTAAGCAAGTTCATGTACAAAAGCTCCAAGTTCTTGAGGTGTGTTGATGTTTTTTAAAATGGCATCGTTTTTTACTTCAATCCGTTTTTTAGGGAAGTTTGCAAATACTTCTTTTAGCGTTTCATAGCGTTGGTAATTACCTACTATTTCTTTTTGAATGGATGGGCTAATGATTACGGGATGCCCTCCTTTTCCTTTAAAAGAGGGTATTGTTATACCATCAATTTTATGGCTAATGAGCGTTTCTAAAACGGTATCATCTACAAAAGGATTGTCAACATTGTGAATCAATGCAAAATCAGATTTTATAGCTTTTACCCCTAAGCTAAGAGAATATAATCTTCCTTTTTGAGGTGTTGAGTTTAGAATAAGCGTTGCGTTTTTTTTAACATCATTAAGCTCAATTTCCCATTCAGGACTTGCGAATTTCTTGTTTAAGACAACAACAATGTTTTTTATTCCAAAACGCTTATATGAATCAATAATGGCTGATAAAAAGGTGGTGTTTCCTTTTATTAACCACGGCTTTGGGAATCCCATTCGAGTGGAGTTTCCTCCAGCCAAAATGATTACACTGTAATTATGATTATCAACTAATTTCATCATCGACTAAATACGGCATTTTGCTTAGATCTCTGTATGACATAAGTCATACTTTTAAATAATAGACGACATTAAAAAGGAGTCTGAAACTCAGGGTTATTCAATATGGTACTGTCGGTAAGCGACAATAAGAAGGCCTTTAAATCGGCTTTTTCACCAGGTGTTAATTGTACTCCTCCTTGTCCCACAGTTTTCATTAAAGGATCTATGGTTGGAGAATTTACCAACCCTGTGCTGTAATGGTCAATAACCTCGTCTAAAGTGGCAAATCTGCCATCATGCATGTAAGGCGCAGTAAATGCTAAGTTTCTTATGGTTGGAGATTTAAATTTTCCAAAATCAAAAGGACTGCCCGTAATTTCTCCTCTTCCTAAATCCGGTACTGCATCCAATCCATTGTTATGAAAATCATTATCTGTCCATAAGGGGTTTGAAGCGTTTCCATGGCAATGAAAGCAATCACCTTTTGTTTCGTTCATAAATATATTGAATCCGCTGAGTTCCGAAGGACTTAATGCAGTTTGACCCATTAAAAACCGATCAAATTTTGAGTCTCCAGAGATAAATGTTCTAAAGTATTGTGATAAAGCAAATTCAATTTCTCTGTAGGTAATGTAATTTGTATTGAACGCATTTTTAAACAATTCCGGGTACTCAGGATGAGCATTAATTTCGTTTAAGTTGGTGTGCATAAAGTGCTCTACTTCAAAAATAAAAAGATCTTCAACCGTTCCTTCAATTTTTCCATTCCACTTAAAGACATTGCTCCAACCTAAATTAAATAAAGCAACCACGCTATCATTCGAAGCAAAGGCGTTGCCAATTAAATGGCAACTACTACAGCTAAAACGTTGGGTTTTGGTGGCTCCAGTAAACCCATCCAACAAAGAATCATGGAACAGCCGTCTACCTAAATCAACGCCCTCTTCCGTTAATGGATTGTCGCTTGAAATGTAGGGAGGTAGGATGTTCATTTGAAACAATTGCGGAATTTTAAGCTCGTAAGGAGTAGGGTTAAAGGTGAATCCATAATCACAAGAGCCATCATCTTGAGTGGCAAGTGGATTGTAATTATTGGCAAGTGGGTCGGTACAACCCTTATCTTTATTACAAGATGTTCCAAAAAGCAGTAACGAAATCGTTATTGCAAGCAATATTGGTTTACGATGTGTCATAACAACACAATAAAGTTCATAAATATGAGTCATATATAACATGATGGATATCATATATGAAAATTCCATTATTGGCTAACTTTACTACCATGGACAGAAAAGAATTCATTGCAAAATTAGGTGCTGGAGCTGCATTTGCCGTTACAGCAACATGTCTTTGTGGTTGTGTGAAAATGGATGATCCAGCTGCTCCTGTAGATGTTAGCTCTTTAAATTTGATTAAGATTGATGAAAATAATTTTGATTTCACCTTAGATTTAACAACTCAGGCTAATGCTCCTTTAAAAAATAATGGAGGTTATGTTATTATTGATAACAAATGCGTTGTAGCCAAAACCAATACTGGTGCTTATATAGCAGCAACAAGGGTTTGTAGCGATCAAAATTTACGGGGAATTGTTTGGTCTGGCACTTTAAATCAATGGCATTGTGTGGAGCATGATGCTACTTTTGATGAAGGAGGTACAGGAACAACGGTTTTTAATAGCTTAGGCAATAAAGGGATTGTTGTATACAATACACAATTGAATGGAGACAATTTACGCGTTTATTCCTAATAATTAGCTGATAGATGGATATGAAAAAGACAATACTGTTCGTATTTTTAGTTGCGTTGTTTACGCAAACTTCATTTTCTAATGGCTTAAAAAAATACCAGGAAAATTTCAGTTTGATGGGTTCCAAATTTGAGATTGCAGCCATTGCTACCAGCAAAGAAAAAGCAGATTCAGCAATAAAGATAGCGCACAATGAGATTGTTAGAATCGAACGGTTGATTTCATCTTGGGACAAGAATTCTAAAACATCTCTAATCAATAAAAATGCAGGAATTGAACCTGTTAAAGTGCCGGTAGAGTTATTTAATTTAATAAGGAGAGCGATTAAGGTGTCCGGTTTGTCTAATGGTGCTTTCGATATTTCTTATGCATCCATGGATAAGATATGGAAGTTCGATGGTTCTATGACTACGTTACCTTCAGAAGAAAAAATCAAGGCATCGGTATCAAAAATTAATTATAAGAACATTATTCTAAATGAATCTGAACACACCGTATTTTTAAAAGAGAAAGGAATGAAGATCGGTTTTGGAGCAATTGGGAAAGGTTATGCGGCAAATAGAGCAAGAAAAGTAATGATAGAAAATGGAATAGAAGGTGGGATGATTAATGCTGGAGGAGATTTAATTGCTTGGGGAAATGGATTAAATGGAGAGAAATGGAAGGTGGGAATTGCTGATCCCAAAAAGGAGAAATCTTATGCGTCTTGGCTGGAGTTAAATGAGATGGCGGTGGTTACTTCTGGTAATTACGAAAGATTTGCGATGATAAACGGAACACGGTATGCACACATCATCGATCCAAGAACGGGTTATCCTGTAGTAGGATTAAAGAGTGTCACCATTGTTTGCCCTGATGCAGAATTGGCAGATGCTTTAGCCACTACTGTTTTTGTTTTAGGTCAAGAAAGAGGCTTGGCTTTGATCAATAAATTAGATGCCATTGAATGCGTTATCATTAATGATAAAGATGAGATCATTACATCAGAAACCTTAAAATTAGCTGTTAAATGAAGATTCAATTAATATTATTAGCGACCCTAATTTCATTGCTTTTCCTAAGCTGTAATGGGGTACAATACAACAAGGTGATGTTGAGCGATGAGGATATGAAATTAGGTGCTAAATCAATCCAAAAAACAGAGATATCTTCTACTTCATATAGAGAAGGTGCGACAGGCTCTGAAGGAGGAAATACAGGAGGAGGTTGTGGGTGCAATTGAATAGTAAATATTATTTAAGTATTTTATTCATACTCTACGGCTACATGGGTTTTTCCCAAGTGTTTATTGTTGATTCAGTAGCCATTGACACCATTGAACAAATTAAAGAAGTGAAGCCGATTGAAGCTACTTTTTTGTTCAGTTATTACGAACAAGATGGAACTAAATCTCCAGTAACTGGAGGAATAGGTGATGAAGCATTAAACGATATGGTAGGAGGGATTTCTCTCAATATCCCCATTAATAATAAGTTAGAAGTTAATTTTTCGGGTGGTGTTGATGTGTATTCATCTGCTTCTACTGATAACATTAACAATGAGCATGGGTTATATGCGGAATCTTCTGCATCCCAAAGAGATACACGAATTTATGGCAATTTAGGAGTTCAATTTAATAACGATAAAAGAAGAACAACTTATGGGTTTGGGGTTGGAACTTCGCAAGAATACGATGTTTCTTCCTATAGCTTAAATGCATCATTTAGTAAGTTATCTAAAAATAGAAACACACTTTTCTATGCAAAAACCAACGTGTACAATGATACATGGACTCTCTATTATCCTACGGAGTTAAGGTGGAAATATGGTAATGGAAATAAAGATGAGATAGATCAAAACCCCAATGATGAAACGGAAGAAGATGAAGGTGATGGAGGTTCTGATGTTCGAAATACATTTAATGGCTCATTGACCATTGAACAAGATATAAACCCCAGACTAAAGGCATCTTTTACTGTTGAGGCTACTTACCAGAGCGGTTTGCTTTCCACCCCATTTCACAGGATGTATTTCAAGGATTTTTCTGAACACGATGTAGAGAAGTTACCCGATCATCGATTGAAGGTTCCAGTCGGAATCCACTTGAATTACTACGTTAGTAAATACATGGTAGTTAGGTTGTTTTACCGTTATTATTTTGATGACTTTGACATCAAAGCGCATACAGCAAGTGTTGAAATCCCAATAAAACCCTTTCGATCTTTTGCATTTGCGCCATTTTATCGTTTTCACACACAAACAGCTTCAAAGTATTTTCAACCTTATGGGTTTCATAGTGTAAGTGATGATTATTACACTTCGGATTATGATTTATCAAACATACAAAGTAATAGAGTAGGGTTAGAACTAAGGTATTCTCGGTCTCCAGTTCAAAAAAATGAAAAGAAAGGAAAACGAGTGGTATTAAAAAACATTAGCCTAAGAGGATCAAAATATTTTAGGGAGAGAGAAAATGAGCTCATCTTAAAATCATACATAGTAGCACTTCAACTTAGTTTCAGGATAGAGTAGTCTATTTGTGATAGATGTCACTTACTTCGGTGATAAATGTCATTTCATATTAGTATCTCTCACGGTATCTTTAGAGTATACTTTAAACACTATACATTATGAAAAAGATATTAGTACCCACAGATTTTTCGGAAACAGCAAATAAGGCAAGGGATTATGCCATACAATTAGCACAGTTGGTAGATGCTGAAATTATATTGTTTAATACATTTCATATTCCATATTCTGGAGCGAGTGCAGGAACGATAGTAAACTTAGATAAAATTGCTTTGGAGGAATCTGAAAAAGCAATGGAATTGCAATCAGAGTACATCCAATCGAATTATTCCAATGTGAAGTTTAGAACCTTATGTCGACCAGGATTATTGGTTGACTCTGTAAAAAGGATAAGCAAGAAAGATGAGGTAGACCTAATCGTTATGGGGACAACGGGAGCTTCTGGTGTCATAGGGAATGTATTGGGAAGTAATACTTCTGCCTTAATAGGATCAATTAAAACACCGATAATTACAGTTCCTAAAGATGCGACTATAAATTTCCCAAAACACATTATTGTCGCAAATGACTTAATGGATTCAGGAGAAGATAAACTGTTTAGTGTACTCAAAGAAATAGCAATAAATACTTACTCAAGTATTGATTTTCTTTTTATCGTAAATGAAGAAAAACAGGCAGACCATAAAATACAGCGTTTACAATCTGCAGATTTTGACAACCAATTTGATGCTCAATACCACCCTTTTCATTTTAGGGATAGCGAAAACGTAGAAGATGGGATATTAGAATACATTGAGAATAAGGATTTAGATTTATTGGTAGTAGTTGCTCATCAACGAGGATTTTGGGAGGGACTGTTTCATAAGAGTGTTTCTAAATCATTGGTAAAACATGCGACAATACCGATTTTAGTGTTACCAGATTAAATAGGATAAAAGCCTCTTGGGATATAGAGGCTTTTTATTTTTTATAGAGGTGCAAACTCACTGACCTTCCATCATATGAGTTGATTAAACGGTGTACGTTGCCGCCTTCTTTTTTAATGCTAGAGATGTTCTTTTGTGATAGCACAAGGGTGTCCTCTAAAGTAGGGTTGTCATTATTTTGATATACCTCTTCGGTTAACTCTCCTTTCAATATGTATGTCCAGGCTTCATCTATATCGTGATTATGAATTGGAGATTGTTGCTCTTTTTCCCAACAAATTAGTACCAATTCAAATGCTTCATTTTTTTCAACACTAATTTTGGAATAATTGTCTCTATCCCAAAAACAGAGGTGCTCAATTCCTTTAAACCCGAATTGAATTTCATTCAAATTTTCAGAATAAGAATCATTATCACTTTTAACCTTTAAAGCGTTAATTAAATCCTTTAAATTGTATATTTTAGTTTTATTAAAAGGCATTTACATGTTTGACACAACAAAATTGTTGAATACAAATGCAAATAACGTTTAGTATATTAGGAATAAAAATGATATTTGTCACTTTTAAAAATGTTTAACCACAAAACGATTTAGTTGAGTTCACAAAACGAAATATATCAGCTCCTATTTGAAAATGCAGGGGAAGGAATGGTTGTTACTGATAACAGAGGATTAATAGAGATGGTTAACCCTCGGTTACTGCAAATGTTTGGTTATGAAAAAGAAGAACTGATTGGTCAAAAAATTGAAATTTTGGTACCCAATTCGGCTAAACCAAACCATGAAAAATACCGGGAAGGTTATACTAAACAACCGAAGGACCGAAGGATGGGAGGGGACATGAGCTTAAAGGCTCGAAGAAAAGATGGTTCAGAGTTTTCTGTAGAAATTGGATTGAATCACAGTTACATTCAAGACAGTTTAAAGGTGGTAGCAATTGTTACCGACATTACAGAGAGGGTATTGTCACAACAAAAATTAAAAGACTTAAACATTGAATTAGAGCATAAAGTAAAATTAAGAACAGTTGAATTGGAAAAAAGCCAGAAGCTTTACAATCTAATTGCACGCAATTTCCCTAGAGGAGTAATTAATGTTTTTGATAAGGACTTAAACTATGTTTTTGTTGAAGGACAAGAGTTAGATCGATTAGGGTTTACCAGTCAAAATTTAATAGGAGAGAATTATAAAACACGATTTACAGGGGATCTATCAGAGTTGGTAAAAGGTAAATTCGACTCCGTTTTTAATGGTGAGAGAATTTCTTTTGAATTTGAAGATGGAGAAAGTTTTTATGTAGTGAATGCAGTGCCGTTAAAATCAACAGATGGATCAGTAGAACAAATTTTAGTAATTGAAAAAAACATAACGGACTCTAAATTAATAGAGCAGGAATTGGCAAAGAACCTCGATAAGGAAAGGGAACTTAATGAATTAAAATCTCGATTCGTATCGATGGCTTCTCATGAATTTAGAACACCTTTAAGTACTATCTTATCATCAGCTACACTTACAGGAAAGTATGAGGGTAGCGATCAACAAGAGAAAAGAGAAAAGCATTTAACCAGAATTAAATCTTCAGTACATAACTTAACATCTATATTAAACGACTTTTTATCCATTGATAAGCTGGAAGATGGAAAAATACAAATTACGGAATCAGAATTTTTACTCAATGACTTAGTTTTAGAAGCGATAGATGAGATGGAATTCTTTTTGAAAAAAGAACAATATATAACGTTTAACAATGATATAGCAAAAGATCAAATAGTTATCTCGGATAGGAACGTAATTAAAAATATCTTAATAAATTTGCTGTCCAATGCGAGTAAATATTCTGTAGAAGGGAAGGAGATAACATTGGATGTAAGCATTGCTGACGAAGGAATAAAAGTTGATGTTATTGATGAAGGAATAGGAATTCCAGAAAAAGAACAAACAAAACTATTTAATAGCAGGTTCTTTAGGGCAGGAAATGTAACGAATATAGAAGGTACAGGATTGGGTTTAACAATAGTAAAGAAATATTTATCTTTAGTAGAAGGTGATATTTCATTTAATAGTAAAGAAAATATAGGCACAACGTTTTCAATTATAATTCCAAACATTTTATTATGAGCAAGACCATATTATTAATAGAAGATAATCTCGAAATGCGAGAAAATACTGCAGAGATTATGGAACTGGCAAATTATACTGTAATTACTGCTGTAGATGGTAAGGATGGGGTTTCTAAAGCAAAAGAGAGTCTTCCAGATTTAATTATTTGTGACATTATGATGCCAGAAATGGATGGTTACGGGGTGTTATATATTCTAAGTAAGGATCCAAGTACATGTGCCATTCCTTTTGTGTTTTTAACTGCTAAAGCAGAAAAGAGTGAGTTTAGAAAGGGGATGAATTTGGGTGCTGACGATTATGTAACCAAACCATTTGAAGAAATGGAATTATTGAATGTGATAGAGAGTAGGTTGGAGAGAAGTGAGTTATTCAAAATGGGGTATGAGCAAAATTTACAAGGATTAACCAACTTTATTGGTGAGGCCAAAGGCTTAGGTGAATTAAGTAAGTTGTCAGAAGATAGAAAGGTAAGGGTGTATAAGAAAAAAGAAGTTGTTTTTTATGAAGGAGATTATGCTGGAGCAATTTACTTTGTTAGTTCTGGAAAAGTAAGGACTTATAAAATAAATGAAGATGCTAAGGAGTATAGTGTTGATTTGTTTGGACCTGGAGATTTTATAGGTTATTTATCTATTTTAGAAGGAGAGGAGTACAAGGAGTCTGCCGAAGCAATGGAAGAAACGGAAGTGCTAAAAATACCTAAAGAAGACTTTACTGACCTGTTGTTTAAAAATAGAGATGTGTCCAACAGTTTTATAAAAATGTTAGCACATAATGTACTCGAAAAAGAAGAAAAGCTATTGAATCTAGCTTATGATTCAGTTCGAAAAAGAGTAGCTGATTCGTTAATAGACTTGCAAAATAAATACAATGAGGCTAATCAGGAAAGATTCGAAATATCCATTAGTAGAAATGAATTAGCGAGTATGGTTGGGACTTCTCCTGAAACTGTTATCAGAACACTTTCAGATTTTAAAGAAGAAAAACTAATAGAAATTAAGGGTAGTAGAATAACTATAGTGAAGTCGGATGAATTGGAGAATTTAAGGTTTTAAAAAGTCTCACAATTTTTACAAAAGGCAATTTGATCTTTTTTTCCTTGGAGGTGGAGTTTTAAATAGCGTACCCTTTTTTCACACTTGTAAATATCCATAAAATCAGTTTCCAAAACATTACCAATTACTGCTTTTGAGTTCAAATCATTACAGCAGATCGTTACATCACCATTAGGGAGTAGAACCATTTGTTCCATTAGAAGTGTACATCCAATTTTATGTTTCTTTTCAGGAGCTTTAAAATCATCTATGTCTCCAGCCCAATTATGGAGTCTTCTTAATTCATACCAATCTAATAATTTGTAGATCTCTTGAAACTGAGGATGCATCCAACTTAAGCTCCTTGATTTATCTCCTGGAATACAAGAAATGGCAGACATTTTAACTGAACTGTTTTTCTTTTTCCTTATCCGATCGAAGGCTTTTATATTGTCATAGAAAATGTTCCATTTGGCATTTGTCCTCATTTCTTCGAAAGCTTCTGGTGTCCCGCCATCAAAGCTAATTCCGAGCAAATCAACAACGTCTAAATTGATGATTTCTTCTGATAATTTTTCTCTGAGTAACATACCATTTGTTAGCATATGTATTTCAGGAAAATGGACATTGTTTTGTTTTGCTAAATCTTTATACTTTTTTAGAATACCCAGCATTTCTATTCTTTTAGGGTGCAACAACACTTCACCTCCATTGTACAGGTTAATACGTTTAATGCTACGGTACCTATCATCTGAAATAAATCCAAATAGAAATTTCTCTAAAATTTCCGAGGAGATAACTTGTTTCGGTTTTAGGTGATCTAAAGAGCAAAATTGACACCTTAAATTACATTGACTGTTAAATTCGATGTTAACCTCCTTAACACTCATACCCTTATCTCCTTTTAATATTTTGTAGTAATAAAAATACTTTAGGGCGTAAATCAAACCTTGTATAGTCTCTAAGATAGGCCAGATTACTGGCTTATGGTAAAAAAGAATTTTTAGGAAAAGTTTAAACCTTATATACATTAAGGCAAAACTCGGAATGAATCGCCAATGAAAATATGAGGGATATCAGATTTTTTATTTATACCATTCACTTCTTATGGCCCTTACCCATTTTTCAGCTTTGTCATAATCACTAAATATCTTAACAGGGTTAGTGGGCTTATGAAATTTCATGTAAAAGTTGGCCAATAGTTTGGTGTGTAGATTGTTGACTACAATTGCTTGAGCCTTTCTGATGTCTGTGATTTTTTTGTTAGTGGCAAAATGTTCACGTGCTTCGTGCGACATATTGCTCCTAATGTTTCTAACATCTACAAGCGTAACAAATGGTTTTCCTTCTACAAAATCATAGGAGATGTCGTCAATCTCAATAGCATCTTCAAGTTCTAAATCAACCTTGTCTTTTGCAATAAGAAGTGTAAAACCCTCTTCAATCAGGTAAAGGTGTGAAGTGGATAATTCTATGTATTTTTTATAGACCAAATATGTTATTTAGTCTATAAAAATAAGAAAATTAACGATTAATCAAAATTTAAATTTGGCCCTAATTAGCGCTTTATCAGGTTTTTAGTGATAATTTCTTTACCTGCTACCAGCTTTACAATATAAAAGCCATTAGAAAGGTGGTTCAAACCTATTGTGTAGTCCGTTGATTTTGAAATTGAATTTTTTTCAAAAACGAGTTTGCCAATTGAATTGTAAATTTCTATGGTTTCAATTTCTTTTTCCTTACTGTTAATAGTTATAGTGTTTTCAAATGGGTTAGGGTATAGCATAATGTTGTCGATTACTCTTTCATTTATTCCTACTCCTGTAACCTCATGAATGTTAATGTTATCAATGTATATTAAATTGCCATTGTCAGATTTGTTTTCAATAAATAACTCAACTGAAGATTGGCCAATAACTGGATTTAAACTAACGGTATCATTTCTCCATTCGCTCGATGTAGGTGTAAAATAAATAGGTTGATCGGCAGCGGTTGCTAAAACATTTCCATCTTTTTCCCATAAGAGATTTTTAGTTACGCCACAATCAGTAGAATAATATATGGCTAAGGTATCTGATCTAAAAGACCACCATTGGGCATGTGCCACATCAAACGTCATTTCGATATTTGTAGCAGTAGAGAAATCAAGCTCTGGACTCACCAAGTAGTCTCGTTCTCCACTAAAATCTGAAGAAAAATTATCAATTAAAAAGCAAGACGTACTTAATCCAAAACCACCAAGAAAACTGCTGTGCTCCCATGTTATCCCTTGATCATCATTAACAATAGCCCACCCAGTAGGAATAGTAGTACTACTTTCAAATCCTTCTACTAAAGGAATAGGGCTCCCAGTTGTTGGATTTTGTACCTGCACATAATTAGGGAAATAAACCGAATCGCTCCCAATAGGGTTAGATACGATTAATGAAACATCGTAGTTTCCAACAGCAGGGTAACAAACAGTTGGGTTTAAATCAGTTGAGGTACTTGGAGTTCCTCCAGGGAAATACCATTGCCAAGCTAATCCAAGGTT
>JAJCYO010000115.1 GCA_029262875.1 Flavobacteriales bacterium
TTAATGTTCATTTTCTTGTGCTTCCTCAGCTTCTGCTGCAGGCTCAACTGCTACAGGTTCCTCAACAACTTCAACAGCATTTGTATCTGCCCCTGGAATCTTACCCATAAATTGAGCTCTCATGTAATGAACTAATTTCCATCTTTCTTCTTGGTTTAACTGAGATGCATGTGGTCCCATTAACCCTTTACCATAAGTAATGGTATGAAACATTTTCCCTTCAGCCAATTCTAATGTAGGACTAAATTTAGTCGGCACTGGTGGGAATTTATCTCTTTCAACCAATGATCCATCACCCTGACCTGTTTTACCATGACAGTGAACACAGAACATTCCATACAACTCTTTTCCATCTGCTAATACGCCATCAGAATAAGCAATTGGGTTCATTAACGTTTGTCCCGCTAATTCATATCCTTCCGGTGTATTTTCATAACCATAAGGTTGAAATCCTCTAGGAATAGTTCCTTCTACAGGTTTTCTTGCAGTCATAACATCAGTATTCCCATAATCTGCATAATCCACATAAGGTTCTATTGCTGGCGAACGATACATGTCAGGCATATATTCTGGAGCCATACCACCTTCTTCTTTACAAGAGGTGATTGAAATTACTGCTATTACTACAGTAATTTTTGTTAAAATATTTAAATACTTTCTTTTCATCTGTATTAAATTATTTTTCATCAATTTCTAAAACACACGTTTCGTTAATGAAAGATTTTATTTCTTCTTGACTTAAATCAGAATCAGCAGCGTGAATCTCCATTACAAATCTATCATCTGTTGTTCTTGGATAAGGGTTTCTTCCTTTAAATCCAGGTAAAGTCCAGTTTCTTAGCATAAATGTAATCGCCATACCGTGTGCAGCACACAATACTCCAAACTCAAATGTTACTGGAATAAATGACGGAATGTTAGTCAATAAAGAAAAATTAGGTTTCCCACCAACATTCAATGGCCAATCGTGAATCATCATAAACCACATTCCTGTTAATGCCAAAGAAATTCCAATCATCCCATAAATAAATGCTGTCATAGCAATTCTTGTTCTTGCTAACCCTATTACAGGGTCAATTCCGTGAATTGGAAAGGGTGAAAACACATCTCTAATATGAATTCCTTTATCTACTAAATGCTTTGCACTTTCTAAAAGTACATAGTCATCATCGTAAATCGCGTATATTGTTTTATCTGACATATTTAAAATATCTAAATAATTATTTTATATCTTTTTTAAATACTGGATGAAGTTTTTTAAACTCTTCATCTGACATATTTTTATATTGTTCTCCTGATGATTTCAAAATAGATTTCACTTCATTAAAAGCCAACACAGGGAAATATTTTAAGAACAACAAGTAGAATACACTAAAGATTCCCAGTGTTCCGATAAACACTCCTATATCCACCCATGTAGGGTAGAACATTGACCAACTTGATGGTAAATAATCTCTATGAACAGAGGTTACAATGATTACAAATCTTTCAAACCACATTCCAATATTTACGACAATTGACATAATAAAAGTAAATGCCAAGTTTGTTCTTAATTTTTTAGACCAAAATAGATGCGGGGAAACGACATTACATGTCATCATGATTGCATATGACCACCAATAAGGACCGGAAAGTCTATTGATAAATGCATAAGATTCATATTCAACACCTGAATAAGCAGAAATAAACAACTCAGTCAAATAAGCTACCCCAACGATAGAACCTGTAACAATAATTACCAAGTTCATGTATTCAATGTGTTTAATTGTCACATATTGTTCCAATCTCATTGCCTTTCTTACAATTATCATCAATGTTTGTACCATTGCAAACCCAGAGAATACCGCTCCTGCCACAAAATAAGGTGGAAAAATCGTGGTATGCCATCCTGGAATAACTGAAGTAGCAAAATCCATCGATACAATAGAGTGTACAGAGAATACTAATGGTGTCGCCAAACCAGCCAAAACCAAAGAGACCTCTTCAAAACGTTGCCAAGCTTTTGCATTACCAGTCCAACCAAAACTTAACAAGCTATACATTAATTTTTGTACTGGTCGAGTAGCTCTATCTCTAATCGACCCAAAATCAGGTATTAAACCAATATACCAGAATACTAAAGAAACGGATAGGTAAGTACTAATTGCAAATACATCCCATAATAATGGTGAGTTAAAGTTTACCCATAATGAACCAAATTGATTTGGAATTGGCATCACCCAATAAGCCATCCAAATCCTACCCATGTGTATCATTGGAAAAGTACCTGCCATAAATACAGCAAAAATAGTCATCGCTTCAGCTGGTCTGTTAATTGCCATTCTCCATTTCTGACGGAATAATAAAAGTACAGCAGAAATAAGTGTTCCAGCATGTCCAATTCCTACCCACCATACAAAGTTGGTAATGTCCCATGCCCAACCTACGGTATTATTTAATCCCCAAGTTCCAATTCCTACTCCTATTAAATAAAGGATACAACCCACTCCCCAAAGGGCAGCAATTGTAGCTATTACCATAAGAACTTTCCATAATTTGGTTGGCTTATGCTCTATTGAATGTAATACATCATTAGAAATGTCACTGTAAGTAGGACTCCCTAATATTAATGGTTCTCTTATTGCTGCTTCTTTATGCATTTTATAATTCTTTAATATAAAACTATTAAGCTTTTAAATTTCTAACTTTCGTTTGATAGTAAATATTTCCATCCTGTCCAACCTCTTCTATTATCCTATATGCTCTATCCTGATTTCTTGCTTCTGCTAATTTACTTCCTTCATCATTATGATCTCCAAATGTAATTGCATTGGTAGGGCAAGCAATTGAACAAGCTGTTTGAATGTTACCATCCTCAACTTTGCTTCCTGCTTTCTTAGCATCCAATTTACCTTCTTGTATTCTTTGTACACAAAGACTACATTTTTCCATTACCCCTCTTGACCTTACTACAACATCCGGGTTCAACACCATTCTTCCTAAATCATCTTGTGATGGGTTTACTTCTGTAAATTTGTGGTATGCGATGTAGTTAAACCAATTAAATCGTCTCACTTTATATGCACAGTTGTTAGCACAATATCTTGTCCCTATACATCTGTTGTAAGCCATCATGTTTAATCCTTCATTACTGTGTGTTGTTGCTGCTACAGGACAAACTGTTTCACAACCAGCATGATTACAATGCTGACACATCATTGGTTGATGCACTACACTTGGATTATCTGCAGCATTTTCCATTGCTGTATATGTAGATATTCCATTTAAATCAAGAGCTTCTTTTGTTGCAGTATGTGTACCACCAACATCACCCAAAGGTTGATGCTCACTTGAATAATACCTATCAATTCTCATCCAATGCATTATTCTTCCTCTTCTAACCTCATCTTTACCAATTACCGCAATGTTATTTTCAGCAACACAAGAAGTAACACAAGCACTACATCCAGTACAAGTATTCATATCAATAGACATTCCCCATCTGTGGCCAATGTTTTTAACTGGTTGGTCACCCCATAAATCAAATTCTTTTAGCTCTTTCTTTATTTGATGTCCGTGCTCATCTGTATCACCAGATAATAAAGTAAATGCTGGATTGTAATCTTCTTTACTTCCTTTTTTGTAAACATCAAGTGTAGTTTCTCTCACTACAGAATCTCTCCCCATAACCGTTTGTTGTGTTTGCGTACAAGCGATATGATAAGCCTCATCCAATTCAACATCTGCAATAGTCGCATCTGCATAATAAGATACTCCAGATTTTGTTGAAGCAACTAATGGGTAAGCATTAGCACCAGTTGGAGTTTCCATATTCCCAACAACTTTTCCATACCCTAATGCAACACTTATAGTTCCTCTTGCTTGACCAGGTTGTGCAACAACTGGCACCTGAATTTTTTGATTATTAGCAGTTACTGCAATAACATTCATGGACTCTTCTTGTCCAAAATAGACGTTATATCCTTTTTCCTTCATTTCTGAAGGATTCATCGTAGCATAGTTATCCCAAGTAATTTTGGTGATAGGGTCAGGCATTTCTTGTAACCAAGGGTTGTCTGCACCAACTCCTGCTCCAACTGCCATGTTCTGAGTTAATTCTAATTCTAACGTTCCACCTTTTATTTTCTTAACTGCTGAATTTGCTTTACTTGCATCTCCACTGAATACTATAGTTTCAGCTTCTTCGGTTTCAGCAGCAGCAACTTCTACAACACCATCGTGCAATGTCTTGTTCCAAAAATCTCCAAAGAATGTAGCTCCAGATTGTGGGAAAATATTTTCTTCCCAATATTTTTTAATGTAATCGTGGTAAGACAAATCATTACCAGCCCATTTTAACAAACTCTCTTCTGTTTGGCGTGTATCAAATAATGGAGATATTGTAGGTTGTCCTAAAGAATAACTTCCCGTTACAGGCATTGCATCACTCCATGATTCTAATCCATGATTTGAAGGACAAACATATTTACATGCCGTTGCTGTATCATTCATTTTAGTTGCAAATGAAACAGTTGTTTTTACTTTTTTCAATGCTTTCGCAAATGAATCACCCATAGTGTAAACAGGATCAACTCCATCGATTAATAAAGCATCAACTTTACCTGCATTCATATCAGCAACCAACTCTGCCATTCTACTGTCTACTCCTTGTTTAGAGTTAGATGTAGTTTTCACATCAATCGTTTTTCCATAGTTTCCAAGCATTTCATTAATTGCATTAACCAATACTTGTACATTTTTATCGTTAGAACCACAAACGACAATTGACTCTCCTTTACTTGCTTTCAATTCTTTTGCTGCAGCAGCGATTTGTTTATCGTAAGCCGTTTTCGCACCGCCACTTCCTCCTAACTTTCCATACAATGAAGAAATGATTGCTCCATATTCAGATGGTTTAGCTGGAATTCTTACATCAGCATTTGTTCCTGATAAAGACATACTCGCTTCAAACTGAAAATGTTTAGACATCCATTTGTTGTCTGGCTTTCTAGTTTGTGCATAATCATTTACATATTGTAAAGCATCTAACCAGTTACCCATAAAATCAGCACCTACACTTACTATTGTTTTTGCTTTTTCAAAACTATAAGTAGGAATTACTTCTTTTCCGAAAGATTCATTATTTGCTTCTAAAATTCCTGAATAAGAAATTGAATCGTAAGTAATGTGAGCACTACCGTTATCAACTACTTCTTCTCCTTCTACAGCTTCTTCTGTATTTCCTCCTACCAATTGTTCAATAGCACTTTTTGCTGAAGGACTAATGATAGAACTTGTTAATACTTTAATATTTTTTGCCGTTTTTAAATCTTTAGCAACAGCAGCATCAATTGTATCCCAATCTGTTTCTTTTCCACCCATCATAGGTGCCTTTAGACGATTACCATCATATAAAGAAAGTACAGATGCATTTACTCTTGCATTGATTGCTCCTTTTGTTAAAGCAGATTCTTTATTACCGCTAATAAATATTGGCCTTCCTTCTCTTGTCTTTACTAAAATAGGTGCATAATCACTCCCATCATAATAGGTTGATGCATAATAATTAGCCTCACCAGGAGTAACTTCTTCAGGTTTGTTTAAATAAGGTATTGCTTTCGTTACAGGAGTTTCACATGCTGCTAAAGATGCTGCAGCAACTCCAAAACCTAAATATTTAAGAAAATCTCTTCTTGTTGTTGAAGCATCTTCAAGGTTTTCTTTGTCTTCTAAAAATTCCGTTACAGGAAGGTGTTCTGCAAATTCATTATTGCTTGTTTCAACAAAATCAGATTGATTATCTAATTGTTCTAAACCTTTCCAGTATTTTTTTGAATTAGCCATATTCTATTAAAGCTTATAAGTTCTAAATCTATTAATAATGACATTTTGCACATTCCCAACCACCTATCTCATCTACTGTAAGCATTCCATCTTTCATCACTTTCTCTCTAAATTCTGGTGTCATTCTTTTATGCATGTCATCATAGTATCCATTACCATCAGTAGAAACAGCAGTTTCTTTATGACAATCGATACACCATTTCATAGTTAAAGGGGAATGTTGTTCCACAATATCCATTTCTTCTACTGGTCCGTGACATGTTTGACATTTTTGCTTACCCGCGGTAACGTGTTGTTCGTGACTGTAATAAACATGATCTGGTAAATTGTGAATTTTAATCCACTTAACTGGGGTTGGATTATCTCCGTACTCTTGCGTCTCAGGATCGTAATCTAAATGATCGTAAATTTTTTGAATTTCCTCAACCATAGAATATTCTGCTCCATTGTACATAAATGTTTTACCATCAGAACCATCTATCGCCTTATGACAATTCATACAAACATTTAATGAAGGTATTCCTGACGTTTTACTATGACGTGCACTTGAGTGACAATAATTACAATCTATTTGGTCATCTCCAGCATGAATTTTATGTGAGAACTTAATTGGTTGCTCTGGTTTATATCCTTGATGAACACCTATCTCAAATGCTCCATCCATTAAACCAACTAAGCCACCAAAGAAAAGAACAATTACTATTGCTGCTACAATTCCTTTATTGTCTCCCATTAATTTCATGAAGTTACCCCATAAGCTAGTAGGCCCATCATATTCTCTCCCTTCATTCTTAGCTTCCATCTCCCTCATGAAAACCCCAGTTTTATTCAGGGTAATAATCAGAACAATGAGTAAAATGATAACAGCACCAAAAATGCATTTCAATTTAGAGTTATCTTCTTCAACAACTTCACCTGAACCTACTTCTTCTACCACGGCTGCTTCTTCTGTTCCAGGGTTTTGAATGTAAGCTAAGATCGCATCAATCTCCTCATCATTAACTGGTTGAGGAGGCATTATCGATTTGTTATACTCCTCAAAAATTGCTACTGCATCAGCATCTCCAGATTCTCTTAGTTCGGCATTATTTTTAATCCATTTTCCTAACCACTCTCTTGATCGTTTATCATTTATCCCCGCTAATCCAGGACCAACTGTTTTTTTTGTTCCCACATTGTGGCAAGCAGCACAGTTTGCTTTAAACAATTTTTTTCCATCCAAACCATTTCCTGCCTCAGCTTTTTCCTCCGCTACTTCAGCATTTTCTTCTACAACTTCAGGATTTTCTGTTACAGCTTCTTCTTGAGAATATGAATTGATTTGAAAGAACAGAAAAGAGAAACAAAATAAAGACACTTTAAATAGTGTGTTTGCTTTTGTTAGATTGGTTATCTTGTTCATACTAAATAAGTTACAATTACTTTATGAATTATTTTAAATATACCTTCGTGCAATAGCAAACAAATGTATAAGAATACCTTGTTTTTACTAAATCTTTTAAAAAAAAATGAACGTAATTTCGCTAATTTAGAATTATTCTAAATAATAAAATCCATAATAATGGAACAAGAATTGCTCATGGATTTATTTTAGTTAATTTATTGTTTTTTTACTTTTAGATTTAACACGTTAAGATTTAGTGTATTTTTGAAATTCAAATTGAACATATCCTTTATGAAAAAATTGATATTAATAGGTGTTTTAGGTTTTTCTTTTCAAGTCTTATTTGCTCAAGAAAAGGGTTCTATCGATTCTTTATCTAATGTCGTAAAAGATAAAAGAATAGATAAATTGAATGAAACTTATAAGTCTTCATACGAACTGAAAGGATATCGAATTCAGATTTATTCTGGAAACAAAAAGCAACCGGCCAATCAAGCCAGGTCTACTTTTTCAAGGCTATACAGGAAAAAGAAAGCTCACATGAAATACGAACAGCCTTACTATAAAGTAAGGGTAGGAGACTTCAGGACAAAGCTTGAAGCATTAAAATTTAAAAATGAACTCATCAAACATTTCCCAAATTGTTTTATCGTAAAAGGCGAAATTGATGTTGACGAAATATCTACTAATTAGAGAAAATAAAAAAGCCGATGAAATTCATCGGCTTTTTTATTTTGATACTATCTTATGATTATGCTAATTTTTGCTTGATTTCTACTTCATCGTAAGCCTCCACAATATCCCCAATTTTTATATCGTTGTAGTTTTCAATATTCAACCCACATTCATATCCTTTAGCTACTTCTTTCGCGTCATCTTTAAATCGTTTTAAAGAACCTAATACTCCAGTGTAAATAACAATTCCCTCTCTAATTAAGCGAACCTTACTATTTCTATTGATCTTACCCTCTTGAACCATACATCCGGCAATTGTCCCTACTTTAGACACTTTAAAGATTTCTCTAATTTCCACTGTAGCAACCACTTGCTCTTCAATCTTAGCAGCCAACATTCCTTCCATTGCATCCTTAATTTCTTCAATGGCATCATAAATAATAGAATACAACCTAATGTCTATTTGTTCTGTCTCAGCTACTCTTCTAGCTTCAGCAGATGGTCTCACCTGGAAACCAACAATAATTGCTTCAGATGCTGCTGCAAGCATTACATCTGTCTCAGAAATTTGACCAACTGATTTATGAATAATGTTTACTTCTATTTGATCTGTTGAAAGTTTTTGTAATGAATCGGAAAGTGCTTCTAATGATCCATCAACATCCCCTTTTATAATTACATTTAATTCTTTAAAATCACCAATAGCAAGTCTTCTTCCAATTTCATCAAGTGTAATGTGCTTTTGTGTTCTAACACCTTGCTCTCTTTGTAACTGTAATCTTCTTTCTGCAATTGCTCTTGCTTCTTTTTCGTCATCCATGATATGGAACTTGTCTCCAGCGCTTGGTGCTCCATTTAACCCTAACAAGGATACCGGTGTAGATGGCCCTGCTTCTAAAAGGCTTTTCCCCTGATCGTCAAACATTGCTTTCACCTTCCCACTGTAACAACCTGCTAAAACAACATCTCCAATCTTCAGATTACCTGCCTGAACCAAAATTGTAGAAACGTATCCTCTTCCTTTATCTAATTCAGATTCAACTACAGCTCCAACTCCATTTTTATTAGGGTTTGCCTTTAACTCGAGTAACTCTGCTTCTAACAAAACCTTCTCTAATAATTCGTCAATTCCTTGACCCGTTTTCGCAGAAATATCTTGTGATTGGAATTTTCCGCCCCATTCTTCTACTAAGATATTCATCTGAGAAAGTTCTTCTTTTAACTTATCAGAAGTAATTCCATCTCGATCTATTTTATTGAATGCAAAAACAATAGGAACCCCTGCTGCTTGCGCATGGTTAATGGCCTCTTTTGTTTGAGGCATCACATTATCATCTGCAGCAATCACAACAATTACTACATCTGTAATTTGGGCACCTCTGGCACGCATTGCTGTAAATGCTTCGTGACCTGGTGTATCTAAAAATGCTATTCTTTTACCGCCTGCAACTTCAACAGAATAAGCACCAATGTGCTGTGTAATTCCACCTGCTTCTCCAGATATAACATTTGCTTTTCTAATGTAATCCAATAATGATGTTTTACCATGATCAACATGTCCCATTACAGTAACAATAGGTGCTCGATCTATTAGATCGTCTTCATTATCTTCTTGTTCTAAATCAACTTCATTGTCTTCAGTTGCTGAAATAAATTCAACTATAAACCCATGTTCTTCTGCAATAATGGTTAACGTTTCTGCATCCAATCGTTGATTAATGGAAACAAACATACCTAAACTCATACAAGCTCCAATAATATCATTCACACCAATATCCATCATTGTAGCAAGTTCACTAACCGTAACAAATTCTGTTAGTTTAAGTACTTTTTGCTCTGCTGCTTCTATTTCTGCATCGATATCAGCTTGCTCACTTGCAGCAATTCTCTTTTCCTTTCTGTGCTTGGCACCTTTATTTTTTCCTCCGCCCGTTAACCTTGCTAACGTTTCCTTAATCTGTGCTTGAACTTCCTCTTCTGTTAACTCAGCTTTCCTTTCTACTCTACCTTTCTTTTTACCTTTGTCAAATTGCTTTTTCTTTACATTTGCAACATCAACTTTACGTGTAATTCTCTTTCTTTTTTTCTTGTTTTGATCAACGTCCCCAGAAGATGATGCTACCGGTTTTTTCTCTTTTGGTAATTCTATTTTACCAAGAACTTTTGGAGCATCAATTTTTTCATACTTTGTTTCTATTTCTTCAGGAGTTTTTCTTTCTTCAGTTGATTCTTCCTCAACCTTAGGCTTATCTTCAGTCTTTGGTTCTTCTTTCTTCTCGGCAGCTTTTTTCTTGTCAGGTCGAGTCTTTAAATTAAGTTTATCTAAATCAATCTTCCCAACAACTTTTAAGTCTTCTGAAGACTTTTCCTCTTCAACAGCTTCTTCTACTGGTGCTTTTTCTAGTTCTTTTTCTACTTCTTTTTCCGGAGCAGCTCCTTGAACCTGCTCTAATGTTATGGTCTCTTTTTCAGTGCCAATAGAAACCTTTTCAGATTCTTCTCTAGCACTAATTTCTGATTGAAATTCAGCAAGCAGTACGCTGTAAATTTCAGCATCAATTTTTGTATTAGGATTGCTTTCAATCTTAATATCCTTTGACGCCAAAAACTCAACAAGGGTTTGTATCCCAACATTAAACTCTCTAGCTATTTTGCTTAATCGTTTTATTTTTCCTCCAGCCATTTGCTATTTTACTCTTTATTTCTATCAGTATATAATACTAAAGTATATAATTTCTTTTAATAACCTTAAGTAAGGTTTACTAATCTTCAAATTCTTGTTGCAAGATATTCATTACATCTTCAACGGTTTCAATTTCCAAATCAGTCCTTTTTACCAATTCATCTACAGAATGTTCCAACACACTTTTTGCAGAATCACATCCAACAGATTTCAATTCAACTAAAACCCAATCTTCTATTTCATCAGTAAATTCATCCAATGCGACATCGTCTGTATCTTGCTCATCTACATCCCTGTAAACATCAATCTCGTATCCTACTAATTTACCAGCTAATTTAATATTAAACCCTCCTCTACCTATCGCTAATGAAACCTGATCTGGCTTAAGAAAAACCTCAGCAGTTAATTTATCTCTATCTAATTTAATCGCAGTGATTTTTGCTGGACTCAATGATCGTTGAATGAATAACTCTGTATTATTAGTATAATTAATTACGTCAATGTTCTCATTTCTTAGCTCTCTAACGATTCCATGAATTCTTGCCCCCTTCATTCCAACACAAGCTCCAACAGGATCAATTCTGTCATCATAAGATTCAACAGCTACTTTTGCTCTCTCTCCTGGTTCTCTCACAATGTTTTTAATTGTAATTAATCCATCATAAATTTCAGGAACTTCTAATTCAAATAAACGCTCTAAAAACAACGGAGACGTTCTTGACAAAATAATTAACGGCTTATTGTTTTTCATTTCAACTTTCACAACAACTGCTCTTACACTATCTCCTTTTTTAAATCTATCGTTAGAGATTTGCTCTGTTTTTGGAAGAATTAATTCATTATCTTCATCATCCAAGATTAACATTTCTCTTTTCCAAACTTGGTAAACTTCACCAGTAATTAAATCTCCAACCCTATCTTTATACTGAGAATAGATGTTATCCTTCTCTAACTCCATCACTTTAGACATTAAATTTTGTCTTAATGATAAAACAATTCTTCTACCGAAATCTTCCATCTTCACTTCTTCAGATACCTCTTCACCGATTTCAAAATCTGGTTCAATTAAAATTGCATCAGAATAAGAAATTTCTTTATTCTCATCTTCAACTTCTCCATCGTAAACTATTTCTCTATTCCTCCAAATCTCTAAATCTCCTTTATCAACATTTACGATAAAATCAAAATTTTCATCATCTCCAAATCTCCTTTTGATAGTACTTCTAAAAACACTTTCTAAGATATTCATTAACGTTGCTCTATCAATGTCTTTGAATTCTTTAAATTCTTGAAACGAATCTATTAAACTTAAACTTTCCATTTTTTGGTTTATTTAAACGATATAATTACCGTTGTTTCTTTTATATTATTAAAATTTATTTTCTCTTGTTTGATTATGGTTTGTTTTTTCTTCTTTCCTTCAATCTTTTCCTTGTAGGAATATTCAACCATAATGTCATTTTCATTTACTTCTTTCAATTCCCCCTTAACAACATTTCCATCAACCGGAACTACCTTCACATTTCTACCAACATTCTTTTGGTATTGTTCCTTTACTCTAAAAGGCTTATCCAACCCAGGCGAAGATACTTGTAGCTCAAAATCTTCAATTTCCCTATCTAAATTATGTTCTACTGCTCTACTGAAACTCATGCAGTCCTGAACCGTAATCCCTTTTAAGCTATCAATCTCTAACGAAATGGCATTTCCTTCTCCAATCTCAAGCTCAACAACAAAACAATCATTCTCTTTAAGCTTATCTTTTATTAAATCTTGTACTTGTTGTTTTGTTATCATTTTTTTCCAAAGAAAAAGGGAACTTTTCGTTCCCTCTAATTTTCCTCTTTTATTTTGTTCGTGCAAATATAGCTAAATAAATTAGTTATACAAACAGATTCACAAAAAATAGGGCATAAAAAAAGCCCAATTTGAGTTGGGCTTTTTAACTAACTATACGTTAATTATTTTTTCTCTTTCTTCTTATCAGCAATCACATCAAACTTAACTAAAGCATCAACATCTTTATGTAATCTAATTCCTGCTTCATAAGAACCTACATTCTTAATTGCTTCTCCTTTAATTTTGATGTACTTCTTGTCAACTTTATGGCCTGCTTTATTAATAGCATCTGCTAATTGAGTAGTTGTTACAGAACCAAATATTTTTCCTTTCTCTCCAGCTTTAACCACAACTTTCACCACCATCTCATTTAATGCATCAGCAGTTTTTTGAGCTTCGTCTTGAATTTTTTGATTCTTAACAGCACTTTGTCTTAGGTTTTCTTCTAACACTTTTATTGCTGAATCAGTAGCTAATGCAGCCACTCCTTTAGGAATAAGGAAGTTTCTAGCGTATCCGTTTTTTACTTCAACTACTTCATCTTTAAATCCTAAGTGTTCTATATTTTCTTTTAATATTACTTTCATTTTAAGATCCTCCTAAATTATTTAAGCATATCAGCAACGTAAGGCATTAATGCCAAGTGTCTTGCTCTTTTTACTGCTTGTGAAACTTTTCTTTGATACTTCAAAGATGTACCTGTAATTCTTCTCGGTAACAACTTACCTTGTTCATTTACGAATTGCAATAAGAATTTTTCATCTTTATAGTCAATGTATTTGATTCTGTTTTTTTCGAATCTACAATACTTCTCTCTATTCAATTCAATGTTAGGAGGAGTTAAATATCTAATTTCTGATGTATTTTCAGCCATGGTTTCTAATTTTTAATGGGTTAAACTTAAGGTTTACTTTTTTCTTTGAGGTCTAGATTCAACGAAAGCGATGGCATGCTTATCTAAAGAAACTGTTAAGAAACGCATCACTTTTTCGTCTCTTTTTAAGTTTACTTCCATGTTGCCAATTTTTTCGCCTTCCATCTCATACTCAAACAAGTGGTAAAAACCTGTTGATTTTTTTTGAATTGGGTAAGCCAATTTTTTTAACCCCCAATCTTCTTCATGCGTCAGCTTAGCGCCAGCATCCTTCAAAGATTTTTTAAACTTTACAACTGTCTCCTTTACCTGCTCTGCAGATAAAACGGGAGTTAAGATGAAGACAGTTTCATAACGTTTTGTCATTTCCAATTTATTTTTAGTTAATCCTTTAATTTTTTAAAGGACGGCAAAAATAAAGAATTTATATTGATTAGCAAACAGTTGAGAATAAAGATTTTTCAGGTCACATCTTCACTCTAAAAACCTCCACATCAATGCAATCCATATTGTTAAAAAATAAATTCTCATAAATGCAAAAACCAAACACTAAATAAATTTATATTTGTTTCACTTTTAGAGTAGTATGGAAAATTACATTGTTTCTGCAAGAAAATACAGACCTGCAACATTTGATTCTGTTGTTGGGCAAACTTCCATTACAGCTACATTAAAGAATGCCATTAAAAACCAACACTTAGCACAAGCATTTTTATTTTGTGGGCCAAGAGGTGTCGGTAAAACCACTTGCGCTAGGATATTAGCCAAAACCATTAACTGTTTTAGCATAACATCAACCATTGAAGCATGTAACGAATGTGAATCCTGTAAATCTTTTGATGAAGGTCGTTCGTTAAACATTCATGAATTGGATGGTGCATCAAACAACGGTGTTGACGAAATAAGAAGTTTAATTGAACAAGTACGGTTTGCTCCTCAAATTGGAACTCATAAAGTTTACATAATAGATGAGGTTCATATGCTCTCACAAGCAGCTTTTAATGCATTTTTAAAAACATTAGAAGAGCCACCTAAGCATGCTATCTTTATTTTAGCCACTACAGAAAAACACAAAATAATCCCAACCATACTTTCCAGGTGTCAAATTTTTGATTTTAACAGAATTAGAATCGATGACATTGCTAATCATCTCTCTGGGATTGCTCAAAAAGAAAATGTATCAGCAGAAGCAGATGGACTACACATTATTGCACAAAAAGCTGATGGTGCAATGAGAGATGCATTGTCTATGTTTGACCAAATAGTCAGTTTTTCTGGGGAAACAATTACCTATCAAGATGTTATTGAAAACCTAAACATCCTTGATTATGATTATTATTTTAAGGTAACGGATTCCATCTTATCTAATAATGTTGCTGATTCCTTATTATTGTTTAATGAAGTACTAAACAATGGTTTTGATGGTCATAATTTTATCAATGGTTTAGCTGAACATTTAAGAAACTTATTGGTTTGTCAAGATGAAAAGACTGTTGAACTGTTGGAAGTTGGTGCAACTATTAAAGAGCGGTATGTTGAACAATCAAAGGCTTCTAATACCAGCCAATTAATTTCATTCTTAAACATTACGAACAAAACAGACACTCAGTATAAACTGAGTAAAAACCAGCGTTTATTGGTTGAAGTAATGCTCATGCAGCTTTGTTCAATTGATGACCAATCTGCTGAAAAAAAAAAGCCCATAATTAACATCCCTATTGGGAAAACCCGTAATACAAGTCAAAAAATAGATTCCGCACCAAATGTGGATATAGAGCAAAGTAAAAATCCTGCCTTAGATGCAGCAATTGAAAAATCAACTGTTAGTTACGCTATTCCCGAAGTAGAAATTAACCAAGTAAAAGAAGATGACCCCAAACCTATTGAACCTGCCCTTTCTGCTACTGAAGAACTACCAACCGAAACGAAACCTGTCCTCCAAGAAGAGTCACCTATTAAAACTACGGAACAAGTTGATAGTTCGAACAAAACTGAAACGGTAGAAAAAACAATCGAAGAAACCAAACCAGTTTCTGAAACTACTTTAAAACGAGGCACTAACCTTGCTTTTTCAGATTCCATTTCAATTAACCCTTCTATTGCGAAAGAAGAGAATAAAGAAGCTGATGTTGTCATTTCTAACAAACCAACAGAAGCTTATACTCCCGAAAAATTTGCTGAAATATTAAACGATTATAAAATTCTTCTTCAAGAAAAGGGGAAGGATAGTTTAGCTTCAATTTTTGAAATTGTACCAGAAGTCAAAGAAGATACCATCCATCTTTTAATCGAAAACAAAGCATTGGAAGATGAATTTATTGCTCAAAAATCGGATTTTTTAGAATTTGTCAGAAAAGAATTGGTCAACTACAATATTCAAGTAGTGACAGAAGTTAATAAGGATGTGAAATTGAAAAAAGCATATACTCCTCAAGAAAAATTCACTAAAATGAGCGAAAGAAATCCTAACCTAAAACAACTTGTCGAAAAGCTGGACATGGACATCGGGTATGCTTAACTCTTAAATATATTAAAACTAAAAAATCATGAAATTCAAAGCATTAGCATTAGTTACCATCGTATTTTTTATCTTGTCATGTGGTGGGGATACCGAAACAAAAAAAGACTATAAATATGATTACGAAACTGTTGAAGGTGATGTATTAAATACGTTTATCTACACGTTAGATAATGGCCTAAAAATATACATGTCTGTAAACAAAGATGAGCCAAGAATTCAAACAAATATTGCTGTAAATACGGGTAGTAAACAAGACCCTTCTGATGCTACTGGACTGGCCCATTATTTAGAACACATGGTTTTTAAAGGCACCTCGGAAATTGCAACCATTAATTGGGAAGAAGAGAAAGTAATCTTAAAGCAAATTTCTGATTTGTATGAGAAAAGAAGAAGCGTAACTGATGAGGTTGAGCGAAAAGCAATTTACCATTTAATAGATAGTCTTTCTGGAGAAGCTGCAAAGTTTGCTGTTCCAAATGAGTATGATAAGATGATTAGTTCTATAGGTGCTAAAGGAACGAATGCATATACTTCTGTAGAACAAACGGTTTACATCAATGACATTCCATCCAATGAATTTGAGAAATGGTTATCGATCGAATCTGAAAGATTTAGTGAATTAGTGTTAAGATTATTTCATACAGAATTGGAAGCTGTTTACGAAGAATACAATAGAGGTAAAGACAGCGATTATTGGTTGGCATGGGAAACGATGTCAGCACATTTGTTTAAAAAACACACTTACGGAACGCAAACTACAATAGGAACAAGTGATCATTTAAAAAATCCTTCTATGGAGAAAATTCATCAATATTTTAATGAACGGTATGTGCCAAATAATATGGCCATTATTCTTTCAGGGGATTTGGATCCGGACAATACGGTTGATTTGATTCAAAAATATTTTGGTGATTACAAAAGGAAAGAAGTTCCAAAATTTGTTCCAGCTGTTGAAGATGAAATAACTGAACCAGAATACGTTACTGTGAAAGGAAGTGATGCTGCCTGGGTAAATATTGGTTACCGATTACCAGGAATAAAAAATGAAGATATTCATATGGTTCAGCTTTTTGACGGTTTATTAAACAATGGTCAAGCCGGACTAATTGATCTGAACTTGGTTAAAGCACAAAAGGTATTAGATGCTTCTTCTGGTGCAGATGTTATGAAAGATTACACCGCGTTTGAATTATCAGGAAACCCAAGAGATGGACAATCGTTAGAAGAAGTAAAAGACTTGTTATTAGCAGAAGTGGAAAAAGTTAAAGCCGGTGATTTTGAAGAGTGGATGCTGCCTGCTATTGTCAAAGATTTTGAGCTACAAGAACAACAAGCCAACCAATATAATTCTGTGCGAGCTGGAGTAATGACCAATGCTTTTATTATGGATTTAGACTGGGCGGATGTTGTAAACGAAAATGAGAAACTAAAAAAGGTTACCAAAAAAGACATCATTGCCTTTGCCAATAAATATTTTAAAAATAATTATGTTGTTGTATATAAAGAAACTGGCAATGCCAACAACCCTAAAGTTGAGAAACCAGCAATTACTCAGGTACAACTAAATAGAGATACGGCTTCAGTTTTTGCAAACAATTTTGAAAAGATGGAATCTACAAGAATGACTCCTGTTTTTGATGAGTATAAATCTGAAATAAAGGAAAGCAACTTGAGTTCAGGTGTGCCGCTATATTATGTGGAAAATACTACCAACGAAACATTCAGTCTAAATTATATTTTAGACATGGGTTCTTATAGTGATAAAGAAATGGCATTGGCTGTTGATTATTTAGAATACTTAGGAACAAATAAGTACTCTGCTAATGAACTGCAATTAGAATTATTTAAGCTTGGATTGACATATAGTGTTTACGCTGCCGATGAAAGAGTGTATGTAACTTTAGCTGGATTGGATGAATCCTTAGAAGAAGGAATCAAATTATTTGAACATATCCTTGCAAACGTAGAACCTAACCAAGAAGCATTTGACAACATTGTTCAAGACATTATTAAGGACCGAGCAGACACTAAGTTATCTAAAGGGGCAATTCTCTATGGTGGAATGATGAATTACGGTCAGTATGGTGCCAATGGTCCAATTAAAGATATTTTCAGCGAAGAGGAATTAACCTCTTTAGACGTCAATAACCTTATCACTAAAATTAAAGGGTTAACTTCTTATGAACATTACATTTATTATTATGGAAGAAAAGACATCGAAGAGGTAAAAACCTTGTTAAATGAAAATCATAAAACACCTGAGAAATTAACTCCGTTAATTGCTGCGAAAGAATTTCCAGAATTAAAAATGGAAAGCAACAAGGTTTATTTTGTGAACTATGACATGGTCCAATCAGAAGTAATGATGCTTTCTAATGCTGGCACTTACAACAAAGATTTTGCCGCAACAACTAATGTGTTTAATGAGTATTTTGGTTCAGGATTATCTTCCATTATTTTTCAGGAGATTAGAGAATCGAAAGCATTGGCTTACTCTGCATACTCTGTTTTCACAACCCCAAGAAAAGCCAACAAATCACATTATGTTAGGGCTTATGTTGGAACACAAGTAGACAAGTTAAGTGATGCAAAAATTGCCATTATGGAATTGATGAATGACATGCCAGAAGTCGAGGATCAATTTCAAGATTCTAAAATGGCGGCATTGAAGAAAATTGAAACTTCAAGAACTAAACGGTCAAGTTTATTTTGGCGTTACTTATCTGCTAAAGAAATGGGTAGGGATTATGATTTGAAAAAAGAAATCTATCCTCAAATTAAAACCTTAGAATTGAAAGATTTAAAAATATTCTTTAACAATAACATCAAAGGAAGAAACTATACTTACCTGGTTATTGGGAACAAAGAGTTAGTTGACATGGATGTTTTAAAAGAAATGGGAGAATTTCAAGAATTAACTTTAGAAGAGATTTTTGGGTATTAATTCCATATGCATTGGATGATAAAAAGGGGCTCAATTGAGCCCCTTTTTTATTTGGGCAACTAAAACACTCAAGAGTATTGTTATTTAAAACAATTTAGTACATTTGCAGGCTTAAAAATATTTAATAATTAAATTTTAGAAAATGCCTACAAAGATTAGATTACAGAGACATGGTAAAAAGAGGTACGCGTACTTCCATGTAGTTGTAGCGGATGCTCGTGCCCCACGTGATGGGAAGTTTATTGAAAAACTAGGTACTTACAACCCAAACGACAACCCTGCAACAATTGACATTAATTTCGACAGATGCCTATATTGGGTAAAAGAAGGTGCTCAACCTACTGACACATGTCGAGCTTTACTTTCTTACAGAGGAGTAATGCACAAAGACCACCTTGACAGAGGAGTTTTAAAAGGTGCGTTAACTCAAGAACAAGCTGACAAAAAATTTGAAGCTTGGTTAAAAGAAAAAGAAGCTAAAGTTGATGGTAAAAAAGATAGCTTAGCTAAAGCTGCTGCTGATGCCGAAAAAGCTAGATTGGCTGCTGAAACTGAAGCAAAAAAGAAAAAAGCTGCAGAAATTTTAACAAAAACTTCTGAAATGGCTGCTGCGGCCGCTGCTGATGCTGAAAAAGCTGAAGCTGAAGCTGCTGGAGAAGATGCTCCTGCTGTTGATGCAGAAACTGCATCGACCGAAGAAGCTCCTGCTGCTGCTGAGGCAAAAGAAGAAGCTCCTGTTGCTGAAGAAGCAAAAGAAGAAGCTCCTGCTGCTGAAGAAGCAAAAGAAGAAGCTCCTGCTGCTGAAGAGGCAAAAGAAGAAGCTCCTGCTGCTGAAGAAGCAAAAGAAGAAGCTCCTGTTGCTGAAGAAGCAAAAGAAGAAGCTCCTGTTGCTGAAGAAGCAAAAGAAGAAGCTCCTGCTGCTGAAGAAGCAAAAGAGGAAACTCCTGTTGCTGAAGAAGCAAAAGAGGAAACTCCTGTTGCTGAAGAAGCAAAAGAGGAAGTTCCTGCAGAAGAAAAAGCAGACGAATCTGAAGCTGAAGCAAAAGCTGAGTAATATAAATTCTTATGAATTTATATGAGTGCTATTATTTAGGCTACACTTCTAAAGTTCATGGAAAACAAGGAGAGCTTACTCTTAAATTAGAGGTAGATTTTCTTGAAGAATGCAAAAAACTGGAATCAGTGTTTATCCAAATGAATAAAAAGGATACATCACTGATTCCTTTTTTTATAACTAAATCTCAATTTCAAAATAATGATGCTTTACGCATCAAATTAGATGATGTTGATGACATGATGGTTGCAAAATCATTAATTGGGAAATCCATTTACATTCCAATCAATACTTTACCAACACTAAATGGCAAACACTTTTACCACCATGAAGTGGCCAATTTTAAAATTGTAGATACAAACCTTGGAGAAGTTGGACAACTCAACCAAATATTAAATTACCCCAAACAAGCTATTTTCGAGGTCATTAATGCTGATAAAAAGGAAATCTTAATTCCTATAGCTGATGATATTATTGCAAATGTAGATAGAACCAATCAAATCATCGAAGTCATTACTCCAGATGGATTGATTGATTTATATTTGGAGTAAATTAAACCCTAAACATCTAAATGGAAACATTTAAAAAGATTAGCAAAACAGCAACTTTAATTGGGTTAACTGTTACCATTATAGGTTTCATCTTATTCTATTCTAATGTATCTATTCCTATTATCATTATTTATTTAGGTCTATGGATGTTCTTCATCGGATTAGAATTACTTGCCATAAGAATACTAATTCTATCAACAAAAAAGAAAAAAAGAAAACACAATAACGGCTATATTATTGCCAATATTGTTGTTGTCTTTTGGGCATTTTGTGGTCTTTGGGGAATGTTAATAATATCAAGTATGAATTATCTATTTCAAAACTCTGATTCGTACAAAGTTGCTACGGAATACATTCTTAATTCTGAAGAATATCAATTAAGGTATGGTGAAATTTATGGTTTTGGTTTTATGACAGCAGGCACTATTACTCAAAATAATTCTGAATTAACTTTTTCAGTAAGAGTAGAAAAAGATAATCCTGATGCTATGGTCAATTTGACAAAAGATAGTGAAGGTTTGTGGAAAGTAGAAACTATTCACCTACAGTAACTACCGCAATATTATGAATGCTTTCCAATTCAAACAATTCTCAGTAAAACAAAATGCTACCGCAATGAAAGTGGGCACTGATGGTGTTTTATTGGGTGCTTGGTCAAGCATTGATGAGGGCAATATTTTGGACATTGGAACAGGAACAGGCTTAATTGCATTGATGCTGGCACAACGAACCCAATCTGCCCAAATTGATGCTGTAGAAATAGAAAGCGATGCTTACAATCAAGCTATTGAAAACATTAACAACAGCAATTGGTCAAACAGAATTAATGCATACCATAGTTCTATTCAACATTATCACCCCAGCAAGAAATACGATGTTATCATAAGCAACCCTCCTTTTTTCATCGCCTCTACTAAAGCATCAAATATAGAAAGGAATAACGCAAGGCATACAGATAAATTATCATTTTCTGATTTAATCAGTGTTGTAAGCACATTACTAAAGCCTGATGGAACTTTCTCATTGATTTTACCTATTGTAGAAGCGAAACAATTTATTAAAATGGTAGAGGGTAAAAATTTGTTTTTGAGTAGAGAGTGTACTGTTCAACCCAACTTGACGAAACCTGCTAAACGTGTTCTGATGGAATTCTCATTCATTAAAGGAAACATTGCAAAAGAGGTTCTTACAATTGAAACAGATACAAGACATCATTACACGAAAGAATACATATCTTTAACCCAAGATTTTTATTTAAATTTCTAAAATGGCAATTGAAAATTATCAGGGGAAAAAGTTTTGTGGAGATAACAGGCTAATCGTTGATGATAATTTAACTGTTGAGGAAGCACTTCAAATTGCAATCAACTCCGAAACGTTTACCATTACCATGCGAACTCCGGGTCATGATGAAGATTTAGTTAGAGGACTATTGTATTCTGAAGATATATATAAAGCTGATGAAAAACTAACTATTCACTTTTCTGAAAATGAAGAGAAAGGAATAATAGAAGCTAATCTTTCCATTGACAAAGAATTGCTAAGTGATGGTTATTCTAACAGTCGAAATTTATTGTCTGTTTCCTCTTGTGGGATTTGTGGCAAAAAAGAATTGGAAAATATTGACAACAGTCAGAAATTAAAAAATGGAATTAAATTAAACGTTAAGGACCTCTTTAAAATGTTTAATGCCATGGAAAAAGGTCAACCCACATTCGATCAATCTGGTGGTTCTCATGCCGCTGCTGCTTTTTCAAATGACATAGAATTACTATCCATTAGAGAGGATATAGGAAGACATAATGCTGTAGACAAAGTAATTGGTCATTTAATTAATGAACAACAATTAAATAAAGCAAAATGCTTAATTGTAAGCGGAAGAATCTCCTATGAAATTGTTTCGAAAGCGTTTGCTGCAAAAATTCCAATATTAGCTGCTGTTTCTGCACCATCTACTTTAGCTGTAGACTTTGCTAAAGAACTTGGAATTACATTGTTAGGATTTTGCAGGGAGCATAAAGCTACTTGTTATGCTCATCCCGAGCGATTAATTGACTAAGGTTACCACTCCTCTTTTGGAAAACTCTTCTCCTTTCGCTGATGTGAATTTAATGACATAGACATAAGAATCTACTTGACTCATTTTTCCTGTGTTGTGCATTCTACCATTCCAGGCTTCATTCACATCATTCGTTTCAAAAATCTTCTGCCCCCATTTATTATAGATCTGAAATAAATAAGATTCAGGAGCTGAAAAAGTTAAAATTGGCTTAAATTCAGGGTTATAAGGACTTGGTGGGGCAAAGGCATTTGGCACATATAGTAATGGTTCATGTAAAGTACAAGCCTCATTCGAAATACTCGTAGCTTCTGGCAAACCACCAACATGAGCAACCAAATTTTCTGTTGCAATAATTTTGTAACAATACTCTCCGTCTCCCCTAAAAACATCCGTAATATCATCCACATAAATCAGGGTGTCAGTAAATGCTGGCAAAGTTGCTACTGGAGAAGATTCCCAAACACCAGCAACTGCTCTATAGACATCATATTGTTTAACATTCCCTAACCACCCTTCATAAGGGGTAATGGTCAGTGTGTTTGAAGCTTCTAAATCATTTGATGTAACATCAAGCCAAATTGTTCTTCCAATATTTGAAGGATTTCCAGCAACACCACAAGTATTCACTGTTTCCACGATGTAAAAGTAATACGTGCTGTTTGCTGCTACATCACTGTTATCAGTATATTGAACCAAGGGGTTCATTCCAGTAAAAGCTGTAACCGAACCAACATTGGTATAAGGCCCACCTAAACTTGTTGCTCTTTTAATGTTATAAGAACTAATGTCTGCCACAGTATCTACATAAAATTGCAAACTAATTTCTGTAGAATCAACCACAGTAGCTGAATACAAGTAATTGAATGCTGGGATTTTTAAAAAAGTAGACGTTGGAACGTTCACATCATTAGAGGAAGAACTGTAAGGTCCTGCTCCAATATTTTCCACAGCCATCACATAAAAATCGTATGTAGGGCCTTGTGTTATTCCGGTATAGGTATAATTAGGTGTAAGTGATGTTCCGGCCAATGTATAAGGCCCCGCATTAACACTTACGTAAATACTATAAAGTACATTTGGTCCAGATGTAAAATCGTCATAATCATTCCATACCAAAGATGCACTTGCATTACAGACATCAAATGTATACCTCAACCACATCGTATTATGATAATTTGCACCAACTGCACTATTATTATTACAAATATCCACTCCTACTACTCCTAATTCTATTGATTCATTGTCAGAATTATTACTTCCTGAAGGAATGGTATAACAAGTTGTACCTATAGCAACAGAATCTATGCTATCATTAGCTCCAGTTAAAGGGTTCACCATGAAAATGGTGTAGAATTCTAAATCAGGGTCAACAATTGGTTGCCAACATATGGTAATATTACCAGCCAAGTCTACGGTGACACTATCCACTACAGGAACAGGAACTATACCTGTAGCACAATTCGCATGGACTTTTGTAAATCCAATAAGTAACAATAATATTAATCCTAACTTTTTCAAAACCAGTGTATAGCAGCAAATATACTACGTATAAGACTTAAAAATGTTGTAATTAGTTGCTTTTTTCTTTTGGAAACTTTAGCTCACCTTTTTGTAGTTGATTGTATCGTTCAACCAAAATAGCCAATAACTTGCTAAATGAATTCATCGCTTCCTTAGTTGCAGCACTGATTTCAGCTCTTTTAAGTTTTAACAACAGGTAGCCATACAAGCCATTTAAACATGCATGTATTTCATTTCTTGATTCACCACCAGATTTAATCATAAAATTGTTAATCCCATCTTTTGCTACAAGATAGGCTTCTTGGTATTTCGTATCTTGCATGGTGGTTAATAAGGAGTTATGAAGGTTATTTAATTCCTCCATGTGTTTCATTGTAAAGCTAAGATGGCCTTTATCGGAAATGCCCTCTTTCATCATTTGTTCAATCAAATTCTGATACCAAAGCTTCATATCATACTGAACTTCAGTTGGTGCATTAAACTTAGTAATAACTGTCTCTGTTATTTGTGTTAAATCAAAATGATGGGAGCGAATAATGTCCTCTATTTGCCACATGTACAGAATGTATTCTGCAATGTTGGTCTTCTTCTTTTCTTGAGCAATTAGCATTACTTCTTATTTTTCTCAGCTTTCTTTTTATCGTATTCTTCGTTGAGTCCTTCTACAATATCTTTAGAAAGGTTTATTCCTTCATCAAAATAAAGCACCATATTTCCCAACCTTGATGATCCAATGATGATGTCGTATTTTTTGTCGGCATTGTATTCTTTAATATATCCTTTGATTTTAGTCTGAAGTTCTTCGTTCAATTTAATTTGTTCGTCCTGAAATTTAACAGCAAAGTCATCTCTCATTTTGTAAAGCATTTGCTCTTCCTCTGCCAGCTCCTTTTGCCTTGTTTGCCCTTCAAACTGAGTCATTGTTGGAGCCTTTTGTTGAAATTCCATTACTTTTTTCTCAAATGCAGTAGATTTTGAATTCAACTCTTTTTCATACTTTTTTTCTCTTGCTTTAAGTTTATTTGACAACTCATCGTATAGCTTATACTCTTGCTGCATAGAATCTACATCAATGTATCCGATGTTTGATGCTATTTTCTCAATATCAACAGGTTCTTCAACGTCTACTACCTCTACCTCATCTGTTGCTGCGTCTTCTTCAACTACAGTGTCACCAGAAAATTGCATGTAATACAATATTGCCACAGCAATTACTAATACGGCATTTAATCCTAAAGATATATTTTTCATTGTTCTAATTTTTATAAAAAAATTCCTTGTTACAGTTTGTCGCTGCAAAAATGAGCAATAAAATTAAGGTAGAACTAAAATATTGGGAATTAAACTAATTCAGGGTACATGGCATTACTAATAAATTCAAAAGGCAGGTTTACCATACAGGCAAAATCTTCTCCCACTTCCTTCATATCGTCATCTTCCATAGAGAAATGCCATATAACATTAATATCAGCACCAGCTATTTTTAAATCACTTAGTTTATAAAGAATGAATAAAATTCTTTTAGAAGAAAAAATATTGAAATACTCCAAATCAAAAACGAAATCAACTCTGTCAGTGAGATTTTCTTGTGAATTTTCTAACCATTCTATTAACGGTGTATAGAAACTATCCACTTCTGTAACTACAGATTTACCTCTAATGGAGAAGTTATTATTCTCAATATCGAAGATAACTTCTGGTGAAACATCTGTTGGTTCTATTCTAATTTTTTCCATTTTATTCTTAATTGAATAATCAATATCTGAATAAATTCAATACAATGGTTAAAATATTATACGTATTAGCGTAATTGTAAGACAAAATACATTTAACAGTAGATAAACAGGGGTTTTCTTTATAAACTCTTCATTTCCTTTAATTTACTTGCTTGCCGCCTTGATATCTCTACCTGCTCTCCATTTTTGAGCTTTACCATCAACCCTCCATTAAACCAACTTTCTATCTTATCAATCCAGTTTAAATTGATAATGAATTTGCGGTTTGCTCTAAAAAAAACGTTTTCATCCAATTTGTTCGCCAGATTATTTAATGATTTTAAAATTAGTGGCTTATTTCCATTAAAATATACCCTCACATAGTTTCCCTCAGACTCAAACATAGGCACATCTGCTAAATTTACAAACCAGCATTTATCACCATCCTTAACAAATACTTGGTTGCTTAACCCCAATTTATCAGAATCTGAAACTGGTTCTATTTTTTCATCTTTAATTTTATCTATTGCTTCTTTTAACCTATCTGTCTGAATTGGTTTTAATAAGTAGTCTAAAGCATTCACATCAAATGCCTTTATGGCATATTCATCATAAGCCGTAATAAAAATTACATGTGGCATGTAATCCAATTCTTCTAACACTCCAAACCCATCTTTACCAGGCATATGTATGTCCAAAAAGACTACATCTGGTTTCAATTTATCAACGGCTACAATTGCAGATTCTGCACTATCGCATTCCTCTATAATCTCCACATTAGGAAATTCGTTTAACAAACTCTTTAGTTCATTTCTTGCTAATCTTTCGTCATCAACTATAATCGCCTTCATATCAAAATATTATAAAATTGTTTCTTTAGGAATTAAAAGCAATGTTTTAACCCTGTTATCTTCATTAACTATCTCAAAAATCGCTTTTCCTCCGTACATAAGTTTTAACCGTTGAACTGTATTTACAAGCCCAAATCCAGTCTCCGATTTCATGTTTTTATCATAAAATCCACTATTGTAAATAACAATTTTAAGTTGATCTTTCTCTATTGATGAATTAATTTCAATGGTACCGCCTTCAGGCAATTTAGAGGTTCCATGCTTAATCCCGTTCTCTACTAAGGTTTGAATCATTAGTGGAGGTAATAAAAACATTTCTGTCTCAACTTCTATATTTCTTTTAATGGTTAACCGCTCTTCGAACCTTGTTTTTTCTAACCCTAAATAATCATTTACCAATTTCATTTCATCGCCCAAAGAGATTAACTTTTGCCTCCCCATCAATAAAGAATTTCTAAGCACATTAGATAATTGTGTAATCGCTTCCTTTGCTAATGTTGGGTCTTCATTTATCAAAGCCCTTATACTATTCATCGAATTAAATATGAAATGGGGATTTAACTGAGATTTCAGTTTATTTAATTCTATTTCATTCTTAGCTGCTTGCCATTTTAAATTCTTTATCTCTTCTTTCTTATAGTTGGTTACGAAATGGAATAAGAAATAAAGTAATGACCAGATCAGATACAACAACGTCCAGCTAATAATAGATGGAAATGCTTCTGTTAGATTAAATTCATAGGCATGTTGGACAATTAATCGTTCAATAATGATTGATTTTAAAAAGTAAACCAATACCCCTGAAATTAAAGTACCTAATAGAATTCTTGGAATTAGACGAGGTATGTTAAACCTCATCCAATTCAATTTAATTATGATTAATCGAAATGCGTGAGATACTGACAAGCCTATTAGAAAGATTGACAATAAGCTATAAATTAACTCCGCGCTTAAAGGTTTGTTTGTTAAAATATTAAAGACCCCAACAACAAAAGCATACAGCAGCCACCCTACTATTTGAGAACCCCAGTATAACCTTTTTTTATTGAGCATGCAGTTAGAATAACGATGAAAAAACTAAAATTACAAATTATTGTTTTTGGCCTAACCAAGCATTTCTTAATTGTAATTGCTTTTCGGTTGCTTTATCGTTAAATTCAATTAAGTATTTTTTCTTTTTTTCTACTAAAATTGCTTTTGATTTCATTTTTTTCTCTTTCAATTTCCCTTTTTCTTTTCTTGAAACTACAACTTCAACTTTATCCCCAGGCTTAGTATTCTTTTTAAAATCATCTAACTGTTCTTGTACTTTACTTATGTCTATTTTAACACCATTAACAGCAACAAGTTCATCATTGGTTTTATACCCCATAGACTTGCCAAACTCATTTACATTTCCCATATCAGCAACAAATAAACGTTGGGTCTCTGGATTATAACTTAACAAAATCCCTCCTAAAGTTATTTCTTTAACAGTGATGTCTTTCTTAAAAGTAACCCCAACTCTTTTTAAAACGTCTTCAAGAGGAAGCTCCGCTTTTCCTTCAACATACTTAGTGAAAAACTCTCGTATTTCTGGCGAAGACAATTCTGCAATTTTATCAAAAAGTTTATCATCTGTAAATGATTTATATTTACCATATTCTTTAGATAACATTGCCATCATATCTTTAGTTCCAATTTCACCGTTAGACTGATCTCTCAATAAAATATCCAAACACATTCCTATTAATGCTCCTTTTTGGTAAACATTTCCATACTGACTTTCATGTTCATCTAAACAACCTAAACTCATTTCAGTAAATGGAAGGTTATCTTTAAACCTATTTGCTCCAGCCAGTTTTTCTTCAATTACACCTAAATATTCTTCTGGAGTTTGCATCCCTCCATAAACCTGCACATGACCAGCAAAGTACTCTGTTACTCCTTCGTACATCCATAAATGTTTAGACATTTTCGGGTTGATATAATCAAAATCTCCAATTTCTTCTGAATGGATATTAAGTGGTGTTACGATATGGAAAAATTCGTGCGCGGCAACTCTAACAATAAATCCAGACAACTGTTCTGCCGGCATTTCTGGTAAATAATAAAACGAAGAGTAAGAGTGCTCCAATGCTCCACTTCCTCCAGAACCACTTGCTCCTGCATATAAATAAATAATAAATGCATATTTATCTACTGGTAGTGTCCCTCCTAAATAATCTTTTTGTAATTCTAAAATTTCTTTAATGTCCTCAGAAATTTCTAATGCTGTTGCTGCTTTATTTTTAGAATAAACAGAAATTAAAATATCGGCACCACCAACTTTAAAAGTTAAGGTATCTGGTGCATTATACATAATTGGAGCATCAACTAAATCCATATAGTTATCAGTTGTAAATTGATCTACATTTCCTGTGGTTTTAATTGTTGTTAATCCTGTTGAACCGTAGAAATTATCTGGTCGAGTAACATTAACCTCATACTTTAAATGCTTCATCTCATCAAAATAGCCAAAGAAACCATGGTTGTTTAAAACGACATTGGCATCTTTTTCAATGTTTGTTCCTCCTGGTTCAAAAACCAATTCATCCACATTTGCATCCCAAGTATCCTCTACCCAATAGCTAATTTTTGTTAGCATTTTTGCATTTTCAATTTCCCATCTGTTTTTATCCAATTGAGTTATACTTAGGCTTCTCCCGTCTTTATCAAACGCTTCAAAATCCATTGCGTATTGTCCAAAATCATATATATGATACGTTCCCGGAACTATCTTAGGGATGTTATAAATGATTTTATCGGTTTTAATTTCCGGAGTCGTTAAACTCACCTGAATAAGGTCACTGCTTATTTTATTTAAATCTAAATAAAATTGATACTTATCGTTTTGACCAAATCCACTTAATCCTACAATTATTAATAATGCACTTAAAATACTTTTCATCTCTTTCTTTTTTATATGTAAACAAATGTATTTATGTTTGAGTTAACTTTACACCTTTTTTACATCAGTGGTATATTTAATCCACTAAAGGCTTTTTTATGAATTATTTAGCACATTTTTATTTGTCTGATTATGATGAAAACCTAATAATAGGTAATTATATTGCTGATGATGTAAAAGGAAAGGCATATTTAAATTACCCCGAAGAGATCCAAAAGGGAATATTACTCCACAGAAAAATTGATGATTTTACCGATAGTCACGATATTGTTTTTAACAGTAAAGGGATTATACGTCACCATCAAAAAAAGTATACTCCTGTAGTTATGGATGTGTTTTACGACTATTTTTTAGCAAAAGATTGGGAGATTCATTCGGAAGATGAACTCAAGGGTTTTACTATTTTTGTTTATAAAACATTATTCAAAAACCTAAAACATCTCCCTACAAAAAGTCAGCTTCGATTATCTTTTATGGCTAAGAGCAATTGGTTATATAATTACCGAAATATAAAAGGTATTGATAGCGCATTAACTGGTTTATCGAAAAGAACTAACTATGAGAATAATATGGCTCAAGCTCATATTATTTTAAAAGAAAAAGAAGATTCTTTAAGTGCTGATTTTAACGCATTTTTTCCTGAGTTAAAGACATTTGTATTTGATGAAATAAAAAAGGGAACTAAGTAGTAGTTCCCTTTTTAAATCTTAGTTAAATTCGTTCTACCACATCTGAACGTTATAGACGTTTCCATTTATGGTTACTGTTGCTTGGTTATCACAAGCACCTGTCCCAAAATCTACTGTTCTTGTAGCAAATCCTTGAGGAACTACATCTAATGAACCACTAACAACCCATCTACAACAAACCTCTTTTCTTAATGGGGCAGTTATATTTACAGCATAAGCCAATCCATTTCTATTAACTCCACTTCCTGATCCTGTTATCAAATAAACATCATCACAAATACCAGCTAATCCGTTGGTAAAAAGAGTTGTAGAATCTCCTTCTATCCATTCATTCGTTCTTGTTGATGACCATGTCAACGTTGTATTGTCAGTATAAGTAATTACTGCATTGTTAACATCTACAATGTATTCTAAATTGTTATTGACATTATATCCGTCATTCGTTAATGTTTTTGTTCCTTCAACTTTTACATCATTGATGTGATAGTTTTGTGTTTGAACTGTTAAAACACTTCCCAAATTTCTATACCTGTCAGATAGGGTAACGGTTAATTTTCCTCTTCTATTAATACCATAGGCTCCTTGACAATTTGTAGGTCCAAAATCAATTTCCATTACTTTTGGCCAAGTTGTATCACCCCATGCTGGAGATATACTAACTGTTGCACACCCACCAAAGGAGTAAGCTGAGGATCCCGCTGTTCTTGCAGATTGCCCTTCATCATCAGCAGCCTCTTCAACTACTTTTTTAATGTCTGCAAATAAATTTTCTGCTGCACTATTGTCTTTAGAAGAAATGGTAGAATTATCCACTACGGTTGTTTCATCTTTTTTACATCCAAACATTACTAAAAATGTTGTCAATGTAATTACGGTTATTAGTTTGTTATTTTTCATGGTCAAAAAAGTTTTAGGTTCTAAAATTACATATTTTCTGTTAATCAATAAAATATATCAAAACGTCTGCCAAAAATTAAGATTGGTCTAACTTTTTGCTTTTATAGCCTTCTCGATGTAACAAAACTTGATTTTTTACGTATATTTGACTGATACCTATAAACCTTTAGTTATGAAAAAATTAATCCTATTATTAGCCGTATTACTCCCAGTGGTATTCTTTGCTCAAAGCTCAAGAGATATTAATACTGTCATCCAGAAAACGATTGATTTGCATGCTTTAAAGAAACATTTTAATGAATCAGAAAAATCGGGAGAAACTCCTTTGATTATATTAAATGATGATAAAATCCCTAATAACTTAATCGTTTTTAAGTTTAATAAAAGGGTTAAAATAATGACTCCAGCGCAGCTTGAAACTTTCAAGTCTATATACAAAGGAAGTTTAGACAGCTACTTTGTTTTTGAAATTATGGAGTTTAAAGAAAATGAGGTTACCATTAAAGCCGTTTTTAGAAAAACCGATAAAATTGCCATTAATGTAAGCATGAAAAAAGAGGATAAAAATTGGCTTGTTACCGAATCCTCTGCTGGGTAATTTACTTTTCAAATGGGCAAATTAAAGCTCGACCTTCACGACATTTATAATAAATCTCACCTTATTGATAAAGCATTAAATGATATTATCATAGAGGCTATTGATAATAAAATTAAAACCATAGAAATAATTCCTGGTAAAGGTTCTGGTCAGCTCAAAAAGAAAGTTATTCGCTTTTTACAACAATCCCACATTAAAAATAAATACCATAGAATAGATAAAGACAGTAAAAATTTTGGGCGTATTTTTGTTCACTTTAAACACTAAATATGTTTTCAAAAGGTAAGTTAATCTTCGCTTTAGTATTTATTATCTGTTTTATAATAATGATTGGGTATCAATACTATAAGGATAGCCAAAAGAATAAAGCACTATTCAAAGGAACCTACTGGGTATTAATAGCTGTTGTTGCTGTAATGGTTGGGTATGTGCTTTTTAACAAAGCAATCAACTAGTCCATACTTTGAAACGCTTGTAATCCACAATTTAAGTAATCCTTATACTCATCTACATCTGGTGTATATCCTATAGGATTTCCTAATAAATGTCCATCTGGACTCAACATGACATAATAAGGTTGAGAGTTGTTGTTAAAAACATGGGTCTGAAACGTTGACCATTTATTACCAATCGTTCTAATTTTCTTTACCCTCTTTTTTCCTTCACTTTCGAATTCAAAAACTCCCTGTTTTTCTGCTGGAAGCTCAACTTTATCATCGACATAAAGTGAAACCAAAATAAAATCTTTTTCCAGTTTTTCTTTAATTGCTTCATCTGTCCAAACAGTTTCTTCCATCTTTCTACAATTAACACAAGCCCAACCTGTAAAATCTATTAGCAAAGGTTTATTCTGCTTTATTGACTCTTCCATTGCTAATTCATAATCAGTAAACTCTGAATGAAAACTATCGTTATCATACCAACTGTAAAAAGAAGGTGGCGGAAAGCCACTTAGTAAGTTATGATTCCATGGTGAATTTTTCATCACTCCAGGTGCAATGTAAATGGTAAAACCAATTATTAGCGAAGCAAAGATTATTCTAAACTTTGAAAATTTACCAATTGGTGAATCATGAGGAAACTTAATCCAACCTATTAAATAAAAGGATAGTCCTACACCTACTAATGTCCATATTAAAAAGAACGTTTCTCTTTTAATTAAACCCCATTGCTCTACTAAATCGGCATTGGATAAAAACTTCAGCGCTAACGCTATTTCAACAAATCCTAAAACTACTTTAACTGAATTTAACCATCCTCCAGATTGAGGTAGCTTATTCATAAAACTTGGGAAAGCGGCAAACACCGCAAACGGCAATCCTAATGCTATCCCAAAGCCACTCATTGCAGCACTAATTGGCCAAGGTCCATTTTTTAATGCACTTCCTAGTACGGTACCTAAAATAGGGCCTGTACACGAGAAAGAAACTAAAGCCAATGTTAATGCCATGAAAAATATACCTAACACTCCTCCTATGTTTGAAGCAGAATCAGCCTTGTTACTAAACTTGCTCGGTAATGTAATTTCAAAATAACCAAAGAAGGAAATAGCAAAGACAACAAAGACAACAAAGAATAGAACATTTAACCAGACACTCGTTGCTACCTCACTCAATACGGCAGGGTCTGCATTAAAATGAAAAGGGACACTTAATAAAGCATAAATAAGAAAGATGAAAAAGCCATACAAGATTGCTTTACCTATACCACTTGAGCCTCCGTCCCCTTTTGTAAAGAAACTTACCGTAAGTGGTATCATTGGAAAAACACAAGGGGTTAACAATGCAATTAAACCACCTATAAAGCCAAATAAAAAGACTAACCAAACATTGCTAATAGACTTCTTTTCTCCACAGTCTCCTATAGGGTGCTCCAAATCCATATTGGGTATTCCTGGAATAATTTCACTTATTTCTAATTTATTAGAAGTAGTATCGACAGGTTCAACAACTACCACCGCAGTATCTACGGTATCTCCATTTTCTGAATTAACGTCTCCACATCCTTTTACTTTTACACTAAACTCAGCATCATAAGGTGGCAAACAAAAAGCTGCCTCTCCATCTACCTCTTCCTTACAGGTTTGAAATGAAAACCTTCCTTTTAATGTAAAGTCATTAGCAGACAAAACTTTTATCTTCCTTCTTAACGTAATCGTTTTAGAATGCTGGTAGATTTCATCTTTTGTTATGTCATCAACATAAAATTCTGGTTTAGGCTCAACAATTTTTCCTATAATTTCATAATTAGATGACTCTTCTGGCTCCACTTCCACCGGTATTAGCCATGATCCTTCGGGCAAATTAGCTGCATAAACATGCCAATGTTCTATCATGGTTATTTTCCCTACAATGGTAGCATCACAACCATTTTGCTCAATACTGAACTCCCAACTCACCTTATCTTCTGGATAATTAATTTGAGCGTCAGCGCCACTAATCAATAGCAATAATGCAACTACTGGTAACAAGAAGTATTTCTTAACTAATTTCATCAATTCTTCATTATAATAATAGGATTCCAAAAATAGGGATTTTAATTGGAGCTAAAAGGTAAGCTTTGGGACATAATTGTAATCTTAACTGTTAAAAATTCATAATTAGAAGACATAAAAAAACCGAAACTAATTTTTAGTTTCGGTCTCGATGTATCTTTTGGTTATATCAATAAAATTTTATTTCATGAATTCTCTCTATCGGGATTAATGTACCTTGTTTGAGAATGATGTTTTTTTCTGTCACTCCCCAAACAGTAGTTTCAACTTTTTTTAACCCTTCCATGTCCTCAAAAATAATCTTGACTTTGAATTTTTTGTTATTTCCTAATTTCATGGCCCTAACAACTCTCCTCTTCCGTTCTAACTGTTTATTTTCTGAAAGTAGGACATCACTTTTTGGAAAAGTTAATTGGGAGACATTTTCTTTGGCAACAAGCGTTGCAATCTTTGTAGCTATAGCGTTCATAAGTAAGGTAGTTTAGGTGTGAGCGGCATTAAACCTCTATCATTAACGTTAAAGATAATAAAAAGTTTCGTTTAAACTAAGAAAATTTTGAGTCGTCAGGAATACTGGAAATCAAACTTATTTTTCAAAAGAATATTCTCTTTCAACCTTTGCTATTCTAACTTTATAGCTCTTGTACCAATCCGATTTCCCTTTGTTTTGTGCCTCTTGATGATCTACATTGCTCTTCCATTTCTGAATGGATGCTAAACTGTCCCAATAAGAAACAGAAACTCCTAATAGATCTCTGGCTGTTTCAAAACCTAAAAACCCTGGTTGTATTTTCGCCAATTCATCCATTTTTTTAGCCATTACTTGATATGCTACATCATCATTTTCTCTTATCGAAGAAAAAATAACAGCATAATAAGGCGGTTGTGGAGTATTAGCTAAGCTCATTAAGCTATGGCTTTAATCATATCCTGCTGTGTAATGATATGATGTTTATCCCCATCAAAATTAACTAAAACAGCTTTTGCTCCTTGCTGAAATTGTTTAGAGATGTTCTCTATTGAGGTATCTTCTTTAACTATTGGAAATGCTTGCTCCATGATATTTTTCACAGGCAACTCTTTCAATTCTGGACTTTCACAAAGCTTAGCAAACAAATGATTATCTGTTAACGAACCTGCAAAACCACCATCTCCAACCACAGGTATTTGAGAAATACCATATTGGTTCATTAACAATATCGCTTGTGATAATGGGTCATCCTGAGTAACCGTAACCAAATGTTTCCCTGCATGATCTTTAATTAAATCCAATGCATTGGTTTTTTCCTCATCTAAGAACCCTCTATCTCTCATCCAATCATCATTAAACATTTTACCAACATAACGGCTCCCATGGTCATGAAATAAGACTACAACCACGTCATCTTCTGTCAATTCATCTTTTAACTGTAACAACCCTTTTATAGCTGACCCTGCTGAATTCCCTACAAATATTCCTTCTTCCTTTGCTAATTTTCTTTGCCAAACTGCTGCATCCTTATCGGTTACTTTTTCGAACTTATCTATAATGTCAAAATTCACATTCTCAGGTAAGATGTCTTCTCCTATTCCTTCTGTGATGTATGGGTAAATTTCGTTGTCATCAAAAACTCCTGTTTCATGGTATTTTTTAAATACGGAACCGTAGGTATCAATTCCCCAAATTTTGATGTCTGGGTTTTTCTCTTTTAGATATTTTCCCACTCCAGAAACAGTTCCTCCAGTACCAACTCCAACAACAAAATGTGTTATTTTTCCTTCGGTCTGTTCCCAAATTTCAGGACCAGTGCTCAAATAATGTGCTTTAGCATTTGAAGGGTTATCGTATTGATTAACATACCAAGAGTTTGGTGTTGTTTCCGCTAAGCTCTTAGAAACAGAATAATATGAACGAGGGTCATCTGGTGGGACATTGGTTGGGCAAACATGTACTTCTGCACCAACCGCTCTTAAAATATCCATCTTCTCTTTTGACTGTTTATCGCTCAAAACACAGATTAGCTTGTATCCTTTTATGATCGCAACTAAAGCTAAGCCCATTCCAGTATTTCCAGAAGTCCCTTCAATAATTGTTCCTCCAGGTTTCAATCTTCCATCCGCTTCAGCATCTTCAATCATTTGAAGCGCCATTCTATCTTTTACCGAATTTCCGGGGTTAGTGGTTTCTACTTTTGCTAAAACTGTTGCTGTAATATCTTCACAAGTCTTGTTCAATTTTACCAAAGGAGTATTTCCTATTGTCTCAAGAATATTATTGTAATATTTCATATTATTTGGAATAAAATTTTTGCAAATGTAACAATTACCCTTCTAAATTAATCGAAGCGGATTGCTTTTACTGGTGAAATTTTTGTGATAACATAAGACGGAATGACTAACATTAAAATACATATGGCTAATGTGCCCGCATTTAATATCAAAATATTGAGGAAATTCAATTCAATCGGAACGACAGAAACATAATAAGATTCTTCTGGTAACGTTAAAAACCCAAATTGTTGTTGAAGTATACAAATCGCAATTCCGATTACATTTCCCCATATTAATCCTTTAACAATAAGGTGTGTAGCATTGTACATAAATATTTTTCTCACATCCCAATTAGGCATTCCCAGTGCTTTTAGTATCCCTATCATATTGGTTCGTTCTAATATTAAAATAAGTAAGGCTGATATAATATTGATAATTGCGACAATGATCATTAAGATAATAATCACATTTACATTTAGGTCTTGTAGTTCTAACCAATTGAATATGTCTGGGTTTTGTTCTTTAATGGTTGAAGAATGCAAATCATATCCAACAGTTCCATAAACATAATCACCAAATTCATCCAGATCCTCATAATTATCTATTAAAACCTCAAATCCACCAACTTGGTTTTTATCCCATCCATTTCTCTTTTGAATATGGGCAATATCTGCTATTACATATAGATTATCAAACTGCTCCAACCCGGTTTGATAGATTCCTCTTACCTTAAAATCTTTTGGTCTAAGCTGTCCGTTTTGTTGTATAAAATAAAGGAACATTTTATCTCCTATGCCCAATTTCATTTTAGAGGCGATGTGATTGGATAACAAAATACTGTTGTCTGGCTTTTCATCATCTACTATGAAGGAGTTTCCTTCTACGATCTTTTCATTAAAAAATCCCCAATCAAAATCACTACCAATACCTTTAACCACTACCCCATAAATTTCTTCCTTGGTTTTTATAATTCCAGCTTTAGTCGCATAAATTTGAATGTGCTTAATTCCTTCTACAGTATCCAATTCAGGGTAAAAGTCCTGGCTTTTACTAATCGGGCTTGCTTCATAAGTATTTTGGGAGTCATAACTCGTAATTTGAATGTGACTTCCAAACCCAATTACTTTGTTTCTTATTTCTCTCTGAAAACCAGAAACAATACTAAAAGCAACTATCATTACAATTAAACTTAGTGCAATGGCAATAATTGATATCCTAATAATGGGTTTTGTAAATTTCTTTGACTGACTGTCTCCTTTAATTATATTTTTTGATATGAAATATTCGAGGTTCAAGTTTATAGAAATTCATTTGGTTGTTGTCTAACAAAAGTAGTAATTTGTATCAGATGTCTTTAAAGCAATTCACAAATATTCTATTAATTGGTATTCTCTGTATTCGGTGTTCTGGACAAGAGCCCGCACCTATCCAAAATAATAAGGTAAAAGTAATTGTTACTGAACCTTCAAAACTACTCCCAATAGTTGTCGGTGCTGAAAGAACAAATTCCTATCTAAAAGGCTTAGAAGGAAAAAAAGTTGGTATAGTTGCCAATCATACCTCCATGATCAAGGAGACCCACTTAGTTGATTCATTGGTAGGTTTAGGTGTAAATGTTGTTAGTGTTTTTAGTCCGGAACACGGTTTTAGGGGAACTGCAGATGCCGGAGAAAAAGTAAGCTCCAACATTGATAAAAAAACAGGACTACCTATTGTTTCTCTTTATGGAAAAAACAAAAAACCATCCAAAGAACAAATCAAAGGTTTAGATGTTATTATTTTTGATATACAAGATGTTGGTGCTCGATTTTACACCTACATTTCTACCATGCATTATGTAATGGAGGCTTGTGCAGAAAACAATAAACAACTCATTGTTTTAGACAGACCAAATCCTAATGGACATTATGTAGATGGTCCCATTTTAGAGAAAGAGCATCAATCTTTTGTTGGATTGCACCCTGTTCCTATTGTTCATGGTATGACCATTGGAGAATATGCCCAATTGATAAACGGTGAAGGATGGTTAGCTAATAAAGTTAAATGTGAATTAACTGTCGTAAAGATGGAAGGCTACGATCACACTCGACATTATAAATTACCCATTAAACCTTCTCCTAATCTACCAAATATGAGTTCGATTTATTTGTACCCTTCCTTGTGTTTGTTTGAGGGAACACCCATTAGCGTGGGAAGGGGAACTGACAAACCTTTTCAAATCTTAGGGCATCCAAAAATGAAGTCAGATCGCTATTCATTTACCCCTAAGAGTATGGCAGGTGCTAAGTCTCCTAAATTAGAAGATGAAAAATGCCAGGGTTATGACTTATCTTTTTTTGGTACAGCGTATATGAAAGGTAAAGGAACCATTAATCTTTATTGGCTCATTGAAATTTACACTAACTTTCCAGAAAAAGAAGGATTTTTTAATGACATGTTTACGTTATTAGCTGGCACAAAAAAACTCCAACAACAAATTGAAGCTGGTAAAACTGAACAAGAAATACATGCTTCTTGGAAGGTTGGTCTTGAACAATTTAAGCAAACACGGCAACAATATTTATTGTATACCGATTTTGAGTAGTTGAATGTTAATATCATTTTTGTTTCAATTACCTCTCAGCTTATTAAATAGCTAATTTTATTTCCATGAGACAACTTATCCCAAAAAATATTATTCATAATGAATGTTGTTTAAAAACGATGTCTGAAATGCCTAATGAGCTAATTGACTTAACCATTACTTCTCCTCCTTATGATAACTTAAGAAATTATAATAGTCATATAAAAGGAAATAAAACTGAATATAATGGCTATTCATTTCCTTTTGAAAAAATTGCAAAAGAATTATATAGAGTAACTAAAAAAGGTGGTGTTGTGGTATGGGTTGTTGCTGATTCAACTGTTAAAGGAAGTGAAACAGGAAGTTCATTTCGACAAGCATTATTTTTTAAAGAATGTGGATTCAATCTTTTTGATACAATGATTTACTCCAAGCCACCAAGAGGGGCAGTAGGAAATAACACAACATACTGGCAATCATTTGAATATATGTTTATCTTAAGTAAAGGAAAACCAAAAACAATTAACCTTATAAAGGATAGAGAGAATAAAGAATCAAGAAAAGGTGATAATGGTACAAAGAGACTTCAAAATGGACAATTACTCCAAGTTAGTAGAGGTGGTTATGGCCAATTCGGAAGAAGGACTAATATATGGAAATATAATATCGGGAAAGGGCATTCTACTCAAGACGACATAGCATTTAAACATCCTGCAATATTTCCCGAAAAATTAGCTCATGACCATATCTTAACATGGAGTAATAAAGGTGATTTAATATATGATCCAATGATAGGTAGTGGAACAGTTGCTAAAGAAAGTATCTTATTGGAGAGAAATTATCTGGGAAGTGAAATCAATAAAGAATATTGTGATATTTCTGAAATACGAATTGCTAAATTAAAAGAATCTTTATCTAATTATATAGAACTCGAATATGTCGGAGCAGCAAACTAAGAGATGTAAGGAATGTGAGATAGAAAAAAATATTGAAGATTTCGCTCCAAATCAATATGGCAAAAATAATAGAGTTTTAAGAAGACCTGTTTGTAGAGAATGTTACTCAAAAAAGGTTAAGGCTGATCCAAAACTTAAGAGATTATTTGAAAAAGATAATCCAAGGCCAAAAATCGGTGAAGAATTTTCTTGTCCAATTTGTGTGCGAACTTTTAAAAGAGAGCATAACAATGATGTTGTCTTAGATCATAGCCATATTGATGGTAGTATTAGGGGCTGGCTTTGCAATAGTTGCAATACGAGCTTAGGTAAATTTGGAGATAATATTGAAACTTTACAGAATGCAATTGATTGGTTGCTTAAACATAAGAATTCCAATAGTTAAAACTCTTGAAAGACTAATTAAGTATAATCCAACTTAGTATTCTTTAACGCCAATATAGCCTCTTCAATTCCCTTGATGGTTAATGGAAACATTTTATTATCCATAATGTTTTTAATCATATCTATCGATTGAACATAATTCCATTCTTTTTCTGGAACAGGGTTTAGCCATACCACATCCTTAAAATTCTTCTTCAATCGTTCTAACCAGACTTTTCCTGGTTCTTCATTGTAATGCTCTACTGCACCTTGTTTAAACATAATCTCATACGGAGACATCGATGCATCTCCCACAATAATTACTTTATAATCTGAATTAAAGGTGTTGAACATGTCCAATGTATTTACACGATCATCCCATCTTCGAATATTTTCTTTCCATAAAAACTCGTACAAACAATTATGGAAATAAAAGAACTCTAAATGTTTAAACTCATACTTAGCAGCAGAAAATAATTGAGAACACAATTCAATGTGATCATCCATAGACCCTCCAATATCTAACAACAATAAAACCTTAACAGTATTCTTTTTTTGAGGCACCATTTCTATCTCCAGCATCCCAGCATTTTTGGATGTTTTAGAAATGGTTTTGTCTAAATCTATTTCTTCAGAAACACCTTCACGAGAAAGAATCCTTAATCGTTTCAATGCCATTTTCATGTTACGTGTTTCCAACTCAACATCATCACGTAAATTCTTAAATGTTCTTTTGTCCCAAACTTTTACTGCTCTTCGATGTCTACTTTCATCCTGTCCTATTCTTATTCCTTCAGGGTTATAACCATATGCCCCAAAAGGTGATGTTCCTCCAGTCCCTATCCACTTACTTCCTCCTTGGTGGCGTTCTTTCTGCTCTTTCAATAATTCTTTTACTCTCTCAAGTAACTTGTCTAACCCACCCATTGCCTTTATCTTCTCCATATCCTCTGGAGACATAAATCGTTCTCCATTTTTTCTTAACCACTCTTCAGGGATATTCATAACATCTTCTGTACTGATGGTTTCAACACCTTTAAAATAAGCACCAAATAGTTGATCATATGCATCAAGGTGTTCTTCGCTTTTCACCAAAATAGATCTCGAAAGAAAATAGAAATCCTCAACTGAATAATCGATTATATCTTTATCTAATGCCTCCAACAAGGTTAGGTACTCCCCAATAGAAACAGGGATTTTATTGTTCTTTAATATGAGGAAAAAATCTATAAACATTGGATTTAGTATCCTTTAACCACAACTTCTTTGTCTTGCTCATTTTTTAACAATGCTCCTAAATAAGGGGGAGTAGTTCCCATGTTTTTCACCTCATCTAATTCTTGTGTGGTAATTTTTCCAACCAGTAATAACTTAATCCAATCAATTAGTTCACTGGTAGAAGGTTTCTTTTTCAATCCTCTTTTATCTCTAAGCTTATAAAAAATGTCCATTGCCCTTTGCATTAGTTCATCTTCTAAATTATCATAATGTACATTAACAATTTCTTTTAATGTTTCTCTTTCCGGAAAACTGATGTAATGAAAAAAACATCTTCTTAAAAACGCATCTGGTAATTCTTTTTCATTATTAGATGTAATAATAATAATAGGTCGGTTTTTTGCTTTTATGGTCTCCTTCGTTTCATAACAATAAAATTCCATCTTATCCAGTTCCAATAGTAAGTCATTCGGGAATTCAATGTCTGCTTTATCAATCTCATCAATTAATAAAACCACTTGTTCATCTGCTTCAAAAGCTTCCCAAAGTTTTCCTTTTACAATATAATTCGCAATATCGTTTATCTTTTCATCTCCCAATTGAGAATCTCTCAACCTTGATACCGCATCATATTCATATAAGCCTTGTTGCGCTGTTGTCGTAGATTTAATGTGCCATGTATAAAGTTGTTTATTCAGTGCTTTCGCTATTTCAAAAGCCAGTAATGTTTTTCCTGTTCCTGGTTCTCCTTTAATCAATAGTGGTTTTTCTAATTGAATAGCCGCATTAACTGCAATTGATAAATCTTTTGACGCGATATAATTTTCTGTTCCTGTAAACTGCATAGTTATAATTTTTTACAAATTTACGAGTAATGTTAATGGTAAGATATGATAAATATCAAAAGAAGCCACTAAGTAGTTTCCCATACAAAAATTAGAGGTGTATTACACAGTAAATTTCAGTTGTTCTGCTCTTTTATAGCCTTACAGTTTGGGCTACATTTGAAGTATAATAACATTAAAAATATGCACTATGAATAATCAAGAAAAATTATCATCGACTTCAGACAAACACTGGATAATTGTGTTTGTAGTTTTAATCGGGTTAATGTTCGTTACAGTCTCTGTTAATGCGCAAGCCGTAAATGGAAAAGTGGTCTTTAATGGTGATGAGACAAATGATTATGTAATGAAATCCTTTAAAGTAAAAGAAGTTAATAATAAACTTTATTTCAAATTTTTAGTGCTTGAAAACAGATTGAATACCACTTACACATTAGAATCTTCTTCAAACGGAGATGATTTTTATGCTGTTCAGCTTAAAGATGGTTTTAAATCACCTAATGGAACTCCATTATTATATTGTTATGCTGTTGATTTAAACAAGCTGAATGACAAAGTTTATAGAATAAGAAGAGATTCTCCTGATGGGGTTAATTATTCTTCACTTATTGAAAGAGACAATGTCATTAACCCGAGCTTATCAGCTCAGAATTAGAATTTCCATTCGTGCAAAACATGTCTTAACTCGTTAAGCATAAGTGCTGTTGCTCCCCAAACAATTTTTTGGCTAAACACAAAACTTGGCGCCTTTAAAATGGCATTATTTGAAAGACGTATTTTGGTTGGCTCCAGCTCATTAACAGCTGTTAAATCCGACAATTTTAATTCAATTATTTCTTCTACTTCATGATTATCGATTATAAAGTGAGGATAATAATCAACAACCCCAACAACAGGCGACACATTAAATTTGCTTACAGGAATATAGACATCTGTTAATCGTCCGATTACCTCAACATCTGCCATTATAATTCCCACCTCTTCGTTCGCTTCACGCAAAGCAGTCTGTTCAATAGTTACATCTGATTCTTCTTGTTTTCCTCCAGGAAAAGAAACTTGTCCACTATGGGTTCCTTCATATTTCGGCCGCTGCATTAAAACAATATGCGGTTCATCCTCTTTGATGTAAAAGAGTATTAATACCCCACTTTTTCTAGCTTCGGCTATTTCAGTAGCATCAAAATCTATCCTTCTATAGGGTGCTGCCTCAAGATGAGCTGCTTTGCCCGGCAATTCTTTTTTTAATCTTTCTGATAAATATGTTTTTAAGGATACGATCATTTTCCAAAAACTGATTCGACAGGTTTATATTCGAATCCATTTTCTGAATGTAATCTTAAATACCTATTATCATCTGTTAATTCAATTTTAGTGAATTGAATGGGAAGAATTTCCTTTTGAGAAACATCTACTAAGCCATATCGTCCATTTAATTCTACCAACAATAATTCATGGGCCTTCCAGTCCGTAGATTTATAAATTAATCCATTATAAAACCATGTTATAGACTCATACTGTGGAGCCATAACATAAGATCCTTTTCTATCAATTAACCCATATTTTTCTTCTGTTTTTACAAAAGCCATTTCATTAATAAATCCTGAAGCATAATCAAAATTATATGGGATTTTTAACTTCGTATCATAGTCACAATAACCCCACTTTCCATGCCTTTTTATTGCGATTAATTGAAATGATATTTCTCCTATATCTTCAAACAATGCGGGCATAAACTTATTACCGACAGTATCTATAAGTCCAAAATTGCCTTCTGTGGTTATTCGAGCAAACCCTTTTTTATTAAATAACCCCCAATTAATAGCCCCTTCATTATAAGGTAATGACACTTCAATTGCAATTTCTCCATTTGACTTTAAATAACCATAAAAACCATCTTTTATGGCCATTGCATATCCGTTTTCAACCTCTGTTAGCTGATTGTAAATTGGTTTTATAAGGTAATTTCCTTTTGAATCAATTACTCCATATAACCCATTTTCTTGTACTCTAATGAATTCATTTTTTAAATTATCTATCCATTGGTATTTTGGTTTTATTACATAATATAGATTGGTGTCAATTATCCCATAAAGCCCATTTTGTTTTACATAAGCAATCCCATTATTAAAATCCCCTACTGTCTCATATTGCAATCCAACTTTTAGGTTCCCTTTTCTATCAATAAATCCATATTTACCATTTAATTCTATAGAAATAAATTGATGTGACGTTTCTCCGATTTCATCATAAATAATAGGAACAATGGTTTCTCCTGTTCTATTAATAATGCCATACTTTTCCTTCTTTCCTACAATTGCTAATCCATTGATAAAAGGTTCAGCCTCATCATATTCAAAAGGAATTACAGTTGTCTTATTCTTATTAATAAACCCAACCTTATCATTTAACATTACGGCTGCAGCACCCTCAGAAAAATTGGAAACCCAACTGTAGGTAGTAGGTATTACCTCTTTTAGTTGCTCGTTTACAAAGCCCCAATTATTGTTTTTTTGAATTTGGTAATACTTAGTATTTGCCAAGGTATAGTCTTGCTCTAATTCTTCTTTAAAAGGATAATCTGGAAACTGGTTTAGAAATTTTTTTATGTTATTAGGTGTTCTTACCTGAGTAGATATGTTATAAATATTTCTCCATGCTTTTGGCACTGAAGGATTATTTGAATACGTCTTAATAAACTCATAATATGCTTTAACCGTTTTACTTTCAGTAGCCAATTCATAAATATTTTCTTGTGCTTCCAGAACATAAAAACTAGTTGGGTGCTCTTCAATAAATTTCACATTACTAGCCAATGTTCTATCAAGAGTATATTCTTTAAAGAGTTGTTTATCATACCTCGCTTTAGCTTCGTTAACTTGTTCCGCTTTTGGATAGGTATCAATAAACAATTTATACACAGATGATGTATTGCTCTTTTTCGCAGCATTATAGGCCAACTCGTTTCTATTAATTATTGCTTGCTCAATTTGTAATGCACCAGTATTATTTGTGATGAAATGATTGTACGATTTTATGGTATTTATCTTTTTTGAAAAATCAAAACATTTTTCATCAACAACGTCTCTTTGTTTACACACAGAATTGGTATCTACATTATATTCTTTGATTTTTATCTTTTGTTTTTCAGAGGTTTCTTTCCAAAAAGCATCAGTAGAGATTTTAGCATAATGAAGTGCCGAATCTAAATCGTAGAAGGGATTGTTATTTCTCGAATAAATAACTGATAACCCATATGCTGCTGCTGCTGGATGTTTTTTTAATGATTTATTAAATGCACTTTTTGCCTTAAAATAATCGTGAATACGTAATGCTTCAAACCCTTTGTCCAATGCACTTCCATCCACCTCTAATGTCATGGAAAGAAAGAAAAAAGTACTGAGTATTATTTTAATTGTTTTATTCAAAGTAAAACTATTTCTTATTTTTCACGTAAATATATAGACAACTAAATTAGCAATACAAAATTTCTTCCAAAAAACCTTTGTGCTTATATATGAATAAGTTTAACACATTTATACTCGTCTCCTTTTCCCTAATTTTTACGGCTTGTAATACCTCTGATGTACAAAATAGTAGTCATAAAAATAATATCGTTTATAAGGATTTAGATAGCATTAAAAGTGTCGGAAAGTTGAAAGCACTTATTAACTATAGTTCTACAAGTTACTTTATTTATAAAGGAAACCCTATGGGGTTTGAATATGAATTGCTAAAGAAATATTCAGATCATATTGGAGTGGAACTTGAAGTAATTCCAATAAAAAACATGGACAGTGTTTTTGTTGATTTAAACAAAGGTTATGGAGATATTGTTGCTGCTAACCTAACCATTACACAAGAGCGATTACAAGAAATTGAATTTACTGAACCCATTGTCATTACCAAACAAGTCTTGGTTCAACGTAAACCTGATAATTGGAGGCAATTGAGAAAATCAACATTAGAAGAAAGTTTATTGCAATCTCCACTAGACTTAGTAGATAAATTAATTGTAGTCCGTGAGGGATCTTCATTTTATACAAGGTTGAAAAGCTTGTCAAATGAAATTGGCGGCCCTATAAACATCAAAACCGTTCCTGGTGAAACCACTATGGAGATTTTAATAGAAAAAGTAGCCAACAAAGAAATTGATTATACTGTTGCAGATAAAAATATTGCAGTAGTCAATCAATGGCACTATCCAAACATTGATGCTAATTTAGTAATCAGTCTTGATCAAAAAATTGCTTGGGCAAGTAGAAACAACTCTGATAGTTTAACCACTTCTATTAATGAATGGCTGACAACATTTCAACAAACCAGAAAATTTAAACTACTGTACAATAAGTACTTCAAAAATCAAAAAGGGTTTAATAAAAGAGTTAACCATAAATACTATACCCTTACCAGTGGAACTATCTCTCCATATGACGAAATCATTAAGCAACATGCTCCAAAAACTGGCTGGGATTGGGAATTGTTAGCTGCTTTGATTTACCAAGAATCTCATTTTAAAAATGATGCCATTGGCTGGGGTGGTGCATTTGGATTGATGCAATTTATGCCACAGACTGGAGCAAAATATGGTGTTGACAGTTCCTCTTCTGCTACTGCTAACATCATTGCTGGAACCAAATACATCAACCGTTTAAATAAGATATGGGAGCCTTTAGTTTCAGATAGTTTAGAACGAAAAAAATTCATCTTGGCATCCTACAACGTGGGTCCCGGGCATGTTATCGATGCTCAAAAATTAGCTGAAAAATATAAGAAAAACCCAGTATTATGGGAAGATGTCGGCTATTATTTACTACATAAATCTGAACCAAAATATTATAATGATGAGGTAGTAAAACATGGCTACTGTAAAGGTTATATTACTTTCAAATACGTGAATGAAATTATGGAACGCTACGAGCATTATAAAAACATGATGCAGGAAAACGAATTGACCGAGAAATAATTAAGACTTCCAACATCTTCCCTCCTAAATAGTTATTTTTGGTTTGAACACCATTAAAATAATTATGAGCTGGATAAAGACTATTAACTATGAAGATGCTGACACTTCATTAAAAAGATCTTATGATAGGGTAAAAGGTCCTGATAATAATGTTGACAACGTTTTATTAATTCACAGTTTGAGGCCACATACTTTAACAGGTCACATGACATTGTACAAATCTATACTTCACAATACGAACAACACACTCCCTAAATGGTATTTAGAAGCAATAGGTGTTTATGTGAGTTTTTTAAATCAGTGTAATTATTGTGTTGAACATCATTTCTCTGGGTTATCAAGGCTTTTGAATGACCCGAATAAATCAGATCAATTTTTAATTGCTTTAGAAAATGGTCTTCTAAAGGATTACTTGGACTCCAAACATTATGAAGGGATTCAGTATGCTCGAATGTTAACTTTAGAGTTAAATGAAATCACCAAACAAAACATTATTAACCTTCAAACTGCCGGGTTTACCGATGGTGAAATTTTAGAAATCAATCAAGTTACGAGCTACTTTAATTACGTGAATAGAAGTGTTCTTGGGTTGGGTGTTAATACAGATGGGGATATTCTGGGTCTTTCTCCAAACAATAGTGATGATCCAAAAAACTGGAATCATAAATAAAAAAGCCCAACTCAATGAGTCAGGCTTTTTCTTTATTCAAAAAAATTATGCGTTAGCTGCAGCTTCTTGTTTGATTAAGTTTAAAGCAGAACCTGCTCTATACCAATCTATTTGCTGAGTATTGTAAGTATGATTCAACATAACAGTATCTGAAGAACCATCTGCATGGTTAACAGCTAATGTCAATTGTTTACCCGGAGCAAATCCTGCCAAGTCAGAGAAATTAAACGTATCGTCTTCTCTAATTTTATCATAATCTGCCTCATTTGCAAACGTTAACCCTAACATCCCTTGTTTTTTTAGGTTTGTTTCGTGAATACGAGCAAATGATTTTACAATAACAGCTACAACACCTAAATGACGAGGTTCCATTGCAGCATGTTCTCTGGAAGAACCTTCACCGTAATTATGATCTCCAACTACAATTGAAGGAATTCCTGCCGCTTTATATGCTCTTGCTGTAGCAGGAACTGCTCCTTTTTCTCCAGTTAATTGATTCACAACTTCGTTAGTGGCTTCTCCAAAAGAGTTAACGGCTCCTATCAAACAGTTATTTGAGATGTTGTCTAGATGCCCTCTATACTGCAACCATGGTCCAGCCATAGAAATATGATCCGTTGTACACTTTCCTTGAGCCTTAATTAACAATTTCGCACCGTTAATATTTTCACCGTTCCAAGCTGCAAAAGGAGTTAATAATTGTAATCTTTTTGAATCATCATTAACAACAACTTGCACGCCACTGCCATCTTCAGCAGGAGCTTGATAACCGTTATCCTCAACTGCAAATCCGTTAGCTGGCAATTCAGAACCTGTTGGTTCAGCCAATTTAACCTCTTCTCCATTTGAGTTGGTTAATGTATCCGTAATAGGATTAAAATCTAACTTCCCTGAAATTGCAATTGCAGCAACCATTTCTGGAGATGCTACAAAAGCCAACGTGTTTGGATTTCCATCGGCTCTTTTCTTAAAGTTTCTATTAAACGAATGCACAATGGAGTTTTTCTTTTCTTCTGATGCTCCTGGTCTATCCCATTGTCCAATACAAGGTCCACAAGCATTGGTAAATATTTTAGTGGACTCTAATTTATTAAAGGTGTCAATAAAACCATCCCGATCAGCGGTGTACCTTACCTGCTCAGAACCTGGATTAATTCCCAAAATTGCTTTCGCTTTCAATCCTTTATTAACTGCATCATCTACAATAGAAGCGGCTCTTGATAAATCTTCGTAAGAAGAATTGGTACAAGACCCAATCAAAGCCCACTCAATATCAGTTGGCCAATCGTTAGCTGCTGCTGCTGTTTTCATTTCTGAAACTGGAGTGGCCAAATCTGGTGTATAAGGTCCATTTAAATGAGGGGTTAATTCTGATAAATTAATCTCTATTACTTCATCAAAATATTGTGCTGGATTAGCATAAACTTCAGCATCACCTGTTAAATGCTCTGCAACTGTATCCGCTAACGCAACAACATCTTCTCTTCCTGTAGCTGCTAAATACCTTCTCATTGAATCATCGTATCCAAAAGTAGACGTTGTAGCACCAATTTCTGCACCCATATTACATATGGTTCCTTTTCCTGTTCCTGATAACGATTCAGCACCCTCACCAAAATATTCTACAATGGCACCTGTACCACCTTTTACGGTTAAAATACCTGCTACTTTTAAGATAACATCTTTAGGGGCAGTCCAACCGTTTAGTTTACCCGTTAATTTAACACCTATTAGTTTTGGCATTTTTAATTCCCAAGCCATACCAGCCATTACATCAACAGCATCAGCTCCACCAACTCCAATGGCTACCATTCCCATTCCCCCAGCATTTACTGTGTGAGAATCTGTACCTATCATCATCCCTCCAGGAAATGCATAATTTTCTAATACAACTTGATGAATAATTCCAGCTCCTGGCTTCCAAAAACCAATTCCGTATTTATCACAAACCGAACTTAAGAAGTTAAACACTTCATTGTTCTTGTTAATTCCTTCTTGTAAATCTTTGTCAGCTCCTAATTTTGCCTGAATCAGGTGATCCGCATGAGCAGTTGAAGGAACTGCTACTTTTGCCTTACCTGCTTGCATAAATTGTAGCAATGCCATTTGAGCTGTTGCATCTTGCATCGCAACTCGATCGGGAGCAAAATCTACGTAAGAATTTCCTCTTTCGTAAGCTTGACTTGCGTCTCCTTCCCAAAGATGTGTGTAAAGAATTTTTTCGGCCAATGTTAAAGGTTTGCCGACTACCTTTCTTGCTGCTGCAATCCTTTCTGGATATCTTGCATAAACAGCCTTAATCATTTCTATGTCAAAAGCCATAATAAAATGTTTTAAGTGGTTAATAAATTAGTCGTTCATACATAAACATACATGCCTGGCTTCCCAAACAATAACGGTAATATTCACAACCTTTTAAAAAACACAGCTTATTATGGATAATTTCTCTTGCCAACGCCACACTATCCCGATTAGGATATCCCAACTTGCTGTAATGAGTTGCAAATATAAGACTTTTGAATTTTTTAAACAAGAATATCGCTCTCTAAATTCTAAAGCAAAACTATAAATGTGTAACAATATGTGTAATTTTAAATCCTATAAATTTTTACTGATGAAAAAAATATTAATCCTACTTATCTGTTCCACGGTTCTACTTGTTTCTTGTAGTAAGGACAAAGATCCTATTGTAAATCCAACTGCGGTATACATTCCTAAACTAATTTTTAAATTTAAGTTTGATTCAACCTTGGCTCGATTAGATAATTTTGGTAATCCGGCAACAATACCTGTTGGAAATTCAGCTCAATCACCAAAATTTCAAACAATGAGTGCCCATTATATTGAGTTTGCCCCAAACAATTTAACTCAACTTGGTGCAGGAGAAATCGTTTATAAAGGAGCAGAAACTACCGTTGGTGGTGGAAATGCAGTAGATTTTGATCAAGCAGTAGTTGCTGGCGAAGATGTAACAATATATTCAACGTCATTATCTTCTGTTACCCCTGGAACCTATGAGTGGCTACGAGTATCTTTGACCTATCAAAATTATGATATAAAGTTTTTATCCTCTGGGGTTCTTTACACAGGAAGGTTAGCTTCCTTTGTCGGGTTTGAAACTTACATAACCAATTACACCATCAATACGCAATCGGTTTTAGTTTATGATAATAAACCACAAGGTTATTGGGGATTTGAAACTACCATTTTAGGAAACCCATTTGTCTTTGAGGGGCAAGCAGCAGGAACAACAGTACCTAATCCAATAGCTGGCACCTCTCCGATTCCACCAGGAAGCTGTGTTGTAACAGGAGATTTTCCTACTCCATTAACGATTACTGGAAATGAGACCCAAGACATAGTTGTTACGATAAACCTCTCAACCAATAATAGTTTTGAGTGGAGAGATTTAAATGGCGATGGTTTATATGAACCAAGTGATGGAGTTAACCCAGGTGACACGGTTGTTGATATGGGGTTAAGAGGTTTATACCCAACTTATCAATAAATAAATAGCATACCAGATAGATTTAAAAATGGCTGCTAAACGCAGCCATTTTTTGTTATTTTTGTCCTTCAAATAATCACAATATAATGTACAGAACGCATACCAACGGAGAGTTAAGAATAGAAAATGTAAACAATGAAGTTACCCTCTGTGGGTGGGTACAAAAATCGAGAGATTTGGGCGCCATGACTTTTGTTGATTTACGCGATAGATATGGAATAACACAATTGGTATTTGGTGAAGACCAAAGTGAATTGGCCAAGTCGTTGGGAAGAGAAGATGTGATTCAAGTTTCTGGAAATGTAATTGAACGGGAAAGTAAAAACACAACTATTCCAACAGGTGAAATCGAAATAACAGTAAACAAATTAACCATTCTAAATAAAAGTAAGGTTCCACCATTTACCATTGAAGATGAAACTGATGGTGGCGAGGAATTAAGAATGCAATACCGCTATTTAGACTTGAGAAGAAATCCGCTTCAGAACAATTTGAAGTTAAGGCACCAACTCTCTATTGAAATTAGAAAGTACTTGGATAGCATTAATTTCTTTGAAATAGAAACACCTTACTTAATTAAATCTACTCCTGAAGGAGCAAGAGATTTTGTGGTTCCAAGCAGAATGAATCCTAATCAGTTTTATGCTTTACCACAATCTCCACAAACCTTTAAGCAATTGTTAATGGTCAGTGGTTTTGATAGATATTATCAGATAGTGCGGTGTTTTAGAGATGAAGATCTAAGGGCTGATCGACAACCTGAGTTTACGCAGATTGATTGCGAAATGGCTTTTGTTGAGCAAGAAGATGTCTTCAACACTTTTGAAGGAATGATGACCTACTTATTCAAAAAAGTAAAAGGAATTGACTTAACAGAATTTCCTCGAATGGATTATGCTACTGCAATCGAAAAATATGGTTCTGATAAACCAGACATTCGTTTTGGTATGACGTTTAATTACATTAACGAAGAAACTCAAAACAAAGGGTTTAACGTATTTGATCAATCGGAAGTTGTAATTGCCATTGTAGCAAAAGATTGTTCTACTTACACCCGCAAAGAGTTGGATAAGCTAACAGATTTTGTTAGACGTCCACAGGTTGGAGCTAAAGGAATGGTTTATGTTAAATGCAATGAAGATGGAACATTCAAATCTTCTGTGGACAAATTTTATTCTCAAGAGGATTTAAAAATATGGGCGAACAAATGTGGTGCCGAGGCTGGAGATTTAATTTTAGTCTTGTCTGGGGATAAAGCAGCCACACAAAACCAAATGAATGTTTTACGTTTACATTTAGGTGATGAATTGGGGTTAAGAAACCCTAATGAATATGCTCCTTTATGGGTTTACGATTTTCCATTATTGGAATGGGATGAAGAAACAAAAAGATACCATGCCATGCATCATCCTTTTACTTCTCCAAAACCAGAAGACATGAAATTATTGGATACTGACCCTGGAAATGTAAGAGCCAATGCCTATGATATGGTATTGAATGGTGTTGAAATTGGTGGTGGTTCCATTAGGATACATGACAGAGAGGTACAATCTACCATGTTCGATCATTTAGGATTTACAAAAGAAGAAGCCCAGGCACAATTTGGGTTTCTAATGAATGCTTTTGAATATGGAGCTCCTCCACATGGAGGAATTGCTTTAGGTTTCGACAGACTATGTGCATTGTTTGGAGGACAAGAAACCATCCGAGACTTTATTGCTTTTCCAAAAAACAATGGTGGCAGAGATGTAATGATCGATTCTCCTTCACCAATTAGCTCAGAGCAATTGGACGAATTAAATATTGATTTAAAAGTAAAAGAGGAGCTTTAAGCTCCTCTTTCTTTTAGTATTTCACTACTTTTTCTTTCTTTATCAAATTACCACTCTCATCTCGTAATTCAATAAAATAGATTCCACTTTGATAAATGGAAAGATCTATTTTAGGATTTGAGGTAGTCATTATTTTTTCACCAATTACATTGTAGATGTGCGCTATAAAGTTTTTATCTAACGCTATATTTATAAATCCATTCGTTGGATTAGGATAAATACTGGTTTTATTTGTTATTTCATTGGTTGTAATTCCAACACCTAAACAAAAAGTAATTGTTGGAGCAACAGTTCCTAAATTAAAATCGACTTTAATTGGAGTAACAGGGGGCGTTAAGTCACAAAAATCAAAAGAACCAGTCATTGTACCAGTTGTATGATTATAAGAAGTATCTTGCACGGTAACACTTCCTGTAGCTCCGCCAGTAACAGCATCATAATTATAGTAACTATCCGCTATGTTAAAATCTCCATCATTGTTGAATACGGCATTCGTATTAATAAAATCTGCATTCAATAAACTTTCCCCTAAATTTAATACTGCTCCTACTTGGTTATCAAAGTTCCCAGTATTCCACATACTCTCAGTACCGATTAAAGAATCCTGATTTGTAAATGTACCTGTATTCGTAATGTCTACAAAACTTAAATAATTTGTATTGGTAAAGGTTCCTGTATTGGTATATTGATCAAAATTAATGATACCATTATTTGTAAAGGTTCCTGTATTTGTACAGCTATCTGCCCTTAATATTGAATTTACATCATTGAGCATCGTTCCTGCATTAACCATACTATCTACAACAGTTACTAAACCAAATACATTACCATAATTATTCCAAATGTTATCGTTAAAAAAAGCCATCACATTAATTTGTCCATTATTATTAATGGTTCCATTGTTATATAAACTATCCACTCCTTGAATAGTTCCTGTGCCTGAATTATTGGCAGTAATAAAATTGGCAAATACTTTAACAGTAAATGTACCTGTATTAGCATAAGAACCATCACTCAACAACAGTGTATTGATTGTTGTTGTACCATTATTTGTTAATGAGGCATTTATTCCATTCACCCAAACACTTCTATTGGTTGCATCCTGAATTAAACTACCAGAGGCATTCACCGTTATTGAGCCAACTGTATATGCAAAATCAGTATTTAAAATAACATCATTATTAATAATTACAATATCTCCAGGAATAGGTACTCCCATTGGCGACCATGTTGTTGGTGTTGTCCAATTGCCATTTTGAGTAGAGGTATAAGTGATGGCCTGCATACTAAATGATACAAAAACAAGTAAAGACAAAATGTAAAGTTTTTTCATAATTTTTAAATTTTTGTGATAAAATGATTAGCGAAAATACAAAATACTGGTAGTCAGCAGTTATGATTTAACTCATAAGTTTTCTAAAGATTTAGCTTCCTAAAATCCACAACGGCTCTTTTTAAGGTAAAAATCTAGTAGTTTTGCGGCTTATCAAGAATGATTATGAATAAAGATATTGAAATAATGGCTCCTGCAGGATCTTTTGATTCGTTAATGGCAGCAATTCAGGGAGGAGCAGATTCCATTTATTTTGGAATTGAGCAGTTAAACATGAGAGCTAGAGCTGCTAATAACTTTGTTTTTGATGACTTAGAAAAAATTGCATCAACTTGCAATAAGGACAACGTTAGAAGTTACTTGACTTTAAATACCATTATTTACGATCATGATTTGTCTTTGATGAAACGGATTGTAGATAAGGCAAAAGAAGCTGGGATTACAGCTGTAATAGCATCTGACCAAGCAGTCATCAATTATGCTAACTCCATAGGTCTTGAAGTGCACATTTCAACACAGACGAATGTTACCAATTTAGAGACCATTAAATTTTTCTCTCATTTTGCTGATGTTATGGTATTAGCAAGAGAATTGAGTTTAAAACAAGTAAAAGACATTACTGATGGAATCATTAAAGACGATGTAAGAGGTCCTTCTGGAGAATTAGTTGAAATAGAAATTTTTGCTCATGGAGCACTTTGTATGGCTGTTTCAGGGAAATGTTACCTCAGTCTTCATACTAATAACTCATCAGCAAATAGAGGGGCTTGCGTTCAAAATTGCAGAAGAACATATGAAGTAAAAGATGAAGATGGCAATGAACTAAAGATTGATAACGAGTACATCATGTCACCAAAAGATTTATGCACAATAGGGTTTATTGATGACATTATAAGCTCCGGTGTAAAAGTTTTAAAAATAGAAGGAAGAGGAAGGGCTCCTGAATATGTTAAAACTGTTACTCAATGTTACAGAGAAGCGGCCAATGCTTACATAGAAGGCACCTATACTAAAGAAAAAATTGCAGAATGGGACAAACAATTGGCTACCGTTTATAATAGAGGTTTTTGGGATGGTTATTACTTAGGTCAAGAGTTGGGCGAATGGTCTGATGTTCATGGTTCAAAAGCAACTACTCGAAAAAAATACATTGGTAAAGGAGTGCACTATTATCCTAAAGCCGGAATTGCTGAATTCAAATTAGAGACACATTCATTAAAAATTGGAGATAAGATATTGGTTACTGGTCCTACCACAGGGGTTGTAGAAGCTGAAATTAAAGAATTGATGGTAGAAGAAGTAATGTACGATGAAATCAAAAAAGGGGTGAATTTTACAACTCCATTAAATACCGTTATCAGAAATTCTGACAAATTATACGTTGTTGAAGAGTTAGCCGCATCTCAAATTGGTGTCCAACGATAAAACACAGCATTAGATGATTCGTATATCCCATCAACGAGAGAAATGTATTGGCTGTAACTATTGTGTAGAATTGGCCTATGAAAGATGGCGAATGTCTAAAAAAGATGGAAAGGTTACTCTGATTGATGGTAAGAATAAAAAAGGGTTTTATACAGCATTAGCGGGAGATGATGAATACGAAGCAAATGTAAGTGCTGCCAAAGTATGTCCTGTTAAAATAATTCGCGTAGAAAAAGTAAAATAGAACTGCATTTTTAACTTTCTTTAAAATTTAATATTGCTTCTAAAGCAGGTTTTAATCTATTATTCCATAATTCTTGAAATACCCTTTTTTAAAAGGAAAATTCTAAGCAAATACTTACCTTTACGACAATCAAAGGCAAAAAAATGACGGATAGGGTATTGGTAATTGGATCTTCAGGTCAAATTGGGACTGAATTAGTTGAAGAGTTAAGGAACTTATATGGTGATGATAATGTGGTAGCCTCAGATATAAGAGAGCCGCAAATTGAACAAACAGGTCCTTTTGAAATACTTGATATTTTAAACAAGGTTCAACTCCTCGAAATAGTCGAAAAATATAACATCAAAGAAGTGTATTTATTGGCCGCATTGTTATCTGCTACGGCTGAAAAAAATCCTGCTTTTGGCTGGGATCTGAATATGAATAGCTTGTTTAATGTTCTCGAATTAGCCAAAGATGGAATTATCAATAAAATATTTTGGCCCAGTTCCATTGCTGTATTCGGAACAACAACTCCAAAAGAAAATACACCACAATATACGGTTATGGAACCAAGCACCGTTTACGGAATTAGTAAGCAAGCTGGGGAAAGGTGGTGTGAGTATTACCATAAGCAGTATGGTGTAGATGTTAGAAGTATTCGTTACCCTGGATTAATTGGTTATAAATCCAAACCTGGAGGAGGAACTACTGATTATGCTGTAGATATTTTTCATCAAGCAATTCTATCTAAAAGATATGACTGTTTTCTATCCGAAGAAACTACTTTACCTATGATGTATATGTCCGATGCCATAAAAGCGACATTAAATATTATGAGAGCAGACAGTTCGGCTATTAAAATAAGATCAAGCTATAATATAGCTGGGATGAGTTTTTCTCCAAAAGAAATGGCAGAAGAGCTGAAAAATTCCATTCCTGAATTTGAAATATCATATTCTCCCGATTACAGGCAAAAAATTGCAGATTCTTGGCCTCAATCTATAGATGACACTCACGCCAGAAAAGACTGGGGCTGGTCTCCAGATTTCAACTTACCTAAATTAACCACAACCATGCTGGAAAATTTGGAACAATTATTATCAGAGAAAAATAATGTATAAAAGCTGTAACTTTTTTATACTTGACACCGTAATAAAGAAGAAATGCGTCTGTTAATCGTGAAAAAAGCAGATTTAATCTAAAAATTAAAAAAGAAATACCAATATTTACATATATTTGAAAAAAGGCATGAGCAGAATGAAAAAAATATTATACATATTTATTCCGATTTTTATTTGCAGCATAAGTGTTGCCCAAAGTGTCCCTACTTTCTTAGTTATTGAAGGAGATACCATCAATGTTGTAGATGAGAATAATCTAAAGCAAGGGTTTTGGAAAATTTTTGGTAGAATGAGAAAAGTACCAGGATATCAACCGGATCAGGTCATTGAACAAGGAAAATACGCTAACAGTAGAAAACAAGGTTTATGGACAAAGTTTTTTGCTAACGGTAAAACCAAGAGTGAGATAGAGTACAAGAACAGTAGACCTAATGGTGCATATAGAACTTATTACGAAAATGGAGAATTAGAGGAGGAGGGAAACTGGAAAAAGAGATGGAAAGCAAATTTATCGTAATGAAGACGGTGTGATTATTATTGATGCGGACATAAAGAATGGTAAAGAGGAGAAGGTAACCGAATATTATGATGACGGATCTTTAAAAGCTGAAAAAAGCTATATTGATGGTAAATTAGATGTTGCCAATACTAAAGTTTATGCTTCTAAGACTCCTATTAAAGACAAAGGTCCTGAAGGTGTTGTTGAAATTGTAAAGGTTGATAAAACAGAAAAATCCAATAGTGGTAACTTCAATGGTGATGGACAACACAAAATGTATAATGCTAACAAGCAAATATCTAAAGATGGATTTTTTAAGAAATATCGATTAATAGATGGTTTACTGTACCAATACAACGGAAATGGTATACTAACCAGAATAAAGAAATATAAAGAAGGAAGATACATAGGTGATGCACCTCTTCCTAAATAACAAAAAGTATAAAACATAAAAAAACCCAGCAAGAATTCTTGCTGGGTTTTTTATTTCTTTTTAATTAATAAAGTATTTTTACATGAATATAAATACAACATTTAATGCCTGAAGCAAATTCATTACACATCTACAATAGCCTAACAAGAAAGAAAGAGCTTTTTACACCTCTTAACCCTCCGTTTGTTGGTTTGTATGTGTGTGGCCCTACCGTATACAGTGATGTCCACTTAGGCAATGTAAGGTCATTTTTAACTTTTGATGTTGTTTACCGATACCTGACCTTTTTAGGTTATAATGTAAGGTATGTAAGAAATATAACTGATGTTGGACATCTGTTGGATGACAATGACGAAGGGGAGGATAAGATAGAAAAACGTGCTCGATTGGAAAAAATTGAGCCAATGGAAATTGTTCAAAAATATACCAATGGATTTCATTCAACTGTTAATCAGTTTAACTTAATCCCTCCAAGTATTGAGCCTACAGCAACGGGGCACATCGTTGAACAAATTGAAATGGTTCAACGAATTCTGAAAAATGGACTTGCCTACGAAATAAATGGATCGGTTTACTTTGATGTGAAAAAATATGCAGAGGAACACAATTATGGAGAATTATCGGGAAGAAAACTTGATGAGCTTTTAGAACAAACCAGAGAAGAGCTAGAGGGAGGAGATGAAAAAAGATTTTTTGCAGATTTCGCCATATGGAAAAAAGCCTCTGACGATACCATTATGAAATGGGATTCTCCATGGGGAACTGGTGTTCCAGGTTGGCATTTAGAATGTTCTGTTATGAGCACAAAATATTTGGGTCAAGAATTTGACATCCATGGTGGTGGGATGGATTTAAAATTCCCTCATCATGAATGTGAAATAGCTCAATCTGTTGGTGCGGATGGAATAACTCCTGTAAAGTATTGGATGCATGGAAATATGCTAACGGTGAATGGAACCAAGATGAGTAAATCATTAGGCAACTCTTTTTTACCTGAAGAACTAATTGCTGGAGACCACCCCCTATTAGAGAAAGGTTATTCTCCAATGGTCGTAAGATTTTTCTTTTTACAAGCCAATTATAAAAGTACAGTGGATTTTTCCAATGAAGCACTTCAAGCAGCCGAAAAAGGATTAAAACGATTAATGGAAGCAATTGACACCTTAAAAAAGTTGGCACCCACTGATAAATCAAGTATCCAAATAGATGCTTTAATAGAAAAGTCTAATGACAGTATGAATGATGATTTCAATACGCCCATGACCATTGCTCATTTATTTGATGGTGTTAAAATGATCAATTCAGTAAATGATGGTAATGATTCTATAAACACATCAGACTTAGAAAGGCTTCAAAACCATTACAATACATTTGTTTTCGATATTTTAGGCTTGCAGTCTGAAAATTCTGAATCTTCTAACGATGACCTTTCTGGCGAATTAATGGAACTTATTATCAACCTTAGAAATCAATCAAAAGAAAATAAAGATTGGGGAACTGCTGATTTAATTCGAGATGAATTAAAGAAATTAAAAATTTCAATTAAAGATAGTAAAGATACATCAACGTGGAATTATGAAGAATAAACTACTCTATCTTTTTATCTTGTTTCTAATTATTGGGTGCGGCAATGATACCGTGAAAGAAGTTATACCTGTTGTAGAAAAAGAGCCTACCCCACCAATTAAAATTGAAAGGCCTGAATTTAATGCAGATTCTGCTTATTTATATGTAAAAGAGCAAGTGGATTTTGGCCCTAGATTCCCTAATAATAAAGCACACGGAAAATGTGCCATCTATTTAGAGAATAAACTTAAGTCGTTTGGTTTAACTACAATGACACAAATAGGTTCTGCTACTACTTTTAACAATCAAAAAATTACGATCAAGAACATTATTGGAGAATATAACCCTGATGCGAAAAAAAGAATATTGCTCTTTGCTCATTGGGATACTCGTCCTTTTGCAGACCAAGACACCAAAGACATGACTAAACCGATATTAGGAGCAAATGATGGTGCAAGTGGTGTTGGAATATTAATGGAGGTTGCTAGGCAGTTAAGTATTAATCAACCGGCAATAGGTGTAGACATCATCTTCTTTGATGCTGAAGATTATGGTGAGCCAGCTGGCATGAACAATACTTTATCTGAAACTTATTGTCTTGGATCTCAATATTGGGCAAAAAACATGCATAAAAAGGATTATTCTGCTGATTTTGGAATCTTATTAGATATGGCAGGTAATGCCAATGCATATTTTACTCAAGAAGCTATTTCTATGCGCTACGCTCCACATATTGTCCAAAAAGTATGGCATTATGGTAAATTACTGGGTTATGGCAATCATTTTGTAAATAAATCTACCAATTTTGTTGGTACCGATGACCATCAATACGTCAATGAAATTGCGGGTATTCCTAGTATTGACATTATACATTATGAAAGAGCCTCTGGAAATTTTCATTCAACCTGGCATACACATAACGATAATATGGATGTAATTGACAAATCAACGCTTTCTGCTGTTGGAGAAGTTCTATTATATACAATTTATCAAGAAAAGTGATTATTTTTTAACATGTTAGCCCTTCAATATTGTGATATTTAATATATTATAATATATTTGTAACCTTACTAACTTAAATTTAAGAAAGATGAAAAAAATATTTACACTATTAATGGTAGCAAGTATGTTTAGTTTAGTTGCTTGTGGACCATCAGAAGAAGAACAAGCTGCTGCAGAAGCTGAAGCTGAAGCAATGGTAAATGAAATGTTTGAAGGTTTAGAAGAAGAAATTGATGCTGCTGCTGAAGAAGTTGCTGAAGTTGAATTAGCTGAACACGTTTGTAATGATAACTGTACTGAAGAAGCATGTAGCTTTGCATGTGGCGAAAAAGGTCACGAATGTACTGATGCTTGTCACGCAGAAGAAGAAGGTGAGCATGAGCATGCAGAAGGTGAAGAGCATGATCACGATCATTCTTAAGAAGAATAATAAATACGTAATATAATCAATAACCTATAACACTTAATTAAAATGAAAAAATTATTAGCAATGTTTATGGTAGCAGGTATCTTTAGTTTAGTTGCTTGTGGACCATCAGAAGAAGAACAAGCTGCTGCAGAAGCTGAAGCTGAAGCAATGGTAAACGAAATGTTTGAAGGATTAGAAGAGGAAATGGAAGAAGCAACTGAAGAAGTAGCTGAAGAAGCTGAGGCTGAAGAAGTTACTGAAGAAGAAGTTGAAGGTGAAGAAGAAGCTGAAGAAGAAGAAGCTGCTGAGTAAGACATTTACTTTAAAAAACAAAAAAGGTTCAACTAAGTTGAACCTTTTTTTTATGGGCTATTTTCACAGAACTTCAGCTACAACAAACGTACTTCCTCCAATAAATATTAAATCATCAGCTAAAGCGTTTTCTTTTGCGGCATTTAATGCATCACTAACGTCTTTGTACTTTTCACCCAACAATCCTTTTTGCTTTCCTAATTTTATTAACTCGTCAACATGTAATGCCCTTGGGATATTCGCTTGGCAAAAGTAATACTGTGCTTTTTTTGGTAACATATCAAGCACGTCATCAATTGATTTATCGTTAACAGCTCCAAAAACAAAATGCAAGTGATTATAAGCTGTCTTTTCTATTTGGTCTATAATTTCTTTAACTCCTTCTTTATTATGTCCTGTATCGCATATCGTCAAGGGCGCAGTCTCCAAAATTTGCCATCTACCTAACAACCCCGTATTCTCTACAACAGACAACAACCCTGCTTCAATATTTTCTTCAGAAACTTCCCATTCATTTTTTTTAAGAATCTGAAGAGCTACTAAACAGCTTTTTTGGTTTTTTTGCTGGTAATTCCCTTTTAAATCTGTCTGGTAAATTCGATTCATTTCTGAATCTGCAAAATAAATAGGAGCACTAACTTCCTTCGCTTTTTGCATAAAAACAGGTTTTGTTGCATTATGGGTTTCTCCAACAATTACTGGAATTTGAGGTTTAATGATACCAGCTTTTTCTTCAGCAATCACTTCTAATGTATCTCCTAAAAATTGAGTATGGTCTATTCCTATATTCGTAATTACCGAAAGCTCTGGTGTAATCACGTTGGTCGAATCTAACCTTCCCCCTAATCCTGTTTCCACAATGGCAATATCGACTTTTTTCCGAGCAAAATAATCAAATGCCAAACCAACAGTCCACTCAAAGAAAGAAAGGTTTATCTCTTCAAATTTGGCTTTATACTGCTCCACGAATTCGACCACATCGCTCTCAGCAATCATTTCACCATTCACCTTAATTCGCTCTCTAAAATCTTTTAAATGAGGAGAAGTGTATAATCCAACCTTATACCCTGCTTCTTGTAAAATTGAAGCCAACATGTGAGACGTAGATCCTTTACCGTTAGTTCCAGCAATGTGAATTGACTTAAACTTATTTTCTGGGTGATCTAATAAATCACATAGTAAATGAGTATTAGACAAATCTACTTTATAAGCAGCCTGACCAACTCTTTGATACATTGGCAATTGAGTAAATAGGTAAGCTAAAGTTTGATTGTAATTCATTAATTAAGAATGAAAACAAAGGTCATTGTTCCTTTTTGCTCGAATGGAGCACTCGCATCTTTTTTAAACTTCGCCTTATAGGCCGCTTCTTCTGCTTTTTTCTGAAGAATAGGATTCGTTGTAGTCGATCCTCTTGCCCCAGCCTTTGCTTTAATCACTTTTCCATCTCTATCCACAACAATATCAACTACTACAGTTCCATCTTTTTGGGTAGGATTATCAGGTTTTTTAAAACTTACCTTTCCTCTACCACCCAAACTAAAACCAATTCCATTACTTGGTCCCGTATTTGGCCCATTACTGTTAGCGTTAGAATTGTTGCTATTATTAGAATTAGAGTTGCTGTTATTATTATTATCGGAAGAGTTATTCGAATTATTTAAGGCATCCAAAGCACTATTCAAATCATCACTTACTGTTTGCTCTTGAGTCTCTGAAGTATTATTGTTGTTTGATGCATTTAAATCTACAGTCTCATTATCTGTTGTCTGAACATTTTCTTGACTCGAATTGCTCTCAGATGTTTCGGAATCATTTGTTGCATTACTTGAAGAACTTTCATTGTCTTCAGTGGGATTTTCCTCAGCCGGAGAACCTCCTCCACTATCGCCAAAATTAATCATCATTGCTCCCTCATTTGGTGGCGGTGGATCTTGATAATTCATTCCAAACGAAATGAATAGCAACAACAATAGTAGGTGAACTAAGATAGTCCCTATTATTCCTGACCTACTATTTTTATCCTGTACTAATTCCATTTTATTAATAGATGTGCTGAAAAGGCTTATTCCATAAATTAATTTGGCTTTGTTGCCAAAACCAATTTTAACTTGTTTCTATTGGCTATATCCATAATCACTACAACATTTTCAATTGGCACTGATTTTTCTGCTCTTAAAATGATTCCTGGATCTTCTTCCCCTTCTACTAAAGCCAATAATTGGTTTTCTATTTCTTGTTCTGTTACCTCGTCCTTATTCACAAAATATTTTAAATCTTCTGTTATACTAACATTAACCGTTTGTGGGCTAGGTTTAGGATTAGATGTTGCTTTTGGAAGAAGTACTTCCAAGGCATTCGGACTAATCAATGTAGAAGCAATAATGAAAAATATAAGCAATAGAAATACGATGTCAGTCATACTCGACATGTTAAAATTCGTACTTACTCTATTTTTTGATCTTATCGCCATTATACTGCAGGTTCGTGTAAAATATCTAAAAACTCTGTTGTTCTAGCTTCCATTACAAAAACAATTTTTTCAACTCTTGCTACTAAGGTATTGTAACCTATATAAGCAATAATACCAACAATTAACCCTGCAACGGTCGTAACCATCGCTGTAAAAATACCATCAGATAGTGTAGTTAAATCTACACCTCCACCACCTGTAGCCATTTTATGAAACACCAATATCATCCCAATTACTGTCCCTAAAAATCCAATCATAGGGGCTGCACCAGAAATGGTAGCCAATGTTGAGAGGTTTTTTTCTAACTTATTCAACTCCAGTTTACCTGTTGTTTCCACAGCAGTACCAATATCACTTAAAGGTTTTCCTATTCTGGTAATCCCTTTTTCTATCATTTTAGCAATGGGTGATGCATTTGCATTACACAATACTTTGGCAGCATCAATTTTGCCGTCCAAAATGTTGTCTTTTATTTGATTCATAAAATTCGAATCTTCTTTACTTGCCTTTTTAATTACTAAAAATCGCTCAATAATAATATACACTGCCAAGATTGATAGCACCAATAAGGTAATCATGATAACTGCTCCACCAACTCCTCCAGAACTAACCAGTTCCCATAAAGTGAGTGTCTTTTCCTCAGGAACAATAGCCTCAGCAATTTCAGTTGTAGGAGAATTTCCTACATTCATTTGTAATAAAAAGTTCTTCAACATTTCTTTAAATTTAGATCTATTCTAAGCTAAAATACGATTATGGCTAACTGCTAATTATAATTAGTGCCAGAATTGTAAACAGTAAAATGTTAGTTTTTATTGTCTTTGGAAATTATTCAACCTTAGATTTTAAGGCTTTTTTGTCTTCACGATTTTTTTTAATCTTCTTCAAATCAAATCTTTTTCCCACAAAAAGATTAATCATACTAGTACCCGGGCTAAACTCATAATTATCGATTTTTATAGAACCTACTGAACCCTGTATTGTAAGTCCAATAAGGAAAGATTTATGCTCATATCCTGCTGCAAAACGATAGGCAAAACGAGCAGTAGCTCCTTGTTTAGATCCTCTATCTAATCCATTCAATTTTGTTCGAATATCTTTTATTCCTACTCCTGGAATCATAGAGAAATTCATAAATACTTTTTTTGCAATAACTACCGAGTAGGTATATCCAATGGCAAGACCATATGAAGTTGATCTATAGAAGCTAATGTCAAAGCTATCCCTTACAGTAGATGGTAAACTATCTGGAACAAATCCACCTGATGTCGAAGCTCCATCAATATTAAAAAATGGTCCAAATAATAAACTTCCTGCACTTTTGTTTTGTGTTTCATTTCTCACATAAGCTGCACGATAAGAAAACTTTTTATTATTATAAATATAATAGGCCGAAGCGCCAAATGAAAAACTATTCATATCTGGCAATTGCGGAAAAATTGAATCGTTTGGCACATAATTAATCCCTAAAGTTGTATCGGAAACAGCAAAAGTAGCATGATTTTTAAGGTAAAACCCCTTATATTTCTGATAAAACGCGTCAACAACAAACCATTTACTGTATATACTTAATTGCGTATCAAAACGCTTAGTCTTTCCTTTATTTCTATCTGATACTTCTCCAGATGGTAGTCCCATTGTAAAACCAAGCCCTAACCATTTATAATTGAAAGCAAAACCAAGATCAAGTGCTCCAGCTGGTTCTAAACTTAAAGCCTGCTTATCGTTATCGTTTGTGATATCTAACTTCGTAGATTTAATGGCATTCATAAATTTCAACAGAAGCTTATCAGTATGGCTAGTGTAGTAGATATTTTCAGAGGATGCAGTATCTTTTCCTGTTAAAACACCTACATCTGCATTTACTTGAGAAAATAAGGGGTAAGCCAATAGAATAAAAAGGATTGTTGTTGTGATTCTAATCATAAAATAAAACTATCGAAACAAATACATTTTACCAAATCCTTTCTTAAAATATCCATCAGCCGAAGTTTCTCTGTGCTCAATATCATCAGAATTAATCTTTGTGATAACCCTGTAAAGGTAAAGTCCATTTGCCAATCGATCACCATAAGTATCGGTTCCATCCCAAGCAAAATCGGTTATATTTCTTCCAATATTAATAGCTCCTAATTCATTTTTATGTATCTCTCGAACTACTTTCCCTGTAATGGTCATAATTTGGATTTTAAAGATGTCTGGAACTTCACTTCCAGTTAACGTAAACACAAACCTTGTTGATGTTGTAAACGGGTTAGGGTAATTTAAAATATTAGTAATGGTTGACCTATTGATCACCTCAAAGCCAATGATGTAATCAAAATTTCCAGAATTATTTTTAGTTCTATCGCTCGCTTGTACTCTTAATTTATATTTTCCGTCTACAGGGAAATCTCCTTGCATGATAATTTTTGAATTATTTTTAGGCAATGATGCTGGTATAAACTGCATGTTTTCTACTCCTCCTGAATTAAAATAAATTCTTTTTTCTACTCCATTTGGATTCGTAATATAGACCGCATAATCAGAAGTATCATTCAATAATAAAAATTGGTTTTCATCCGTTAATTCCATAACGATGTTCGCTTTTGGAGAAACAATATCTCCATCCAAAATATGAATGCCGTCAAAAGTGACATCCAAAATTGGATTAATGTTATCCGAATTCACATAAAAAGGAATTTGAGCAACATTGTTAAAATGATACTTTTCCAATTGATCATTGTTTGGGTTAACATCTATTAATAGACTATTTATCCCACCCATTCCAAAAGTGGAAAAAGTGATTGATGCAATTAAAACACTATCGGATAGCAATGGTTTTTGTCTTGGATAAGGCAAAAATTGAAGGTTATTATTTTTATCTAACACCACAAAAGATATCAGCAAACTATCCATATCGTACCTACTGATATTTTTTACTGCTATCGTCATTGTTATATCTACCCCCTCTTCAACCGTATCATTTTGAAAAGTGAAATTAATATTAGGGTCTAACGCTGCTTCAGGAACTCCAGTATAAGTTACTTGCCACCTATCCAATTGGGGTGCTGTTAACAGTGAGTCATCTGACAAATAAGCATTTAACTTCAAATAGGGATAAACCGCAGCATCTATTCGTCCCGTGATACTAATATCTCCTGAATCCGTTGGCAAATTAGCTAACGTAGGTAAAGGTGTTTCGTTTCCACTCGCATCAACCCCAATAACACTTAAAACTGTACTGTCTTTTGTTGAAGGAGATTCTAATGGAGTCATTCTCCATGATAGGGAATCCCAACTTACAGCTGGGCCTAAAATTTCTGAATAAATATTGGCATAGTTTGCACTCGTACTAAGAGAAGTTGTTAAGTTTAGATTTTTATGGGGGATAGAATCTCCTATTACTTCTATCGTTGATCCAAGATTACCTTTTTGATGGTAGAAAATAAATGGATACAGGTTAGGAATTGTAGGCAATTGAGTTGCTCCCATATTGGTGCCAAGGTAATTCCTCAAGCTTGGTGGCATAGAATCGGTAAAACTAACAAGGTTAACAATATAACATGACCACATAACAATATGGTTACCACTAGGAACAGTATCTTTTATAAAACTTTCTAATGCTGCCATTTGCGTGGCATTGTGCCTAAAAACAAAATAGTTTTCATAGGAAGAACTATTTGCACCAGGAACATTTGTTTGTCCTGAGTTCCTGTCGTCAGCGGACCAAGGTTCTAAGGTTACAGAGTCAAGTACTGCAACATGGATAGCTGTAGGAGTTCCATATGCATTTCTGCCTTTTATATCAGAATCCAGCATGTAATTAACCAAATTCAATTCAACCCAATCCGCTTTACCTTGATTGTTAACTTTTAATTGCTTGATGTCATTGACAAAGTTAAATTGTCTGATCGGCCTATTGTGCGTGACAAATTGATAGCCGTCATTTTCAAACTGAAAGAAATGATCTTGTTCCCAGCCTTCTTTTCCTTTAATGTATTGAAATGATCTTAACCTCCAACTATAACCAGTTGCATCAACAGAATCTTTACTCACTCTCCAAAAATAAACTGTACTATCAGGCAGGGTGAGTGGTAGGTTTGGAGTCCAACTAACTACTCCTCCTGTCTGATTAACCATAGTTGTTTCTAATACTGGACTGTTAAAATAATCAGTTGTATCTATCTCAAATATATAGTCTTTTGCTGGCTCAAATGGAAATGCCGTAGATGCTTTTAATGTAATATCAGTTGAATCAGGGACTATCATATATTCATAGGGGTATATCGGTATTATCTCACCTGATAAAATGTTTAGGGTAGTTGTAACGGTATTGTTATTCTCGAAACTTTCTACAACTGTATTTATTGCATCAACAGTAATGGTAAATGTATTCAATCCTAATCCTCTTACAACATCCACCGGCATCCTAAAAGAAATCGTTTCTTGATAATTTGTTCCAGGAAAAGTTGCTGTATAAACGGTATCAACAAAGACTTGGTCTGGATAGTCTCTTACTACTTCCAATACAATAGTATCATTTACCGCTTTTCCCAAATTAGTAACTAAAACGTTGATATCGAATGAATCAATATCTGAAGTTACCACGGTTGGATTAAAAGTGATTGTACTTGATTCTATCATATAATCAGGGAATTCAAAAGTATTTAATACTACAGAAGGGTCTCCATGAAGTGTAACATTCAAAGCAGTTGAGTTACTAAAATTCTCTACTCCTACACTCGGTTGTTGTGTTTGTAATATGGCGCCTTTGATATGGCGTCCTATACTTTCTCCATAATTTGTATAAGACATGTTCTTATAGAATTGAGAGGCGTATGCATTTAAAGTAGATGACAAGGATAGATCAACTGATGATAAAAATCCTATTACACCTTTATTGTCTAATAACACATGTTCCTCACTGGTACTAATTGCTGAAGGAATATGAATGTCTCCTGCGAAACAGGCTAACCCAATTAGCAAAGGATATCTTCCTTGTGGATCTGGCCAAAGATTAGGGTCGTCAATATTTTGATCAAAACCTCCTGTTGTTGAAGCATGCCCAAGAAATGTCATTAATGCAACCCCTTGTCCTATAAAATCTTTAATTGAATCTGATGTTGGTACTTGAACTGGTGCTGTAGAATTTTTATAATAAGAAGTAACATTTCCTCCAAATGACGTATCCTCAATTATTGTTTCGTAATTATTCAAAAAACTCTTGAATGATAACTGCTCACTTGCGGTAGTTCCTCCTCCGAAATGCAACACTCTCTTTGTCCAATCACTCACTCCACTACCGTTAGGAGCAGGTTGAGGATTCTCATGTTCTTGAACTTTATTTAAATACCATGCAATTTCGGTATTATTTTTCGCAGCCAACCTTCCAGTTGGAATTGCTGGTTCATAAAAGGTGCCATTTAAACCAGCAGTAATCATATTGTCAGAAGCTGGCACACCAAAAGATGGAACCAAATTGCCATTATAATTGACAGTACTTCTTCTATTCTCTTTAGATTTAATTGATTTCCCCAATAAAAACAAATAATTAGGTTGTGATGGCCAAGCATTCAAGATGTACTCAACAAACCCTCTTGTTGCCAATGGATGTTTTTCTATCCCATAAGCAAATTGATCGTATAGGTCCTCTATATCATATATTACTGCATTTTGTGGATCAGCATTAATATTTCCAGCTAATCGATAATTACGATAGTCTATAGCCCCGGTCATTAATGAAGGATGTGTTACAATAATGAATGCCGTATCTACTGGATTCGCTCCATGATCTATAAATAATCCGGTACCATTTATTGCGGTTAACGAAGAAACATTTTTTACTAATCCATCATCACTAACATAACACTCTTTTTGCAATCCTGAATTTGGGACTAAACATTGAAAATTTGCTCCATTCGGCATCACTTGAATTCTTTTATCATTCGTTAAATCATAAAAAAGTACATTTCCTGTTGAGCTAAAATTGGAAAAATTAAATAAGGTTTTACTCTCTGTTGGATGATCATCTATCAATACATGATCAAAAACTGAAGCCCCTTCTAAATCCATGGTATGAGGGTATTTAAGTTTCATATAAGAAACCGTTTGCTTGTCAGCTCCTGCAGCCAAATCGTTAATACTCGCAAAATTTACAGCGGTAGTAACAGCACCTAAGTCGGCTACAGGAATGCTCATCTGAACATCAATTTTTTCAAATCCTTGAAAAATAGTATCAAAAACATTGGAGCCTAAACTAACATTTAAATGGTGATTAAAAGGGGGGGAAAGTAACGGAGGGTCCAATGGTCCTGGGATATAATCGGACCAAGATATTACCACAGCCTCCAACGTTGCATTAGGCCCTAATAAATCGGCATTGGCTGAAGCAATATTTTTTACTCTATTGCCACCAAGTGTATAAGGATTATCAAACCACCCTTCTGTGGCAGCAAAGCCAAACATGGTAACAGCACTTCCTCCAACCGATTGGGTTTTTCCATCATAATAAGGATCAAGTAATATTTTAGACCCCGCTGAATAAACATCAATATTCTCTTTAAAAAATGAAGTAATAGGGGTATAACTCGAAAAATTAATGTCTGTTTCTAAAACCAACCGATTGTTTGTCGTTGATGTGTTCCAGGTCAGGAAATAGCTTATTGTGTCGTTATATAAGCTATAATAAGGGCTGGGGTGGTCTATAGCACTTCCATACAATCTTTCATCAAGCCATCCATCATTTTTTTGACCATAAAATTCAATAAAATCTGCTCCATCAAAAACACCATCCCCCTCACCTTCAATATAAATTGGGATTTCAACACCTCGGGCAAATAATTGGATGTTTTGAGGGTTTACAGTTGATAAAGAAGTACCTGTGGTTGCTAATGCATCAGCCAAAACAGTAGAATCTATCCTGTAAATACCCGTTTCAGCGACCTTGAACTTATAATACTGTTGAGCGTAATTGCTAATCCAACTATTATTGTATGGTTGTGAAAAAGCGAACGAAGTCATTCCTACAAATACTGCCAGGAATAATAGTCGTTTTAGATTAATAATTATTTTATCAAAATTTATCAAACTAACGTGCAGTTACTTAATCATATAGAATACGTATTTAAACCTAAATAGTTGCAACATAAAACTACGATAATAATTGCATTTAGCTGTCCTCAAACCTTATTGGAATCTTTCTTTAGCGTGGTTTTGCTTATTAATATCAAACCTCAAAGAAAATATGTTTGAATACAAGGCGTCCGATTGATCTCCAATATCAGAAAAAGCATAGTCTATTGCTATTCCTCGGAACTGAATTCCAATACCAAAATTAGGTTGGTAAGTGATCTTATCGTTATCCAAAATGTCGGTTACTTTTTGGAAGTTCCCAACCCCTAATCGAAGAAATACCATTTTACTATACCCTACTTCAATTCCCATATGAGGGTCAACACTTACAGGATCTCCAGTAATCAAGACGTTTCTTTTCCCATCGGTAGATAAATCAAAATCAATTTCACCGAGTATATTAAACTTATTACTGATTTTGGCTTCTCTACCTATCCCTAAAATTACTTTAGGAAGAGTAATTTCTGTTGAATTTTCTGGTATTTCATTTCCCGTTGCATTAAATACATCTATTGTTTCTTGATTTAAAGAAAAGCTCCACGCATTAAAGGTAGAAGTAACATCTCTTGCCATTAAACCAAGTTTCCATTTTTTTAGATCATATTGAACCCCAGCATCCAGACCAAAACCCCATGCTTTTGCAAAATCACCTACCTGGCGGTATATGATTTTAACATTTGCACCATACCTCAATCCTTCAATTTTTGATTTTCGAGCATAAGAAAACATAAACGCATAATCTGCTACTGAAAAAGAAGAAATCCGATCATAATCAACATTTCCATCAGAATCTATCAGTTGAGTTGTGTTCGGGATATCATCCACACCAAAACGAACAATTGAAAAGCCAAATGCGCTTGCACTATCAATATTTGCTGCAAATGCACCGTAATCATACTTTGCAATTCCTGCAAAATATTCCGCGTGCATTAACCCAATTTGAAAGTCCTTTTTGATTTCCGTTAATCCTGCAGGATTCCAGTATCCAGAAGTAACATCATTTACTGTTGTTATATATGAATTGGACATTCCTAAAGCCCTTGCTCCAACACCAATAGATAAGAATTCATTACTGAATTTTGGTGCCGACTGAGAAAAAACGTCAGAAACACATAAAACCAAAATAATAAATAGTACTCTTTTCATGTAATGCAAATAGGTACGAAAATTAATAATTATCACTAAATAATACGAATTACTTAGTCATTAAGTTATGCTTTTGCTATTGGTGAACTATATAAAGACTGTTTTATTGTTTCCCATGACAAATAAAAAATTAGATTTAAATGGTAAAAATTTAAAATGGTTAAATTTGTTACCTTAACAAACGGTATGAAAAATCAAATTCCAAATTCCATCTCTATCCTTAGTTTAATACTAAGTTGCTGGGCCATTGTTTTGATTTTTGAGAATAAGTTCGATATAGCAGCATACTTGTTAATTGGATCATGTGTTTGTGATTTTTTGGATGGGTTTACTGCTCGTGCACTTAAAGTAAACAACCCTATTGGAAAAGAAATAGATTCTTTGATTGACATGGTTGCCTTTGGTGTTGCCCCTGGAATGCTTTTATACCAATTCACTAAATCGCTTCAAGAAACGCATCCAGTTCAAATTATAACCGATTATCCATGGCTCTTGTATTTAGCCGTTTTAATCCCTATTTTTTCCGCTATAAGATTGGCAAAATTCAACATTGACACACGACAAACTAGTTCTTTTATTGGATTAGCTGTACCAGCCCATGCTTCGTTTTACATTTTTTGTGTTTTACTTTATATTTATCCAGATTTACCAAAAATTATTGATGTGAATAACATTGTATTTCCAATTGTGTCAAACCCATTAATCATGTTAACCTTTGGTGTTTTATTGTCATTGATGCTCATCGCGGAGGTTCCTATGTTTTCATTAAAAGTGAAAAATTTAAAATGGTCTGAAAATAAATTGCCCCTTACTTTTCTCTTTCTATGGTTAATATTATTGATCTTCACAAATATTGTGGCGATGCCTACCATCATTATTATTTACATTCTTTGGTCTATCATTGCCAACTTCAAGAATAAATCTAACACTGTAACTACCTAAAAATGTTATCTGTTTTATCTGATGAACATTTTATGAAAGAAGCTTTTAAAGAAGCCCAGAAAGCTTTTGATGAAGATGAAGTTCCTGTTGGCGCAATTATCGTGTGCGACAATAAGGTTATTGCTCGTGCTCATAACATGACCGAACGATTAAATGATGTAACGGCTCATGCAGAAATGCTCGTATTTACTTCTTCAACTGATTATTTAGGCGGGAAGTATTTAAATGAATGCACACTTTATGTAACACTTGAACCATGTGTTATGTGTGCTGGAGCAAGCTACTGGACACAATTAAAAAAAGTTGTTTACGGTGCAAATGACGAAAAAAGAGGATTTCGTAAGCATCAAGAAAACTTACTTCATCCTAAAACGGAAATTGTGAGCGGCATCATGCAAAATGAGTGTAGTGAAATACTCAAACGGTTTTTTGACCAAAAGAGAGGGTGAATCATTAAGCTATTGCCATAGGTTTAATTATGATTAGAGTTATTATATATGAATTCGGAGTTCCTTTAATTTGCTTTATTCTCTTTAGCTTATTGATCTATTTTGGGCTAAAAACAAAAAAAACAACCCGAAAGCGCATATTATTCAATGGTTCGGCCATATTTATCGCCATTTTCATTTTTGAGATCTATTCTCATATTAAAAATGCAGACCATATAAATAATAATGCTTCTTTTTCAGGATCTTTTTATGATACAGCACTTGTCTCTGGAAAGAAAGTAGGTGTTGGTTATGGGCCAAAGGCGGATACCAGTTTTCAAGTAACGGCAACTAGAAAAAATAACGACAGTACCATTTATGAAGTAAAATATAGCCTCAAGGAGGGACGAAGAACGATTCCAAACAATAACGATAGTTCTAAAAAAAGCTTGTATTTCTTAGGCGGATCTCATGTTTTTGGTGACGGATTAAATGATGATCAAACACTTCCTTATTTTATTAATGCTCATGCTAATAACAAATACAACATCTCAAATTATGGGTTCAGTGGTTATGGAACACATCAAGCCTTGAAGCTTGTAGAGACAAGCATTCTTAACCAAGAAAATATTAAAACGTCTTCTCAATCTTGTGCTATTTATTCTTTTATTCCTGCTCATTTTAGAAGAGCCGCAGGGCATGTAATATGGGACCCTAACGGACCTCTATATGAATTTGAAAATAATGAGTTACTTTTTAAAGGGAGTTTTAATGAGAACAGGTTAGTAAAAGATAATTACGTCACGAAACGGGTAAAAACAATTTGGGAAAATTCATACCTGTTTAAGTCTATTTTTAGCCCAAACGTCAAAGAGAAAGATGTTATTAGAGTTTCTGAGATGATTAATGTTATGAACGTCCGCCTAAAAGAGCAAAACATTCGCTTTATTGTTGTTCTTGGAAGAACAGATTTTGAAAATGAACATGAACAAAAATTACACAAAGAGTTGAATAATCATCAAATAGAACATTATTTCGTTTCTTCCATTATTCCTAATTTTAATGAACCCGATTATACTATTGTCGGTGATGGTCACCCCAATGAAAAATACAATTCAGCATTAGCTCAGTTTATCGTTGATAAACTCAGTAAGTTATAGATTTAGTATTTTTTTTAGGTCCTGAAATCTAGACCTGCTCACTTTTAATCCCTCACCACTTTTCAGCACAACCTGATAGGTATCTTTACCAAATTTCTCAATTTTATTGATTGAATTAATATTTATAATGTAAGAACGATGAATCCGAATGAACATATTTTTACTCAAATGTTCTTCATAAAATTTCATGGTTTGATGTTTTAGGTGTTTGCCATTAAGGGTGTGAATCATTACATAATCATCCTCAGATTCAATATACGTTACATCACCTATAGGGATAACATGTATATTATTATTTGATTTCACAACAATCTTGTCTAACGTACTCGTTGACGAAACGTGTGTTTTAAGTTCATCAACTCCATTTACAGTATCATTAGTTGTTATTTTTCCAACTACTTTATCAAGTGCTTTTTTAAACCTTTCCTTTGAAAATGGCTTCAATAAATAATCTACTGCGTTTAAATCAAATGCATTAATAGCATACTCATCATATGCCGTGGTAAAAATAATGTGAGGAGGATCATCAACAAGTTCGAGCAATTCTAATCCAGTCAATTTGGGCATTTGAACATCTAAGAAAACTACATCAGGTGCTAATTCATTAATTGCTTTTAATCCGCTAAACCCATCTTCATATTCTCCAATTAGTTCAATAGATTCAAAAGACAGCAAATAGTTTTTCACTAAATCTCTGGCCAATTTTTCATCCTCTATTATTATCGCTTTATACTTCATCATTTTGTGGAATATTAATGGAAACTATAAATGTATTTTCAGGCTTATCTATGGTTAATAAATTGTTCTTTTTATATATTAGAAATAAACGTTCTCTCGTATTTTTCAACCCTATTCCTTCCCCCTTGGTTGGTTTGGCATCCTTATCAAAGTTATTCTTTAAAAACAGTTGCAAATTATTTTCTACAAGGTCACAATCTAACGTTATGTTGATGGTTTCTATGCTTTCATAAACGCCATGCTTTATCGCATTTTCAAATAATGGCTGCAAGATCATTGCTGGAATTTTTGCAGTCAACCATCTTTCGTTACAATTAAGTGTAAAGTTTAATCGCTCTCCAAACCGAATTTTTTCTATGTCTAAATAGAGCTTAATATTGTCTAACTCCGTTTCTAAAGTGGTAATTTGTTGCTGTTCGTTACTCAGAGAATACCTTAAATATTCTGAAAGTTTAATAATCATTTCCTGTGCCTTTTGAGGACTTGTAATGGTTAACGAACTCACCGAGTTTAAACTATTAAATAGAAAATGAGGGTTTATTTGGTTTTTTAACGCACTTAATTCTGCCTCTTTAATCAATGTTTTAAGGTTTGCTTCCTGCTTTGTTTTATGCTGAATATCTTTGTAATAAACAACTACATAGTAGACTAAAACAAATGCTGAATAATAAAATATTCCACTGATAATTCTCCAAGGAAATGAACTGTCTAAAAAAGATAGGTAGTGAACATCATCTATTGCATATTTTAAAATCAAATAACCACTTACTAACCAAAAACCAATCAATAGTAACGATGAGACAACATGGCTCGAAAAAATGATTAAAAAGTTTTGGTTTGATTTGCTATACCTTACCAAGTACCACAGGCTAATTCCTAAAAAAGCGAAAAACACATTGAACAACAAACTGTCAGCAATAGAAATGTTAACTGGTAACTGGTAGTACCAATGTAGAACGGAAAAGTGTGCTCCAATAATTATGGACCACACTAATGCGTAATTGATTAAATACTTTCTATTACTTGTAATAGGATTTAGCATAGAAACTAAAAGTAGTGATTTTTGACTTAGTAACTTTTTACCTCTCCACCTCCGAATATGGTAAATCCTTTAATGATTAACACTTTATTAGGTTCATCTCCCGTATTTTCAACAGGGCCTCTTTTATCATCAAACCCTCCAAAAATTGATGTAACATCTACCTGCACTTCCCAGCCTCTTGGAACTGATATCTCTGCTCCACCGAACATGGTAAATACATCAACTACACACTCAGTATCTTTAAGCTTCGCTCCGGTTAAATCAATTTCACTTCCACCAAATATACTTGTCACCTTTCCTCCTACAAATTGATCCGAAGTAATTTTTCTGTTTCCTCCACCCATTACGGTCAACATATCAATACTATGTTCTGAAGTTTCACTTTTACCAAACCCTTTATGTCTGTTCCTAACGGTAACCATCAAGATTCCTATTACAACAAAAATTGCTGGCCAAAACATTTCTTTAATTTCAAATGGTATATCAAACATTTTAGGCAGAATAAAAAATGTACCAATGGCAATTAATATTAATCCAGAACTATAATTCTTATTGGTAAGAATGTTGAATGCCCCTATTCCTATTAGTAACATTTGCCAAGAAATAATAATATGGCTAATGCTTTCAGGAATAATATCCATTTTTTTAGCAATTAGTACCGCTCCAACGGTAATAAATATTAATCCTAAAATAGAGCGCTTCTTACTTTTCTGTTTGTGGTGTTTTTCTACTGAGTTCATGTCTATTGTTTTAAATTATACTTCAAATGTAAATTGAACCATTATGCTATGAAATAGGTTTTAGGTGAGTTGCAGCATATTTTCGGTAAACGGAGAAATGAGGTGTTAAATCGTTATTTCAATTTCATTAATTCGTAATTTTGAGTCATTATAAATAACATTTAAACATAAAACTTAAAATATGTATCCACCAGAATTAGTTGCCCCAATGAAGGATGAATTAACTTCAGCGGGATTTGAAGATTTAACAACACCAGAAGAAGTTGATAACGCCATTACTGGTGAAGGAACAACGTTAGTTGTCATCAACTCTGTATGTGGTTGTGCAGCAGCAAACGCAAGACCTGCGGCTAGAATTGCTGTTACCAACGATAAAAAACCAAATAGGATTACAACTGTTTTTGCAGGGGTTGATGGCGATGCTGTTGCTCAAGCGAGACAATATATGCTACCTTACCCTCCATCTTCTCCAAGTATGGGATTATTTAAAGATGGTAAATTGGTTCATTTTATTGAAAGACACCACATTGAAGGAAGACCAGCAGAAATGATTGCTGAAAATTTAGCAGAAGCTTTTAATGAGCATTGTTAAACTACTCCTATAATAAAAAAGCCTTGAAAATTTTCAAGGCTTTTTTATTATATCGCTTTCTCCTTTCTTATATTTGGATAGGAAATCATTAATGTGATTTAAACGGTTAACTTATGGCATTAAAACAATCTTTTAGTTTAAAACTTCAGCAAAAACTATCTCCTCAACAAATTCAGTTGATGAAGTTATTGCAACTGCCTACTGTTGCATTGGAACAACGTATTAAAGAAGAAATGGAAAGCAATCCGGCTTTGGATGAAGGGAAAGAGGAAGAGGAATTAGATGAGGAACAAGAAGATGATTTTGGAAGAGATGAAATAAGTGAAGCAGAAAAAGAATTTGATTTTGATGACTATATAGGTGATGATGATACCCCCTCCTATAAGTTAAACATTAACAATCATAGTAAAGACGATGAAGAGAAGCAGGTTCCACTTAGTGGTGGAGCTACCTTTCAAGAGTTACTGGAAGCTCAACTTACTTTGTTTAATTTAGAAGATGATGACCATACAATTGCTTTACATTTAATTGGAAGTTTAGATGAATCGGGCTATTTAAGAAGAGAAATTGAGGCTATTGTAGATGATTTAGCGTTTACTCAAAATGTAATTGCTGAACCTGAGCACATTGAAAAAATATTGACCATAATTCAACACTTTGATCCTGCTGGAGTTGGTGCTCGGGATTTGCAAGAATGTTTACTACTTCAAGTAAAAAAGAAAAACGATCATTCTTTACTAACTTTAAATGTAATTGAAGTCTTAGAAAATTACTTTGAAGAATTCACTAAAAAACATTATGATAAAATTATTGATCGCTTAAACATTACAAGTGAAGATTTAAAAGAGGTGATTGAGGAAATTTTAAAGTTAAATCCCAAACCAGGAAACTCATTAAGCGACTCCTCAAAAGTTGTGCAGCATGTTGTTCCTGATTTCAATTTAACCATTGAAGATGACGAGATTCAACTGACGCTGAATGGTAGGAATGCACCTGAACTAAGGGTTAGTAGAACCTATGCAGACATGATGGAAGGGTATAAAGCACAAAAAGAGAAACCTTCCAAATCTCAAAAAGATGCCTTGATGTTTGTAAAGCAAAAAATGGATTCAGCTAAATGGTTTATAGACGCTATTAAGCAGCGACAACAAACATTAATTACAACGATGCATGCGATTATTCGCCACCAGAAGGACTATTTTCTTGAAGGTGACGAAACCTTATTAAATCCTATGATTCTGAAAGATATTGCAGAAGAAGTTGACTTAGATATCTCAACCATTTCTAGAGTGGTAAACAGTAAGTATGTTCAAACACCTTATGGTACTTTTCTATTAAAAACTTTTTTCTCGGAATCATTAAGTACTGATAGCGGTGAAGAAGTTTCTACTCGAGAAGTGAAAAAGATACTACAAGATGCTGTTGGTGATGAGGATAAGAAAAAACCACTTACCGATGAAAAACTATCACGTTTGTTGAACGACAAGGGCTACAATATTGCTCGTAGAACCATTGCTAAATATAGAGAACAATTAAATATTCCTGTTGCCCGTTTAAGAAAGGAATTGTAGGTTCATGAAAATAGCCGCCAAAATTATTTCTACCATCTTTCATCCTTTAATTATGCCAATTATTGGATTACTTGTTATTTTTAATACTGATTCATATTTGAATTACACCATTCCTTTAGAATTGAAAAAAGCCATTTTGCTTTTAGTTGGAACAAGTACTTTTATTATTCCATTGTTAATTTCTCTTCTATTGTTAAATAGAAAAATGATCAATAGCTTAGAAATGGAAACGCAAAAAGAAAGAGTTATTCCTTATGCTTTTACCATAATCTTTTATGTTTTTACGCTTTACATGCTCAAGAGGGCTCCTATATCTCCAATAATTTTCAATTTTGTAATTGGCGCTACACTCTCTGTTATTATAGCTTTTATTGTAAATATTAAATGGAAAATTAGTGCTCACATGATTGGTGTAGGTGGGTTAGCAGGAGCGCTAATTTGTATATCCATCATGTTAGAAATTTACGTAACGCCCTATATTATACTTGCATTATTAATTGCGGGGCTGGTTGGTTCTGCCAGGCTAATACTAAAAGCACATACGCAATTACAATTGTACGTTGGTTTTTTAGTTGGCGTAATTTGTCAAGTGATTACCCTTTATTATTAGCATAAAAAAAGCCGATGTAAAAACAACGGCTCCTAATTATTTATTTCGAATAACGTTAATATTCGTCTTCGTTAAAAAAGAAATCCTCCTTGGTTGGATAATCTGGCCAGATATCTTCTATACTATCATAAGAATCGTCCTCGCCTTCCAATTGTTGTAAATTTTCAACAACTTCCAATGGTGCTCCAGTCCTAATCGCAAAATCAATTAATTCATCTTTTGATGCTGGCCATGGTGCATCTTCTAAATGTGATGCTAATTCTAAAGTCCAATACATATTCTATATTATTAATTTTTAAACTTTACGCAAAAGTAGATTTTTTGTTCACTTGTGCAAGAAAAAATAGTGAACAATTGTTAATATCTTAAGTGTGACGTTTAAAGCACTCCCTGTCAACTACATACGAGGAACCCAAGGAGCTTCATCAACAGCTTTATCGACAACTATCTTCCGTGCTAAAACGAACAAATAATCTGACAATCGATTTAAATATTGTAACAAAATGATGTCAACTTCTTCTAATTCAGATAAATGACTAATGATTCGTTCTGCTCTCCTACAAACACACCTTGAGATGTGGCAATAAGAGACTGTTGTATGTCCTCCAGGTAATACAAACGACCTCATTTCCGGTAAATGTTCATTCATCTTATCAATTTCATTTTCTAATAAAGTAATGTCTTCCATACCTATTTGAGGTACTTTTACTTTAGTATTTCCAGGTTCTGTTGCCAATATGGATCCAACAGTAAAAAGCCTGTCCTGAATTTCTAATAATACCTCGATACTATGCTTGTCTATATCCTGATCTCTAATTAAACCAATATAAGAATTCAGTTCATCTACGGTTCCATAAGCATCAATTCTAATGTGGTGCTTGGCTACTCTTTTTCCTCCAAAAAGTGATGTTTGCCCCTTATCTCCTGTTTTAGTATAAATCTTCATAGCTTAATAATTTTAACCGTTTCTTGTTGACATTAAAATTAGAATTATTTTATCAGATTCGACATCATTTTATTAACGATAATACTATTTTTGGTAAATGATTACTCAAGAACAAGTAAAAGCATTAGTGGATCGCCTGGAAGCGTTAAGGGGGTATCTTTGACATTGATGCGAAGTTAATTCAATTAGAAGAAGAAGAGCAAAAAACACATGACCCCAACTTCTGGGACAACCCCGATGATGCTGAAAAACAGCTAAAAGTAGTAAGAAACATTAAAGTTTGGACTGAAAATTATTCATCCTTGGCATCTGAAATAGATGACCTTCAAGTACTTTATGATTTTCATAAAGAAGGTGAAGCAACAGAAGAAGAGGTTGACAGTCAGTACAATTCTTCCATTGAAAAAATGGAAGATTTAGAGTTTAAAAACATGCTAAGCGCAGAGGAAGATTCTTTAAATGCTGTACTTCAAATTACAGCTGGTGCTGGAGGAACTGAAAGTTGTGATTGGGCATCCATGTTACTGAGAATGTATCAAATGTGGGCGGAGAAAAATAACTGTAAACTTAAAACCATTGACTACCAAGCGGGTGATGTTGCTGGAATTAAAACAGTAACGATAGAAATTGAAGGAGATTTTGCTTTTGGTTATTTAAAAGGAGAAAATGGCGTTCATCGCTTGGTAAGAGTTAGTCCATTTAATTCGCAAGGAAAAAGAATGACCTCTTTTGTTTCCGTTTATGTTTATCCTCTTGCAGATGATAATATTGAAATTGATGTTAACCCAGGAGATATCACATGGGATTTTGCTCGTTCAGGTGGTGCTGGAGGTCAAAATGTAAATAAGGTAGAAACAAAAGTGATTCTTCGCCATGAACCTTCTGGAATTATGGTGACCAACTCTGAAACACGTTCTCAGTTAAAAAATAGAGAGAAAGCAATGCAACTCTTAAAATCACAGTTGTATGAAATTGAGATGCGTAAAAAAATGGAATCTCGAAACGAAATTGAAGACAATAAGTTAAAAATAGAATGGGGAGCACAAATAAGAAGCTACGTTCTTGATGATAGAAGAGTTAAAGACCATCGTACTAACTATACAGTAAATGATCCTACTAAAGTGTTAGATGGTGATTTGGATGGTTTCTTAAAATCGTACCTAATGGAATTTGGAAAAAGCTAATTAAAATATACTATGAAAATTTATCACAATCCACGCTGCAGTAAAAGCAGACAAACCTTACAGTTGATTAAAGATACTGGAGCAGACGTAGAAATTATTGAATACTTAAATGCTATTCCTACGGCTGAAGATTTAAAAACAATATTGATGAAACTTAATCTTAAGCCAACAGATATTATAAGAAAAGGAGAAGCTGTTTATAAAGAGAAATTCAAAAACAGTAATTTCAATGATGATGAATGGATAAAAATAATGATAGAATATCCAAAGCTAATTGAACGACCTATAGTTGTGAAAGGAAATAAAGCGATACTTGGCAGACCACCAGAAAATGTGTTAGACCTAATCTAATCTTCTAACCCAGCTAATTTTTTCATCCAGGTTGGACCAAACTTGTTCAATAAAAACAATTTGATAGAACCAGGCACAACAACTGAAAATAAAAATAACAATACCCACATTGCCATAAAGAAAACTGCAAAGAAAATTATCCAACCTATAGCTACCATATTCTATTTTTTTAATCGTTTAGTGACAGTAAAAGTAAAAAAATATAGCAATTAAGCCTAAATATTTTCAAAAAAATCATTCCCCTTATCATCACAGATAATAAAGGCTGGAAAGTTTTCTACTTCAATTTTTCTTACTGCTTCCATTCCCATTTCTTCAAAATCAACTACTTCAACAGATTTAATGTTAGATTTTGCCAATATTGCTGCTGGTCCACCGATAGATCCTAAATAAAATCCTCCATATTTCTTACAGGCATCAGTTACCGCTTGAGAACGGTTCCCTTTTGCCAACATAATCATTGAACCTCCATGAGATTGAAATTCATCAACATAAGGGTCCATCCTACCTGCTGTAGTTGGTCCAAAACTACCTGAAGGCATTCCTTCTGGTGTTTTTGCCGGTCCTGCGTAATATACAGGATGGTCTTTAAAGTATGCCGGCATTGGTTCTCCCGCATCTAACATTTCCTTAATTCGGGCATGGGCAGCATCTCTTGCCACAATTAAAGTTCCTTTTAAGTTAAGTCTTGTTTTTATAGGATACTGAGCTAAGATTTTCAATTGCTCTTCCATTGGTTGATCTAAATCAATCTCCACTGCTGGCTCTAAATGAGGCGCTTTTTCCGGTAAAAATCTACCAGGATTCAGCTCCAACTGCTCTAAGAAAATACCTTCTTTTGTGATTTTTCCCTTAATGTTTCTGTCAGCTGAACAACTCACTCCTATCCCAACAGGGCATGAAGCTGCATGGCGTGGCAAACGGATTACTTTTACATCATGCGTAAAATATTTCCCTCCAAACTGAGCACCAATTTGGCTTTCTTGACATATCTTCTGAATTTTTTCTTCCCACACCAAATCTCGAAAAGCCCTTCCTCCAATACTTCCTACTGTTGGTAATTCATCATAATATCCAGTAGATGCCATTTTCACTGCTTTTAAATTAGCTTCCGCTGAAGTTCCTCCAACTACAAAAGCTAAATGATATGGAGGGCATGCGGCTGTTCCTAAATCTCTAATTTTTGCAGTAACAAATTCCGTCATCGTTTTTTCATTTAACAATGCTTTTGTTTGTTGATATAGATAAGTTTTATTGGCAGATCCGCCACCTTTTGCTAAAAATAAAAACTTGTACTCATTTCCCTCTTCAGCATATATATCAATTTGAGCAGGCAAATTACTTCCTGAATTTTTCTCTTCAAACATATCAAGAGATACGATTTGAGAATACCTTAAATTTCTATTCTGATAAGTATTGTAAATTCCTTTGGATAAATACTCAGCATCATTTACTCCCGTAAAAACATTCTCTCCTTTCTTTGCCATTACCACCGCTGTTCCAGTATCCTGGCACGAAGGCAATTGCCCTTCAACAGCAGTTTGTGCGTTTTCTAATAAAGTATATGCTACAAACCTATCGTTATCTGTTGCTTCCGGGTCATCCAAAATTTTAGCTACCTTTTCCAAATGAGCCGTTCTCAACATGAAAGACACATCTGACATGGCCTCTTCAGAAATCAATTCTAATGCTTTAGCATCTATCTTTAACACCTCCCTACCATCAACATCTATTGTTGAGATGTGCTCCTTAGATATTAATTTATATTGTGTTGAATCTCCCTGTAATGGAAACGGTTTTTCATAAATAAATTCGGCCATCTTATCACTTTTAGAATGTACTACAAATTTAGGATATATCTTATGGTAAACAAAAAAAGGCCAACTGAAACAGTTAGCCTTTTTTAATTTACTTTTTTGATGTTTAGTAAAACTTGTAACGTTTATCTACCACACCAAATTTATCTTTTAATGCGTCTATTAGTTGTCCGGTAACAGCATTATTAACTTGATCTAATTGCGCTTTTATTGCTGTATAATCTGTTGTTTCTGGAGCTGGAGTAACAGATTCAATCTGTATTACAAATACTCCCGTTTGTCCTTCTATAGGAATACTCATTTGTCCTTGTTGTAAGGTAGAGGCCATTCCATTAATTCTTAACTCCTGACCCATTCCTGGGATAGCATAAGCAGCGAAGTTCACATTCGGTGCAGATTCAACAGTCCCACCAACTTTAGTAGCCAATGCTTCGAGGTCAGACACTCCTTTCATTTCTTCAATAAATGTCGCAGCTTTCTTTTTCTTTTTTGCTCCCAATTCAACTTGAATTTCTACTTGTTCCATTGTTGCTATTCCTTCTTCTTTTACTCCTGCTAAATGAGCTACTACAAATGTATTGTCAAACTGAAACGGAGCTGAAACACTTCCTTTTTCATTGTTAAACGACCATCTAATTAGCTCTCTAACATCAGCCATTCCGGGAATATTTTTATCAGCCACCTTTACTTCAGTAGCAATAAATTTGGAATATTCTTCACCTTCCGTTGCTTTCGTAAATGTTTCTGTAGTTCCATTATTTGTGAAAAACAGACTCGCTTTTGCAAAAACCTCATCGAAGGTCTCATTACTTGGAACATTTTTTCTTGCCACAGTAGACAATTGAACTTTTTTAGATTTATCAGCTTGCTTCATGATTTCAATTAAATGAAACCCGAACTGAGATGGTACAATAACCAAATCACCTACTTTCCCATCAAAACAAGCATCGTTAAATGTTGGAACCATTGCTCCTTCTTGGAACCATCCTAAATCGCCACCTTCAATAGCTGAACCTACATCTTCCGAACTGTCTTGAGCCATTTGAGCAAAGTCAGCACCATTCTCTATAAGCGTTTTAATGTTCTCTATCCTCGCTTCCAATAATGTATCAGTAGGTTGTTGTGTTGCTTTCAATAAAATATGACGTGCTTTTACTGAATCTGGTACCATCTTAGCGTCCGTTAGCTTAGTTACCAAAAAAGACCCGTTATCTTCATACACTGAAGACATTGTTCCTACTTCTGAATGGAAAAATCCTGAATCCAACCCAGCTGGCATTGCTTCTTCACCGTAATATGCTTCATCTAAAGGCATTTCAGAATTGTAAACGACAAAAGATGAATCATCTTCAGCAATCTTAAATTCAGCAGCAGTTTCTTCTATCCATTCTTTTGCTTCAACAATGTCTGCTTCAGATGGGAAAACTTCAAATTTCACAAATTCTATTTCTCTTGAAGCATCTTGTTTATACTCACTTTTATGATCGTTGTAATACGCCAATAATTCTTCATCAGTTATCGTAATGGTACTATCGTTAACTGATACATATCTTTTTGCCACAAACTTGATGTTTCTTTGTTCATTTTGTTCTGTATATGCTCTTTTTACCATGCTTGTTGTAGCATACAATCCTTTAGTCAATAGATTGTTGTACTTCGAAGAAACTCTTTCTTTCTCAATTCCTTCTTCAAACAACAACCATTGTGTTCTATTTTCAGCTGGCATTGTTTCCAAACTTTTCAAAAACTGCAACACTTGTGTTGGATTAAATACCCCAGTATTCGGATCTGTAAATGCTTGTTGTACTTGTGGGTGTGGATCTGCTCCTTGAACCATATCAAACAATTCTTCCGAACTCACTGTTATTCCTAATTCAGCATATTGACTTTCTAACACAACCTCTCTAATTAAAGCCGTCCAAACTTGTTCTCTTAATGATTCTCTTACTTCAGCAGATGCCGTAGAATTATTTTGACTTTCCCACTGACTAACACTTTCCTCTAATCTTTGGTTAAATTCTGGACCCGTAATTTCTACATTTCCTATTTCTCCTAAACTATTGTCATTACCACCAAACAAGCCTTGAATCCCATCTGTTGGAAGTAAGAATGCTAACATTCCAACCCCTATTATAATCATCACTAAGGATGACTTTTCTCTAATTTTTCCTATTACTGCCATTTTATTTTAAATATTTGGGTTGCGAATATACGATTGTCATTCGATAAATAAAAGCGTTGAGCGATAATTATACTATTGATTTGGAGCTTGTAAATAAATTGGATTATTCTTCTTTCCCAATTTGTTTCACGGTTATTAATTCAATTTTATTTCCACTCACTTTGTTGATGGTAAAAACAAAATTTTCCGAGGCAATAACCTCTTCAACCTCTGGGATACTTTCATGAATTCCAATGATAAAACCACCCAAGGTTTCATACTCTTCTGATTCGGGTAATTTGAGCTTATATTTTTCGTTGATGTAATCTATTTCTATTCTGGCAGAAAATTGATAGGTATTTTCATTTATTTGCTGTTCTATCAATTCTTCTTTATCGTGTTCATCTTCAATCTCCCCAAAAATTTCCTCTATAATGTCCTCAGTAGTTAAAATTCCTGAAGTACCTCCAAATTCATCAACCACAACGGCTATGCTCCTTCTCTCTTTCAGCGATTTTTTTAGCAATTCATTTGCTGACATCACTTCTGGAACAATAGAGACCGGCAGTAATATTGACTTAATTAAATCTGGTTTCTTAAACAACTCTTTTGAATGGGTGTAACCAATAATATTATCAATTGAACCCCTATAAATTAAGATTTTAGACAGCCCTGTTTTAATAAACTTTTCTCTCAATTCTTCTATTGGGCTCTCCACTTCCATTGCAATAATTTCTGTTCTTGGAACCATACATTCTCGGGCTTTCACATCAGAAAACCCCAACGCATTCTTGAAGATTAATATCTCAGAATCAATTTCTTCTCCTTCCTCCTGCCGCTCATGAACATCGGCAACAAAATCTTCTAAATCAATTTTAGAAAATGCCAAGTCACTTTCAGAAGTATCTACTTTAAACAGTTGCAAGATTAGATTTGATATCCCTACCGTAAAATAGGTAAATGGCAATAGAATATAATAAATAATGGTAGCCGGAATGGCCGCAATCGAAAGTACTTTATTGGGGTTAATTCGAAATAAGGTTTTAGGTAAAAACTCCGCAAAGAATAAAACCACCAGTGTTGAAATTATTGTTTGAGTCAATAAAATGACAAATTCATTACTGGCGACATAAGTAATAATTAACGGCTCTAAAAATTTGGCCATGATAATACTGTATATTACCAATGCCACATTATTACCCAACAGCATGGCCCCTATAAATTTAGCCGGTTGCTTTAAAAAATTAGAAAGAATTTTTGCCGAAAAAACGCCTTTGTTTTTATCCAATTCAATTTTTAACCTATTGGCAGAAACAAACGCAATTTCTAATCCGGAGAAAAGAGCTGAGGCAGACATGGCCATCAATAAAAAAAACCAAAAAAGTGGAGTCATTATCGTTTTATAATTCTTCTTAAAATTAAGCGATTATTTTGACATATTTCGAAATCTTTTTAGCTGACGTTTTCTAACATAGAAAAGTAAGGTGGCCATCGCAGCAAAAAAGTAGAAGAATAGCGCATCAACAACTCCTGTATAAATTAGATGATAAGTCGCTATGCAAAAACATGCTATAGCGATAATCAACCACATCAATTGTAAAAATCGTACAACTTTTTCCATCTTAATCTGTTTTTAAAGAATCTGATTCTTCTTTTACGTTTATAGTTCCTTTAATCTTATGAATTTTCCACTTGGTAAAATCTTGATTCGCCTCCATTCCTGTACCCATAATAATTTCATCTTCTGTGGTAATGGTCACAAATTCTTCCGTATAAATCTTTGAAGAGTCTTCCATCCATATTAAATGTTCTGTATTTAATACCTCTCCCTTATCATTAACCACTACAACATCATCTTTGGCTTCCATTATATTTTTAGAAACCCGGTGGATGGCATAATTTGAAGTCAATGTAGAAGCAATGTTCAACAATGAATCATAAAACAACACTTTAATCCCTTCAGTCATCTCCATGTATTTGTTCTCTTCACCGTACTCCTCCATTAATGGTGCTGTAATTTTAACTTTTACATCTGATTTTTCAGAATAAATAAACTCCACATTTTTACCCTTACTTATAGGGGGTTTCTTTTTATTGGCTAAGGACTCTATTTCGGTAACATCATTCTCGCAAGAACAAAGAATCCCGAATGCAAATAGCACCGGGATTACCTTGTAAAATATCTTGTTGACTTGCTTAAAGCCCATTTATCTTGTTTTGATCGTAGTTGTTTCGTTTATCCAACATTTAACCGTGTACGAATCACCATTTTTCAAATTATGGAAAAATACATCTTGAGTTGTTGGAAAACGAGAAGAAACACTTGCAATTTTTCTATTGGCTGCACTTGCCATTGAAGCATCTACCGCTTTTGCTTTTTTGTATTTTCCAACTGCTGCCCAATAAGCACCATACTTTCCTAATTTCCCATCATCACATGTCTTTGAACTCTGAGCATAGCAATCTCCAATTAGAATGTAAGGTTCACCCCATCCTTTTTTCAACCCAGCAGCTTTTAATGCATAAGTTCTTGCTTGAGAATAGCTTTTGCTATAAGAATATGCTTTAGCGATACTTAAGATGTATCCAGGTTTTTCATCATCATCCTTAGCCATATCCGCGGCTTTGTTAAAAAACTCAATTGCTTTAGGGTAGTTCTTTTTACTCAAGTACAACGTTCCTATTCCTGCTGCTCCACTTCCTGATGGCTCTAATGGAAAGTATGCTTCTGCAACTTTACCAAATACATCTGCTCCATCATCAGTTTGGTAACATTTGTTTTTCTTTAACAGTCTCATCGTTGTTCTTAACCAATCTACGTTCTCTTTGTTTGCTTCAAAGTTTTTAGCTGCTAAAGGAACTAAGACTGCACAATCCAAATAAGGTGATGTTACATTTTGAATTTTTTCTTGTGCCTTAACGTATTTGGCTCCTGTTTTAGGGTTGTCCTTATTTGCAGCACAAATGGCTAATGTTCTTTCAAACATCGCAACTACATCTTCTTTTGTTTTCTTGCCATTTTTTTCCATGTTAATAATGGCAAACATAGTAGCAACCAATGTTCCTGACTGTGTTTTATTTCCGGTTAACTCAATCGCTTGATTTAACACTTCAAACGTTTTTTCTTTATCCTGCTTTGTACTTAACATGGCCTGACCCTTTTGTCCAAGCACCATTCCTTTTTGACCAAACATCTCTATTCGCTGATCGTAAATGGAAAACACTGTATCTAAATATGCTTTTTGTTGTGCAGCATCTTTCTCTTTTTTAGCTAAGATTTTGTACATCTTCACCCCATTAATGTATAATGTTTTTTGAGATTTAGGGCATGTTTTGTAAGCTACCCTCCATAAATCCAAGGCTAATTTTGGTTCACTTTTCATATAATCTTTATAGATTAAACTTTCTATACAAGTTATACTATCTTCTGGTGTAGCACCATATTTTCCTTGAGAAAAGGATGTTACACTTATTGTTAAACCTATCAGTATTAATGCTATTTTTTTCATGTTAATCGTATTTTCTTTTTCTAAACCATACCGCATTGATGGTTACGCCTACATTAAAATTAAAAAACTTTTCTTTTATTAAACCTGAGTCTGTCGTTCCTCTATTTCCATACTCAAAACCAAAATTAAGTCTTGGGTAACTACTTTCAGATTTCCTAACTGGTAAACCTATCCCAAAAGTTATGCCATATTCACTCCAATCGACATTATTTACTTCTAAATACGAATTTGAGAACCTTGCTCCAACTCTATAAGCTAATCTTTGTAAGTAATTATTTCCATCATATTTAGGAATTATTTGAACTCCTCCAGCCAATGAGAAATTAGATTTATAACTGTATAGTGCTTCATTACTCGCAATACTACCCCAATTGGTTGATTTATAATCTACAGCCAATAACCACTTGTTTTGCTTTTCCAAAGAAACTCCAAATCCAATTTCTGAAGGCAATTCAACTACATCATCTACTTCATCAATAAATAAAGAAGTGTCTTTTATCGTTCCAAATTCAACAGAACCCGTAAACGTTCTAATTATTTCTGTTCTTTTTGCATCTAAATTTGCAGCCAACCCATATATAGCCCCAACATTTAAGGTGTATTTTTCATCTTCCGCATTGGTAAATGTTTTTTGATATTGAAGCCCAAAATCTGCTCCAAAATCTGACATCGACATTTCTTCTACATTCCATATGTTAAACCCGTTGGGTACGTCACCATATATTATTTTCTCATCATGGGCTATAGATCCAAATAAGAAATACGTATTTGCTCCAAAGGAAACAAGAGAAGTTGAGTCTATCTTAACCGCTATCGCATTTCCTAAATAAGCCTTGTTAATTGCCCCTTCACCTTCACTGTAAAAACTGATGTCTCCAGCAATTGAATCACTTATTACTTCATCGTATTTGTACCCAACATTAGAATAAGGTAACACTCCAAAGCTCATTCCCCAAGTATTTTTTATCATAGGAAACGCAAATGAAATATGATCAATGTAAGGATTGTTTTGGTATTGTGTTTCTCCACCATCTTCTAACCACAATGCATTATTGGTATAACCCAAATCAAAAGTAGTTACGGTTACTGCAGAATAACTCGCTGGATTAAGAAAACCAATATTTCGTCCAGACCTCAAGCCTATTCCAACACCTCCCATACCAAAATTATAAGTAAAGGTTTGTGGTCTTATTACGCCAATACCATATCTTGAGTATGGTGAGTTTGTTGTTGATTGAGAAAAGGCATTTGCACTTGTCATCAATAACAGAAAAAGAAGAATAACTACTTTGTTATTGCTCATTGTAATTTAAAATTTCATTCAATCCTTTCAGCACTAAAAATTCGTCTGCAAAGATGCGATTTTTTGGCTCTAAATCAAATAGATTTCTATCTCCTCCCGTAACAACTATTTTTAGGGTTTCATATTGTGATTGATAGCTGTTAATTGTTCCTTTAATTTCGTTTTCCATACCGTTATAAACACCTGATATGATTGAACTTTCAGTTGTATCTCCAATTAATTTTAGTGCCTCTTTATTAAAGTTTACCAACGGCAATTTTTGTGTAAAATGATTCAACGCTTTAAACCGCATTTGAAAACCAGGAGCTATTGCACCACCTAAATACTCATTTTTTGAGTTTAAAAAATCATATGTGATGCAAGTTCCAATGTCCATTACCAATAAGTCAGATGCATCAAAAAGCGTTTTTGCTCCAATAACAGCAGCTATTCTATCAATCCCTAATGTTTCGGGAGTTTTATAATTAATGGCCAAAGGTAAAGGGGTGGAATGGGTAAGGGCTAATAAATTATACTTTTTTAACAAAGTTTCATACGCATGATGCTCGGTAACCGATGAGAAGATACTTTTTTTAATGTTGTGCTTCTCGAAAAGTAGCGCAAGTGTTTTTTTGTTTAACTGATCCTCTATAAGGGAGTCAATCAACTTATCCCCATCAAAAACAGCAAGTTTTACAAGGGTATTTCCTATATCAATTACTAAGTTCATCTCAAAAAAGACCGTTTCAAATTAAATATTAAGCTTTATGTCCTAAGCAACTATTCCATCCATCTTCTTCGTTATCAAAAAATCATTAACTCCTCATTTACAGTAGTAAACTGTGGTTTAATGATTTTTCTAAGCCTCAAATTTGAATAAAATAGTTGCTTTTGAAACGGTCTTAAAGCTCGAAATTACAAAATGTATGATGATTTATTTTTAGACATGAAAAAAATTTCTACATTTGCCGACCATTTGAATGGTGCCTTAGCTCAGTTGGTAGAGCAATGGACTGAAAATCCATGTGTCCCTGGTTCGATTCCTGGAGGCACCACTCACTAAAACCTTGACTACATTGTAGTTGAGGTTTTTTTGATTTTGGACACGATTTGGCGGAGTGGAATGATTTTGGAAATGGAGTGGAGTTTTGAGCTTTATTCAGCTTTAGTTTCAATCTTCTCAACATGAACTTTCTTACCCTCTTTCCAAGTAATTTTTTTTGTTAAAATACCACTCCAATTGTTGTAATACTCCCAGAGTCCATGTTTCTTGCCTTTTAAGAAATAGGCTCTCAAAATTAATTTACCTCTATAATAAGAAAGCCAAGTATAAGTAGTTGAGTTTTTTGACTTTAGATATTTAGTCCCCATCGTCAATATTAAATCATCTGGATTATCATACTCATAGATATATTGGTAGCTTAAATTTCCTTTAGTATCATATTCTATTACTTTCAACAATAAACCTTGGTCATAAAAATACTCCCCTTTTAAAATTCCATCACTCCTATATTCTTCTTCCTTTATATAGCCCAAAAGTGAAGAAAATCCATCTTCTAATGTTGTATTTATAGAACTATAGATTCCTTTGAATTTTATCTTCCCATTAGAATGATAAGTGTATTCTACAACAGTATCTTTTATAGTTGATTTAGCAATAAGTTCTTTTCTGGTAATTTCCTTTGATATATTTTGTGCTGCAATTGATACAGGCACAAAGGCAATTCCCATTAGTAGTATGATTAGTCTATTTAGCATTGTTTTGCTTTAGTTCTTTCTCTTTTTTCCAGATGTAAATTAATGAGCCTATAGCACCAAAAAATATTATTATACATGTCCATGACCATTTTTTCGACTTATCAATTGTCTTAATCTTCCATACGTCAACGACAAGATAAATTATTGTGAACAGTAACAACAGTCTGGCAATTGTTGCAATCATAAAATCCCTTTCAAAACTCCCAACTATTTTAAAATATGTTTCTTGAAAGAAAAAGGATAGCACATAAAGAAAAAATATAGCACAAGGAATCGTAAGAATGTATTTGGTCATTTTACTCATCCTCTAAAATTACAAAAAATAAGAAAGTTGAGATTAATTAATCCTTACCTTGTATACAACCGTGACTCTTAATTGGCATCATTATAATCTTCTCTATCACCTTATTTTTTTCCTTATTATTTACTCTAAGTCTCGAATTAAGGTAATAATCAACTTCAAAAACAAATGAGTAACTCATGCCTTTTTTTAGAACAACTTCGAAGTCTCCATTAGGTTCTGTATATCCATTTAAAGTAAAACCATTCAAATCCAAAATCTTATAATAGGTTGCTACTCCAACATGCCCAGTCGAATCTGTAGTTCTTCCGATAAACTTGAAATCCTCCAAACCTACTGTATCTACAATTAAGTCGTAAGGGGTTTCAGCTTTTTCTTTTTTATCATCTATAATAATTCTAATCAATTCCTTCTTTTTAATTTGGTATTTATAAACCCTTTCACCTTTAATTGACCATACTTTTTTTGTTTCTTCATCCAGTACAAGACTCAACGTATCTTTTTCAATTTCCCAGTCACCAGTATAGGTGTGCAAAGCACAATGACTGCAATTTTTTTTATGAAAATTCTTGGAGAAAGTTCCATCCTCATTTAAAATCACAACACTTTCTACTTCCTTACTTTTCTCTTTAAATTCTTTATAAACCTTAACCTCATTTTGAGCTAAAACTCCATAGGACTTTGTAATGACAACCGTTATTCTTCTATTGCCCTTAGTATAATAACCACAAGCATGAGTGTCTTTAAAGTTTCTCCAATCTTCATATTCAATCACAGGTTTGCTTTCTCCGAAGCCAATAAAAACTGCTCTCTTTTCTTTTATTCCCTTAGATACAAAGTAGGCTTTTAAAACTTCTGCTCTTTTATTTGACATCTTCAGATTATAGGCATCACTTCCTCTAAAGCTTGTATGCACACCTATTTCTACTTGAATATTTTTATGCTCCAATAAAAAATCTGTTATTACATCAAGTTCAACTTGGTTTGTGTCATATAGATTTGGGCTATTAAACTCAAAATAAATGTCATAAAAAACTGCAAACTGACCTTCTTTCAATGAGCCATCAAAAAACTTAAATGGTTGAGCATATGAACCAACAGAAATAAAAAGTAAGATAATCAATAACCTCATCTTCTAAAAGTACAGAAAATATTAAAAGTTGAGATTAGGGCAGTAAAATGGTAAGCACACATGCTAAAATGAAAGTTAAAAACCCAACCCCAGAATACATCTTATGTTTACCCTTATAATCCTTAAACACAAGAACACCAAATGCCATGCCGATAACCCCTAAAGTAAAAAATGTGACTAACTCTAAAGTGGAGAACATAAACAAATGCATTATACCTCCATTTCTATAAGAGAAGAAAAAACCAACCGCTGAAAAAGCAAAAAAGCCATTTAAAATGAAAATTAAAATGCCTAATGGTTTGTAACTACTCATGCCATTAAAAGTACTCAAAAAATTAAAAATTCAGATTAGTTTTCATTCCTTATTTAAATGTGGCTTTCTCAACTCTTTTCTTAGGTCTTTCAACACACTTCTCCATTCTCACAACTGTTTTACCATCTTTCCCATATATATATTTAATTGTCTTATACGTCCTTCGTGAGTGAGAATTAGCTGGCCTATGATAATATGTAGTAGTTATGGTTTGTGAAATTAAATTCCCATTTTCATCTTTTTCTTCATATACTTCTTTATTATTCTCGTGCAGAAATGTGCCACACCCAATAAAAGTAATTCCAATCAATAATATCCATATCAACCTCATCCTCTAAAAGTAGGAAGAAAATTTAAAAGTTCAGAATTATCGCTAATTTAGAAGAGTGAAGAAGATATTTATCATATTGTTAATGTTATCTCCCTTTGTTTCTATCGGACAGCTTGTAAAAGGAAAAGTAGTAGATAGTAAAAGCGGTGAGCCTTTAAGCTATGCTAATGTAGTTATTGTTAATTCAACGATTGGGGTTCAATGTGATTCAAATGGCTATTTCCAATTGAATATTACAGAGGGGGATTCACTTAGATTTATCTATGTTGGCTATTTTAAAACATTTCATCTAATTAATTTGCCAAAAGACAAAAAAGAAGTGAATTTAGGAGAAATAAAGTTGATAGATACGGGGGTTGCTGGACATGTGACAGTTGCAAAGAAAAGATTTCTTTCAAAGAAAACTAAACTAAAATGTGTTCCTTTTAATGATATTAAGGAAGTAAAGCCAGACGACTTAGTTGTCCATTGCTATGATGGTTCTATATCTTACAAATGGGATTTAACTACGGAAGGAACATACGTATTAGACTATCAAAAGATTAAACCCTGTGAAAACTAAAGTAAAGAGCATCTTAGTCATATCATTATTGCTGCTTGTTGGACTCAATGGGTTTGGGCAAGAAAAAGATACAACACAATGGAACTACTACAGAGGTAAAATTAAGGACATTACATTTTTCATTAACCTTAATCCAAAAGATGACCAGAAAATATTTACCAGAGCAACTTATAAAGAAAAAATAGAAAATTATCAAGGAGTTGTTGATGATTTAAGCAAATGCATAGAACTAAAACCAAAAAATCCAGA
>JAJCYO010000116.1 GCA_029262875.1 Flavobacteriales bacterium
AATTTAATATTATAACCAAATAACCCCTTTCTCAAATCGTACTCAATTTTTGGGTGTTCTTACCAATGTTTATATTACTTGTACGCAATGGCCCTTAAATAAACATCAGTGTAATAAGCTTCATCTTCTAAAACAAAAACGACACTTCCTCCTCTCATAATTTTGTATTCTGGGTCTGCACCAATAACCTCATAATGTTCTTGAGTTATTTCGCTGGAGGCTAAAGTCATATTTAATGTTAAAAAAAGAAACAACCCTATAAATCCAATTCCAACGATATTATAAGCAATATAAAAAGGCATAGCTTTTTTCATAGTAGCAGCTATTTTATTGGTTTTCTTAAAGTATTTGTATTGTATTGGAGTTGAAATTATTGCTACAATCAAAATAATAAGAACTATTTCAAAAAAAGAGATTACTGTTGCACTTGCCAACCAAGTAAAAGAAATGATTCCAAGAATAATTCCAATTAAGAAAATAGTTAATGACCAATGCCATTTAAAAGATTCCTTTTGTTTTTGTTTTTCGCTGTTTGCCTTTCTAATTCTCTGTATTTCGGCATTACTAAGTTTCCTTCTTCGGTCTCTACTACTCATGGGTTATTTTTAATTCAAAAATATGGCTTTTACTCCACATATAAAACCAATCCTTTTAAATACTCCCCCTCTGGATGGTAGATGTTTACTGGATGGTCGGCAGGTTGAGAGAGGTGGTGTAAAACCCTGATGTTTCTTCCAACTTCAATGGCAGCTGCTACAATGGTGTCATAAAATAATTTACGGTTAACTATCTGGGAACATGAAAAGGTAAATAAGATTCCTCCAGGTTTTATTTGTTTGATTGCCATTTGGTTCAATCTTTTATAGCCTTGTATCGCATTGTGTTTTGCTTTTTGGTTTTTAGCGTAAGCTGGAGGGTCTAAAATGATAACATCATAATCAATGGTGTTTTCTTTCAGGTAATCTAAAGTGTCGGAGGTAAAAGATTGATGCTTTTTAAGTTCATTTAATTTTATATTTTCTTCAGTTAAATCGATTGCTTTTTGAGAACTGTCCACAGAATGAACTTCAGAAGCTCCCGCCTTCAAAGCGTAAACGGAAAAACCTCCTGAGTAGCAAAAAGTGTTCAATACTTTCTTTCCTTTACTGTAATCAGCTATTAACTTTCTGCTTTCTCGTTGATCTAAAAAGAAGCCCGTTTTCTGACCATTAATCCAATCCAAATTAAATTGATTCCCATATTCTAACCCAGTTAAATTTGGGACTCCATTTTTAGAGATATAATCGTTCTCAACTTCTTCGTTGGTTTGTTTTGATATACTTTCAGCACTTTTATTGTATATGGCTAAGAGTTTATCTCCATAAACATGTTCTAATCCTTTAGATATAAAGTCAAGATTATTGTAAATACCAATAGAATGAGCTTGTATGACAGCTGTGCCATTGTAAAAATCAATGATTAAACCAGAAATCCCATCGCCTTCGGCATGCATTAAACGATACATATTGGTAGTTGAGTTGTCGGTTAACCGTAATTTTTCTCTTAATTGATAAGCGGATCGAATTTTACTGTTCCAAAATTCTTGATTGATTTCAGCTTGTTCAAAAGAGATGATCCGAACAGCAATGGTTCCATCACTAAAATAGCCTAAAGCCAAAAAGTTGTTTTTAAAATCAACAATCTCTACTAACTCTCCATTTTCAGGTGCTTCACCCGTATCACTTATAATTCTGTTTATCGCACCAGAAAACAACCAGGGGTGTTTTCGCTGGATTGATTTTTCTTTTCCTTTGTTAATGACTATTGATTTTATTTCCATGCTGCAAAGGAAAGAAAATGCATTAGAATTAAGAATTATCGAGACAAGAAAGAATAATCTCTCCAGCCTTTTTAATTTCATCTTCAGTTATCGAAAGTGGAGGAGAGAGTCGAAATGCGGTTGGAGTAGACAAGAACCAAAAACCAATTACCCCTTTCTCTAAACACTTTTCTACCACTTGAGCAACTTTCTCTTCAGATTCCATTTCTACGGCTAAAAAGAGTCCTGTTCTTCGTATTTCCTTTATTTGAGGTGAGTCAGAAAGTATAGAGGCTAATAGTTGTCCTTTTGATTCAGCTTCAGCTACCCAGTTTTCTTCTTTCAAGACATTTATGCATGCATTAGCAGCAGCACAATTTATGGGATGACCGCCAAAAGTTGTAATGTGACCCAACATTGGCTTATGTGTTAAGCTGTGCATAATATCTTCAGACGATATAAAGGCACCAATTGGCATACCACCACCTAAAGCTTTTCCTAAGGTTAAAATATCAGGAACAACATTATAGTGCTCGAATGCAAATAGTCTTCCAGTTCTTCCCATGCCAACTTGTACTTCGTCAAAAATTAATAAAGCACCAGTTTCTGTACACTTTTCTCTTAAAGCAGTAATAAATTCTTGTGTAGGTTTTATTAATCCAGCATCTCCTTGTATCGTTTCTATGATTACACAAGCTGATTTTTCCGTAATGACATTTAGTGACTCAATATTATTGAACTCAATAAACTGAACATTAGGTAGTAATGGTTTAAAACTCGATTGTTTTTCGTCATTTCCTGTTACACTTAATGAGCCATGCGTGCTTCCATGATAAGAGTTTTTACAAGAGATAATTTCCTGTCTGCCCATGTAACGTTTGGCTAATTTAATTGCTGCTTCATTGGCTTCTGTTCCTGAATTAACGATATAAGAACAACTTAATGTTTCAGGTAGGATAGAAGCAAGGTTTTCGGCTATGGACAATTGAGCATCTTGAATGTACTCTCCATAAACCATTACATGTAAATGTTTGTCTAATTGTGTTTGTATAGCTTTAATTACTTCAGGATGACGATGTCCGATGTTATTCACCGCTACACCAGCAATCATGTCCATATATTTTTTACCAGACTTATCCCAGATGTAAATGCCCTCGGCTTTTGCTACATCAATTAGGTAAGGACTTTCATTGGTTTGTCCTTGCAGCGTTAAAAAAGTATTTATACGACTATCAGGCATTGTTTAATCTAACTTAATCATTGAATCAACACTCCACGCTTCAGCTTTTTCGATGAATAGTGGTTTTGTCTTAGACCATACGGACTTGAATAAATCAGAGTTTCGATACTGATCTAAGTACTCCTCAGATTTCCATATGCTGTATGTGAAAAAGATATTAGGAGTGTTTTTATCGTTTAGCAGTTCTAATTTCTCCACACCGTCAAAATTTCTAATGTGTTCTTTGTTTTCGTTAAAATTCTTCAAAAACACATTGATCTTATCAGGATCAAAAGTCATTTTAACTATTCTAATCATGGAACTCTATAATTATAGGGTTATTATCATGTTCAAGTCCCATCAATAATTTTTTTGCGTGCCCCTTGTTTATTGATATCTCCATAAACCCAGAAGAACTGAATAATGCTAATTTCTCTCCTTCCGGAACTGAACCATATGATTGGCTTATTTCTTTGATTCCATATTTTCTAAAAGAGATGGTAAACGCTCTACCTTTTCGGTAATCGTTAAATGAAGATTCGCTAATGTTCGTGATTAAATTCCCATAATGGTCAACATAAACAACCATTCCTTTTAACTTATTGTTTTCATAAACAGCTCTAAATAATGTTCGTTCATAAAGCTCTTTTATTTCCGTTCCTATTACTTCTAAAGTTCCTCCTCTTGCAATGTGGCAGGCAGCTTTCACAAAAACATCTTTTGTAGGAAATGTTATTCTATCTGTATCTTGAGAGAGTGTTAATTCAACTATTTTTTCTGGAGGATTATCAAAAACCAATGAAAAAACGCCATTATCTGCCCCAATAAAATAATGCCCATTAGCTAAAAGGGCAACATGAGGGATGTCTACTTCTTGTTCTGAATTAACTCCTATAATGTGAATGGTTCCTTCAGGAAAATCTTCATAGCAATTTCTTAGGACAAATGCAGATTTTTGGAGATCAAATGAAGGGATTTCATGTGTGATATCAACAATTGTAGTTTCAGGGATTTCTTTTAAGATAGCACCTTTAACAGAAGCAACATAGTTATCTACTAATCCTAAGTCGGTTGTTAAAGTAATTATTGCCATTTAAATAGTTAATAAATAAAGCTCCGTAAGTGTAATTTATTGTATCTAAATCTTGATATTTATCGTATAAATTAAACAATTCAAAGGTATAAATTAAAAAACGAATATTTGAGCGAAAAAGTTATAGAAATTTCCGGTGTTAATCCAGTTGAGCTCTATGGAGTAAATGAAAGTAAATTAAGTGTAATCAGAAGTTATTTCCCGAAACTAAAAGTAATTGCAAGAGGTGATATTCTTAAGGCTATAGGAGATGATATTGAAATATCATTATTCGAGCAAAAGATTGGATTAATGATGCAGCACTTGTTGAAATATAAACAGCTTACTGAAAACAATATTGAAAGATTGATGGACGAAGAAGAGACAAAAGAAGGCAGCAAAACACTTAAGCATGACGATGAAACAATAGTCTTCGGAAACGGAGGACTAATTGTAAAAGCCAAAACAGCAAATCAACGTAAATTGGTAAAGGAGTCAGAAAAAAATGATTTAGTTTTCGCTATAGGACCAGCAGGTACAGGTAAAACGTATACAGCAGTTGCTTTAGCCGTCAGAGCACTTAAAAATAAAGAAGTAAAAAGAATAATTTTAACAAGACCAGCTGTTGAATCTGGGGAGAATTTAGGGTTTTTACCTGGTGATTTAAAAGAAAAGTTAGATCCCTATATGCAACCGCTTTATGATGGTTTGAGAGATATGATTCCTGCAGAAAAGTTAGCAGAAATGCTAGAATCTGGAGTTATTCAAATTGCACCGTTGGCTTTTATGAGGGGGAGAACGTTGGATAAATGTTTCGTTATTTTAGACGAGGCTCAAAATGCTACAGAAAGTCAGCTAAAAATGTTCTTAACTCGGATGGGGAAATCTGCTAAGTTTATTCTTACTGGAGATCCTACCCAAATTGACTTACCGAAAAGACAACCGTCAGGTTTAATACAAGCATTAGCAGTGCTTAAGGGGGTAAAAGATATTAGCATGATAACGTTTGATGAGAAGGATGTAATTCGACATAAATTGGTAAAAGCTATTATTGGGGCTTATAAAACAGTAGAGGAATAAATTCGACACTTACTTAATTGGTAAATTATCTTAGTTTATATATATTTGTTTGACTACAAAACAATATGCCATGAGTTTTAAAACAGACAAAGAAGCTAATTATACCATAATTAAATTTAGTACTGATAAACTTGATGCTATTGTAGCTCCAGATTTAAAAGCTGAATTGGTTTTAATAAGTAAACAGGGCGCAAAAAATATCTTGATTGATTTGGAAAGTGTAAAATATTGTGACTCTTCAGGATTAAGTGCTTTATTGATTGGACATAGAATATGTAAAGAGTCTAATGGATCATTCATTTTAAGTTCAATTCAACCAGCAGTAGAAAAGCTAATTACTATTTCTCAATTGGATTCCATACTAAATATTAAGAAGACGGCTCAAGAAGCTATTGATTCTGCTTTTGTTGATGAAATAGAAAGAAATTTAGACGCTGAATAATTTAGATGACTAAATTTAGTGTATTGATATTAGGTAATGCATCCGCTGCACCTACTTTAACCAGAAATCATACTTCACAACTTATTAATATAAACGAGCAGTACTATTTAATGGACTGTGGAGAAGGAACTCAACTCAAATTAAGAGAGCATAAAATAAAGCTTCAACGAATCAACCATATTTTTATCAGTCATCTCCACGGAGATCATTATCTGGGGTTAATTGGATTGATCCAAACCATGCATTTAATGGGTAGGGCTACCGATCTAACCATCTACTGTCCAAGTAATATTAAAGAGATAGTCGATGTTCATCTAAAAGCTTCTGAAAGTCAACTTAAGTATACCATTATATATAAGATGGTAAACAGTAAGGATTCTGAGGTGGTTTTTGAGGACAACAAAGTTATAGTGTCTTCTATACCATTAAAACATAAAATACCATGTTCAGGATATCTTTTTACAGAGAAACCAAAACCAAGAAGGATTAATCCAAAAGCGATACAAGAATATAAAGTTCCAAAACATTGTATTAATAGACTAAAAATAGGAGAGGATTACACCTCTTTAGAAGGAGAAACTGTCAAAAATACTAAGCTCACAATGGATTCTTTGCCATCTTTTTCCTATGCTTTTTGTTCTGACACCAAATATTTTGAAAAAATTGTACCGATAATTAATGGGGTAGATTTACTTTATCATGAAGCTACTTTTATTGAAGAACATGCAGATAGAGCAAAGAAAACGCTTCATTCTACAGCAAAACAGGCCGCTGAAATTGCGCTTAAATCGAAAGCTAAAAAGCTGATTATCGGGCACTTCTCTAACCGATATCCAGATTTGAATGTGCTTTTAAATGAAGCCAAATCAGTTTTTAAAAATACTGAATTAGCAGTTCAAGGAAATGAATTTGAAGTGAGTAATTCCCAGTAAAACCAGTGTTAATAGCTTGTTAATAACTATCCAGAGACTTTTAAAAAAGGTATTTTAAATCTACTAAATTTGATTTCAATATTTATTAATAATTAATTTAAAATTTAAAAACTATGAACAAAGGAGAATTAGTTGATGCAATCGCGAATGATGCAGGATTGTCAAAAGCAGATGCTGGAAAAGCATTAAATGCTTTCGTTTCTAACGTAACAGGATCTTTGAAAAAAGGAAACAGTGTACAGTTAATTGGATTTGGAACATTTTCAATTTCTAACAGAGCAGCTAGATCAGGTAGAAACCCTCAAACAGGAGCTACTATTCAAATTAAAGCTAAAAAAGTAGCTAAATTTAAAGCTGGAAAAGCATTAGCTTACACAGTAAAATAATTTAGATTATTTATAAAAAAAGCCCTCCGTTTAACGGAGGGCTTTTTTGTTGCACTATTTTTATGAATTTGGGGGTGGAGGAATAGTATCATCTCCAGGCTTGTATATCACTGAAAATATAAAGAGAATAATTGCAGATGCAACGAAGATTACAAATATAGAATACAGTGATTTCCACGCTATATTTTTTACATCAATGATTTCCCAAATACCTAAAATTGCTAAGACAGCAAAAAATAGAGTTAAAATTGCTAATAGTACTGAAATGCCTTTCCTAAACATAATTTTAAGTTTTTATTGTTTAATCAAATATACCGATAAAGTAGCTAAGTGGCTGATTTTAAATGTTAAGGATTGTTAAAAGTGCTTATTTAAGCTTGAATGATTGAGAGGCTTTATCAAAGCTAATAATGTCCTCATTAAAAATATCCTTTAGTTTATCATTGTCAATAATTTGAGTAGGAGTAAGGGGTTCAATTTTATTGTTGTTAATTAACCATATTTCATCACAGATTTGCAATGCGTACTCTATTTGATGAGTCGATATAATAACTGTTTTTCCTAAGCTGTTAACCAATTCCTTCAACAATTTAAAGACTTCAACTTTATTGATTAAATCTAAATGTACGGTTGGTTCATCTAAAATGATAATGGGAGTATTTTGAGCAATGGCTCGGGCAATGTTTACTTTTTGTTTCTCTCCATCACTTAATTCATCATAATTTCGATGAGATAAATGTTCTAACTTACATAGCGTTATTGCATTATTTATTTCTTGATAATCTTTCTCTTTGTTTATCCCCAACCAATTGGTATAAGGAAACCTTCCAAAAGCAATAAAGTCTTTTACCGTAATTCCACCCACATCTGTTTGAGTTGTAGAGACAAGGCTCATTAACTTTGATCTTTCTTTTTCGGATAAACTTAATGTATCTATTTCTTCATAATTAAATTGACCTTTAATAGGAGGTAGTAATCCAGCTATAGTCTTTAATAAAGTAGATTTTCCCTGACCATTCCTGCCAAAAACTCCAATCATTTGACCATTGTTAGAAACCAAATTAATGTTCTCCAAGATTGGGTTATTATCATAGCCGATTGATAGAGATGATATATTCATTGATTTACTCAATTGAGGTTTGTTATTTTTTTGTTTTTAAGAATTATCCATATGATAAAAGGAATCCCAATTAGCGAAGTAATTGAGTTTATCGGTAAACTTTGTTCAAGCCCTGGTAATTGAGAAATAATATCAGCAATTAATAACACATTGATTCCTAATAAAATAGACAGAGGTATTAATATGCGATGATCAGAGGTATTGCTTAAAATTCTAGCGAGGTGTGGAATTACAATTCCTACAAAACCTATTGGTCCACAGTAGGCTGTTATGCTTCCTGTTAGGATAGAAGTAATAAGAATAATTACAATTCTAGATTTTTTTACGTTAACACCTAAACTTTTAGCATAGTCTTCGCCTAATAAATAAGCATTTAAACTTTTAGACACCATAAATGACAACACTAAACCAATGGTTACAACAGGAGCTAAAAGTTTAAGCTGTCCAGTAGTAATAGAACTTAAATCTCCCATTGTCCAGAGTATAAAAGATTTGAGTTGAGCATCATGACTAAAATATTGTATAATTCCAATGATGGCTGTGATTACACTTCCAATCATAATTCCAAGGATTAAGACAGTCATAATGTCTTTTAGCCTGTTTATAATTGAAAGTAGGATGGCTAATACGACCAACGATCCTAAAACAGAAGAGATGATAAGACCATAATTTGCAAATAAGGAGGTATTAGCAGTAGAGACCCCTAAAAAGCTTAACCCCATGATGAAAATTGCAACACCTAATCCTGCCCCTGAACTAATTCCTAATATATATGGCCCAGCAAGCGGGTTTCTAAATAAAGTTTGCATTTGTAATCCGCAAACTGAAAGTGCACTACCACAAAGAATAGCAGCTATAGCTTTCGGTAGCCTTGATTCGAGAACAATCACTCGCCAACTTTCTTTTTCTGTAGTTTCTCCTAAAATAATGGCAATGATATTTTTAAAAGGAATATGTACAGACCCTAAAAATAAATCGAGCGTAAAAAAAAGTATAACACTAAATGTTAAGAGCAATGCTAAATAAGCTGTTTTATTTGAACTGAATAGCTTCATTAATGGAAACAAATGTAATTTTTTACGGTTGATTTTCGATTATAGTTCACGAAGTATTTAAGTTGAAAACTTCGCTCAACAAGTTGCTTTTATCGATTAAGAATATTTATCTTTGCCGCATTAATAAGAAAAAGTCAAACATGGCAGATTTATTTGAAAAAATAAAAGAAAATAGAGGTCCTTTAGGAAAATACGCTAAAGAAGCTCATGGTTATTTTGCTTTCCCAAAGTTAGAAGGAGAGTTAAACAATAGAATGACATTTAGAGGAAAAGAAGTTCTTCAATGGAGTTTAAATAATTATTTAGGGTTAGGGAATCACCCAGAGATTAGAAAGGTTGATGAGGAAGCTTCTAAGGAGTGGGGATTAGCTTATCCAATGGGAGCGAGAATGATGTCTGGAAATACTAGTTATCATGAACAATTGGAGGAAGAATTAGCTGAATTTGAGAGTAAGGAAGCATCTATCCTTTTAAATTTTGGATACCAAGGGATGTTATCTGCAATTGATTCATTATTGGATAGAAATGATGTTGTCGTTTATGATGCAGAATCTCATGCATGTATTTTAGATGGTTTAAGATTACATCAAGGTAAACGATTTGTGTATCAACATAATGATATGGAAAGCCTTGAAAAAATGTTAGAAAAGGCAACTAAAATTACGGATAAAACAAAAGGTGCAATTTTAGTAATTACTGAAGGCGTATTTGGAATGTCTGGAAATGAAGGTAATTTAAAAGCAATAGTCGGTTTAAAAGAAAAATTTTCTTTTCGTTTATTTGTTGATGATGCTCATGGTTTTGGAACTATGGGACCAACGGGTGCAGGAACAGGGGAGAAGCAAGGTTGCCAGGATGGAGTTGATATCTATTTTGGAACATTTGCAAAAGCAATGGCGAGTATAGGCGGGTTTATTGCTGCCAATGAAGATGTTGTAGATTATTTGAGGTACAATATGCGTTCTCAGGTTTACGCTAAATCATTACCAATGCCTTTAGTAATTGGTAACTTGAAGCGATTAGAAATGCTAAAAAATAGCCCTGAAATTAGAGAAAAACTTTGGACGATAGCCAATTCTCTTCAAAAAGGATTAAAAGAAAATGGATTTAATTTGGGTACTACAACTACACAAGTTACCCCTGTTATTTTAGATGGTGGTATTCCTGAGGCAACCAATTTAACGGTTGATTTAAGAGAGAATTATGGACTTTTTTGTTCTATCGTAATCTACCCTGTTGTTCCTAAAGGAATTATTATGTTGCGTTTAATCCCTACAGCAATGCATACGCTGGAGGATGTGGAATATACGATCAATACTTTTAAAGAAGTAAAGGCTAAGTTAGCCAATGGGGATTACCAATCTGAAACGGTAGCTTCGGTCTAAATAAAAAATAATCATTAAAAAAGGATTAGCTCAAGGCTAATCCTTTTTTTTTTTTGAATAAACTTCTGCACTACAATTGCAAGGTGGAAGCCCGCAATGCGCACAATTATATTTTTTGTTAATACTGTCTTTTTTCCAGTAATTATCTATGGTTATGTGATGAACAAAATCATTCTTAATTAGCAGGTTTTTTACCGAAGTATTATTTCCTTTTCTCCAAGCTAAACAGCAGGTAACGTCCGATTGCTCGTTTGTTTGAATCAGAACTTCTTTTATGAATTGATCTGCAATACCTTTATTTTGATATTGTTGGGTAACTGCAATTTGTTTAATTAAACAAACTGTACTGAGATTTTCGAAGTGATTAGAAAACCATTCCCTTGTTGTAAGAATTCTATCTAAAAATTGCTTGTTGGGGAGCAGGTCCACTAAAGCGTAAGCTGCAAACCTTTCATTATCAATAGAAACAAGACCTATGTGGTTAGGTGACTCTATGTATTGTTCAATATTATCTTCTGTAAGGAATTCGGTACCAAAAACTGAGTCACTTAAAAGGATGATTTCTTGAATGTGCTTTTTTTGTAAAGGAACAATTTGTATTTATAATGTAAAAATTGCCAATGCGAATCCAATGATAACAATTACAAACTTCTTTAAATCGAATTTGTGACCTTCACTCGATTCGAATAAAATAGTGGTAGAAATATGTAAGAAAATCCCTACGGCTAAGGCTAAAATAATGTTTGTATTTTCAATAGAGATGGCGTAGTTTGTCGCCAAAACTAAGCCCAATGGAGCCGAAATGGAAAAAATAAACAATGCGATAAAGAAAACTATTTTTGACAAATTTTTAGCCATAAACATGGTGCTTAAAACTACCGCAATAGGGATTTTATGAATAACAATACCTATTAGGAGTGAATGGTTTGATTCATGATGATGAAGATGATTTGTGTCAATTAATGCCATTCCTTCAATAAAAGAATGTAGGCACAAACTAATAAATATGGCATAAGGAAATACCGCTAAATTTTTACTGTGCGTGTGAAAATGACCATGTTCAATTCCATCAGAAAAGAACTCCAGCAGCAATTGTAGCAGAAAACCTACAAGAATAAAGATTCCAATTTTCTTTGTGTAGTTGGAAAAAATTTCAGGAATAAGATGAAGAATACAAATGGCTAACAAAAATGCTCCACTAAACGAAATCAAGAGCTTTAAGTTTTTGGAAAATTTTAGTTTAAAAAGAATTACAGCAAGACCACCCATAAAGGCAGAAGCAAATAAAATAATATTTATGGTCAATTCGTTCATTACTTTCTTGCAATCAATATCAATCTATCTGAGCTAGCTTCATTAAAGAAGTTTAATTCATAATCTCCAAAAATAGCTTCTATTTTTAAGTTTGCGGCTGCAAAATATGATTTAAAATCATCTAAAGAAATAGCTTTAACTTTTTCTTGAAAATGATACTCTTTATCATTATCTACAAAAGTAATGTCCTTTGTTATAAAACCATCTTTAAGCCCTCTGTTTATATTGAAAACAATACCGTCAATAGTTTTTGATTCACTAATGCTTAAGTTATCTATAACCTTTTTACAGTTCATAAAGTCTAACACTAACAATCCGTTTTCTTTTAAACTTTCAGTTATCGAATTTATGGCCATCCTGTTTTCTTCTTCTTTTTCAAAATAACCAAAACTTGTAAAAAGATTAAATGCTAAATGGTAGTGGTTAATTTTTAGTGGATTTCTGATGTCATTTGTGTAGAAATGAAGAGAATCTGTTTCTTGCTCTTTAGCAATCTTAATGCTGTTTACTGAAAGGTCAAACCCATCAACGCTAAAGCCTAATTTATTCATATATACTGAATGCCTGCCTTTGCCACAAGCTACATCAAGAAGAATACTATCTTTAGATGGAGCTAAGTAATTAATAAGATTGGAAATAAACGCTTTAGCTTCCTTATGGTCTCTATTTTTATATAAAATGTGATAGTATGGAGAATCAAACCATTCTTCAAACCATTCCGTATTTTCTTTTAGATTGTTTTTCATTACCTTTAAATAGTTCGCAAATTTATATCTTTTAAGTAAATAGTATTAGCTAAAAACATTCATTTTTATGTTTATAGCCATTATCCTAACATTTATCTTAAAAATTAATACATTAAACTTGTTTAATTCAATCAAATTGATATCTTTGAAACTGTAATTCGAAGGCAAACTGATAATGAATAACATACATGACTTTTATAATAAGATGGAGCAAGGTAACATAATGTTATCTTTTAAAGGAGAGGTTACATCTGACCTTTTAACTTCTATTCTTCAAATCATGGAATCGAAAATGGAGACTTTAGAAGAGCCTCCTAAAATCAAGAAAAAAGTATACAATATTTTGGTAGAATGTTTACAGAATTTGTATCATCATTTAGACGATGACGATTTCAAAACCAAAATAAATGAAAAGAGTGCCTTATTCATGATTAGGAAAGAAGAGGGGGAATATTCTATCATGACTGGGAATTTCATAGCAACTGAAAATGTTGAGATGATGAAGAGTAGGCTTGATACAATTAATGAGATGGACAAGGATGAATTAAAAGTTTATTATAAAGAAGTATTGAATAACGGAGAGATGTCAGAGAAAGGTGGTGGTGGATTAGGTATGATAGATATCGCAAGAAAATCAGGGAAGAAATTAGAGTATAATTTTGACGCTATTGATAGCAGTTATTCATTTTTTAGTTTAAATATTAAAGTAGCACAATAAATATATTATAGAATGGCAGATTTAAAATTAGAAGGGTCACCCAAAACACCAACAATAGAATTTAATTCAGGGACTGGTTATTTATTAGTTAGAGGTAGATCAATTCCTGAAAACTCAATTGAGTTTTATAAGCCTTTAATAGAGGCATTGGAATCATACAATAGCAATTCTCAATCTAATACTAAGGTTGATATTCAATTGGAGTATTTTAATACGAGTTCTTCAAAATGTATCTTAGATGTGTTTAAGAAATTAGAAGCAATTAACTCAGGTAGTAGTGAGGTTGTTATTAACTGGTACTATGAAGAAGATGATGAGGATATGTTGGAGGCAGGAGAAGATTATCAAGCAATTATCAATATCCCTTTTAAAATGATAGAAGTAGAGGAGGAGTAATCACCTACTTTTTAAGATTTATAAAAAAGAGCCGTGTTTTTCACGGCTTTTTTTGTTTTAAGTCTTAACTAAGAAATGCAGATATCTTAGAGCCGTTAAATTCTAAAGAAATGTGGTTTTGAAGTGTTGTAGATAACGATAGGCCAACATAATGTGTCCCAATTGGATATTTTTTATGATTTCTATCCACTAACACTACAGTTGACATCTTTTTAATGGGGAAATCAAGAATGTATTTTACACCATAAATAAGTGCCTTTCCAGAATTTAATACATCATCAACTAAAATAATGACCTTACCATTTAACATTTCAGAGGAAATGTCAAGGACTCCTTTATTTTCTATTGGGTTTTCTTTATCAATTGTGAGCTTGGCTAAGGTGATTTTTATTTTTGAAACTTTATTCAGTGTATCAACTAATTTAGTTGCAAATAGATAGCCCTTTTTGGCAATGCCAACAACGATAATCTCTTTCTCGGTATGATTGTCCTCAAATATTTGGTAAGAAATCCTATTTATCTTCTGATAAATTTGTTCATTATTGAGGATTAATGTTTTGTTGTTAGGCATAGGTTTTAACTAATTTTTATTGTGTTGTTTTGAAACACAACTACATCACCCTGTCGAAGTTTTTTTCGTTTTCTAAATTCTACTTCCCCGTTATATTTCACTTGCCCTTCTTCAACTACAATTTTTGCATCGGCACCAGATTCAACGAGATTTAAGAGCTTCAGTAGTTTAATAAGTTCAATATAATCACTCGTTAATGAGAAATCAATCAGCTCCATTATTGTTCGTATTCTGGATCTAAGAAATTTTTCATCACAGAATTAAATTCTTTTGGTGTTTCAAAGAAAGGGTAATGGCAGCTCTTTTTAATAACTTCTAATTTAGAACCTTGAATGTTTTCGTGGATTGCTTGCGTAGAAGCAAAAGGTACGTTGTCTAAATCACCTAAAACAATTAGAGTAGGGCAGTTAATTGCATCTAAGCCATTAATAACATCAATGTTAAAATAGGTTCTTTCTAATAAGCTGTTTACAAGCATTAAGTTGTTTGCAGAATTTGCATCAAAATTCATAGGTTCATATAACTCAGCTATTTTTGTTTGGTCAACTAAATTAACTTTGTCTCCAAGCAAAATGGCTTTCTTAAATGCAGTTTCTTCTCTTTTTTCAAATTCAGCAGACATCATAGTTTGCACCAACTCTTTAGTGTCTTCATCACTTCTTTTTTGCTGCATGTTGCTAAAAGTCTGGTCAAAATAATCAGAATTACCAGGTGCAGGAGAAATTAGAACCAATCGTTTTAAATTGCTGGCGTACTTCTTTGCGTAGTTCAAGGCAACTAATGATCCCCATGAATGGCCAACTAAGTTTAATTTCTCAAGTTCTAAATGATTTCTAATAGCTTCTAAGTCTTCAACATAAGTATCAATGTTAATGCTAGCTGTATCTTGAGGGAATTCAGTTTTACCACAACCTCTTTGATCATAAAATATAATTTGATATTTTTTTGATAAGGATTTAAAATGAGGAACTAAATAATCATGAAATAGCCCTGGTCCGCCATGCAAGACAACAAGAGGTTCACCTTCACCTATTTTTTCGATAAAATGTTTTACACCATTAATCTCAACTGTTTCCTGAGATGTTGCTACTTTAACTTCTTCTTCAACCTCTTCATTTTTAACTTCATCGTTATTAGAATTACCGCAATTGGTTAATGCAAAAAATGAAGAGAATAATAATAAAGAGAAAAATACCTTTTTCATATATGGATTATAAAATTTAGCCAAAGATAATAACAAATAGTTAATTATTAAACTGATTTAAGGTCGTTTATGGTGGTAAGAGGATCGTCTGATTTAAAAACGAAACTACCTGCTACTAAAACATCTGCACCGCAATCAATTAGTTTTCTTGCGTTTGAGCTGGTAACACCCCCATCTATTTCAATTAATGCATCTGATTTCTTTTGAATAATCATTTCTTTCAAAGCAGTTACCTTATTGTAAGTGTTTTCGATGAAGGATTGACCACCAAAACCAGGGTTAACAGACATAATTAAAACCAAATCTAAATCATTAATAATATCTTCAAGAACATTAATATTGGTATGAGGGTTTAGTGATACACCGGCTTTCATTCCTTCACTTTTAATAGCTTGTATTGTTCTGTGTAGGTGTGGACAAGCTTCATAGTGTACAGTTAAAATATCTGCACCAGCCTTTTTAAAGTCACTAATGTACCTGTCAGGATCAACAATCATTAGATGAACATCAAATGGCTTGGCAGAGAATTTTTTAATGGCTCTAATCACTGGAACGCCAAAGCTAATGTTTGGAACAAAAACACCATCCATTACATCAATGTGAAACCAGTCAGCATTGCTTTTGTCAAGCATTTCACTTTCACTTTGAAGGTTGGCAAAATCAGAGGCTAATATAGAGGGAGCTATTAAGTGTGACATAAATCTAAAAATTATTCTGCAAATTTATAAAAAGAGTAGGTGCTAAAAATTAAAAAAGCGAATGTTTATTAACAACATTCGCTTAAATAGATTAGGAGATTTAGGGTTTTATCCTAAATAGGTTTTTAAGAGTTTACATCGAGAAGTATGTTTTAATTTTCTTAATGCTTTTTCTTTTATCTGTCGAACCCTTTCTCTAGTTAATTCAAATTCTTCTCCAATTTCTTCAAGAGTAAGAGGAGATTTACAATTAATTCCAAAATACAATCGTAAAACTTCAGCTTCTCTGTATGATAATGTAGAAAGAGAACGTTCTATCTCATTTCTAAGGGATTCAGTCATTAACTGGTTATCTGGGTTTAATATCCCCTCTTTTTCGGTCAATACATCAAGCATTGTATTGCTTTCCTCATCAGCAGAAAGAGGTGCATCAACGGAGATGTGCCTTCCAGATATGCTTAAAGAGTCTTTAACTTCAGCGGTAGTAATTTCTAATAATTCTGCTACCTCATCTACAGAAGGCTCTCTTTCGTGTATTTGTTCTAATTCTGAAAACGTTCTATTTATTTTTGTAATGCTACCAATTTTATTAAGAGGTAACCTAACTATTCTTGCCTGCTCAGCAATTGCCTGCATTATGCTTTGTCTTATCCACCAAACGGCATAGGAGATAAACTTAAAACCACGAGTTTCATCAAACCGTTCAGCGGCTTTAATTAAACCAATGTTGCCCTCATTAATTAAATCAGATAAGTTTAGACCTTGATTTTGATACTGTTTGGCTACGGAAACAACAAACCTTAAATTCGCTTTGGTTAATTTTTCAAGGGCATCTTTATCACCATCTCTAATTAGTTTAGCTAATTCAGCCTCTTCTTCTGCTGTAACCAACCCTACTTTTGAAATGTCGTGAAGGTATTTATCTAATGAAATTGTTTCACGATTGGTAACCTGCTTGATAATCTTAAGTTGTCTCATAAACCTGTTTTGGATGTTTAATCTAACGTAAGATACGATTCATCTATATAAAAGTTACAGTTATCTCATAAAGTTTTAAATAAAAAAAGTCCTTTGTGATTAAACAAAGGACTTTAGGATAATGTTATGTGTCTATTACTAAGCTTCTTGCTTTTCTGGCTTATCTAATAAAACTTTTCTTGATAATTTTAGTTTACCTGTTTTAGGATCAACTGCGATTAATTTAACATCAATCATTTCTCCTTCTTTTAATACATCTTCTACTTTCTCAACTCTTTCGTGTTTGATTTCAGAAATGTGTAATAAACCATCCTTACCAGGAATAATTTCAACAAAAGCACCAAAATTAGTGATTGATTTTACTTTCCCTTTGTAAACCTCTCCAACTTCTGGTACAGCAGTAATTGCTTTAATTTTGGCTAAGGCAGCATCACTTGCTTCACCATCATTCGTCATGATAGAAACAACACCAGTGTTGTCTACTTCTTCAATAGTTACTGTAGCACCCGTAGTTGCTTGAATTTCTTGAATGATTTTTCCACCAGGTCCAATTACAGCGCCAATCATTTCTTTTGGAATAGTAATTTGAACTATTCTTGGAGTATGAGGTTTTAATTCTGTATTTGGAGCTGAAATTGTCTTTGCCATTTCAGATAAGATGTGTAATCTACCCTCTTTAGCCTGATTCAATGCATTTTCTAAGATTTCGTATGGTAATCCGTCTACTTTGATGTCCATCTGACAAGCAGTAATACCATCAACCGTTCCTGTTACTTTGAAATCCATATCTCCAAGGTGATCCTCATCTCCTAAGATATCAGATAGTACACAGTATTTATCATTACCGCCATCAGTAATTAATCCCATCGCAATTCCAGATACTGGTTTCTTTATTTTGATACCTGCATCCATAAGGGCTAATGTTCCAGCACAAACGGTTGCCATTGAAGAAGAACCATTTGATTCTAATATTTCAGATACTATTCTAATAGTATATGGATTATCTTCTCCTTCAGGAAGCATTGGCTTAATAGCTCTTAAGGCTAAATTACCGTGACCAACTTCTCTACGACTAACTCCACCTTTAAATCGAGCTTCTCCAGTTGAGAAAGAAGGGAAGTTGTAATGTAACATGAACTTTTCAGATCCATCTTGCGTAACTTCATCTACCATTTTAGCATCTCTTTCATTACCTAAAGTAACTGTAGTCAAGGATTGAGTCTCACCTCTGGTAAACACAGCTGAACCGTGAGCTTGAGGTAAGTAATCTACTTCACTCCAGATCGGACGAATTTCATCCATTTTTCTACCATCTAATCTTTTTCCTTCATCCAACATTACTCTTCTTACAGCATCCTTCTGTACTTTCTTAAAGTATTGCCCTATTAAGAACTTATCATTTTGATCTTCTTCTGAAAGTGTTGCAACGAATTCATCTTTAACTGCACCAAATTTTTGGCCTCTAATCGCTTTGTCAGCAATACATTCTGCAGCAATAGCATAACACTTGTCATAACAAGCTGCTTTTAAATTGTTAAACAATTCTTCATTGCTTCTTTCGTGATCGTATTCTCTTTTAGCTTTAGCTTTTTCTACTTCAGCAGCTAAATCTAATTGCATTTGACATTGTTTTTTAATCTCAACGTGAGCAGCTTTAATTCCTTCTAACATTTCTGCTTCAGAAATTTCTAACATCTCTCCTTCAACCATCATGATGTTATCCATTGTGGCAGCAACAATCAAATCGATTTTTGAATTTTCCATTTGAGTAGGAGTAGGGTTAATTACCCAGTTTCCATCAACCTTACCAACTCTTACTTCAGATGTTGGCCCATTAAATGGAATATCAGATACAGCAATTGCAGCTGAAGCAGCAAAACATGCCAATGCATCTGGTTTAGCTTCAGGATCAAAAGAGATCAACTGAATCTGTACTTGTGTATTTGAATGATAATCATCCGGAAAAAGAGGACGAAGTGCTCTATCTATTAATCTACAAACGAGAACTTCGTTATCGTTTGGTCTTGCTTCTCTTTTTAAGAAACCTCCAGGGATTTTTCCTGCAGCAGCAAATTTTTCTTTGTAATCTACTGTTAAGGGTAAAAAGTCCATGTCATCTCCAGCATCTTTATCAGACACTACAGTGGCAAGTAACATAGTTTGACCCATAGTTAATACTACAGAACCATGAGCTTGTTTAGCTAATTTCCCTGTTTCAATTTCGATGGTCCTTCCATCACCTAACGTGTAGGATTTTTTAATTCCAATTTTTGACATAATTTTTATTTGTGTGCACGTATCGTGCGATTTATATTGAGGTGCACCATGCACCTCCTTCTTTAATTGTTTTTTAATATATAATAAAAAAGGGGAGTGCAATTAACTTGCGTGCCCCCCTTAATTTCATGATTTTAGTAATGTTGTTTTCAACACTTACTTTCTAATTCCTAATTCTTTAATTAACTCCCTATACTTCACAATGTCTTTGTTCATGTAGTAAGTCAATAAACTTTTTCTTTTACCAACTAAGTCTAATAACGCTTTTTGAGTTCCGTAATCTTTACGGTTATCTTTTAAGTGTCCAGTTAAGTGGTTGATTCTAAAGGTAAATAATGCAATTTGAGCTTCTGTAGAGCCAGTGTTTTTTGCATCACCACCAAATTTTTTGAAAATTTCTTCTTTTTTTTCTGCTGTTAAATACATGCTAAAATTAATTTTAATGTTTATTATGTATGAATTTTTAAGGTTGCAAATTTATGCAAATAATTGATATAACAACCTAATTATTAAATAATTTGATCGATAAGGAGATTTTTTCCTTTAACTCGTTTCGTGGGACGATGTAATCTAAGAATCCATGTTCTTGAACAAATTCAGAAGTTTGAAAGCCAGGGGGTAAGTCTTTACCAATCGTTTCTTTTACAACCCTTGGTCCAGCAAAGGCTATTAATGCTCCAGGCTCAGCAATATTAATGTCTCCCAACATGGCATAAGATGCCGTAACACCACCAGTTGTTGGATCAGTTAGTAATGATATGTATGGAACCTTTGCTTTTGCCAATAAAGATAGTTTAGCAGATGTTTTAGCCATTTGCATTAACGAAAATGCTGCTTCCATCATTCTTGCTCCTCCAGATTTAGAGATCATTAAAAAAGGAACTTTAGTTTTAATAGAATGGTCAATTGCCCTTGCTATTTTTTCACCAACCACAGATCCCATAGATCCACCAATGAAACTAAAGTCCATGCAAGCAATAACAACATCTTGTTTGTCAATTTTCCCTGTAGCCGTTCTAACAGCATCTTTTAAATCACTTTTCTTTTGTGTAGCAACTATTCTGTCGGTGTACTTCTTAGTATCTTCAAATTCTAATGGATCTCCAGAAGTTAAGTCAGGATTTAACTCTTTATACTTATTGCCATCAAAAAGAATTTTAAAATATGTTTTTGAATCAATTCTACCATGATGAGAACATGCTGCACATACGCATAAATTTTCTATATACTCCTCATTAGAAACAACATCGTTACACTCAGGACACTTGTTCCATAAACCTTCTGGTGTCTCTTTCTTTTCCTTCGTAGGAGTAACAACCCCTTGTTTTCTTCTCTTAAACCAACCCATAATTTATCTTGATTAACTTAATGTATCAACATTGTTTAAATCTTCGAAAGCTTGTTTTAATCTAGCTTTAAAAGTTAATTCCCCTTCACGTAACCATTTTCTAGGATCATAATGTTTTTTATTAGGGATATCATCTCCATCGGGATTGCCAATTTGAGATTGTAAATAAGCTGTTTTATCAGCCATATAGTCTCTAACACCTGAGGTGAAAGCATATTGCATGTCAGTATCAATGTTCATTTTAATAACGCCATAAGATATCGCTTCACGTATTTCTTCTAAAGTAGAACCCGATCCACCGTGAAAAACAAAATCAACAGGGGTAGCCCCGGTATTGTACTTTTCTTGAATGTACTCTTGAGAATTTTTCAAAATAACTGGAGTAAGCTTTACATTCCCAGGTTTGTATACACCATGTACATTACCAAAAGATGCAGCTATTGTAAAACGGTTACTTATTTTAGATAGCTCTTCATAAGCATAAGCAACTTCTTCTGGTTGAGTGTAAAGTAAGTTATTATCTATATCAGTATTGTCAACACCATCCTCTTCACCACCTGTAATGCCTAACTCTATTTCTAAGGTCATGCCTATTTTACTCATTCTCTCTAAATACTTCTTACAAATTTCGATGTTCTCTTCGATTGGCTCTTCAGATAAATCAATCATATGTGAGCTATAAAGTGGTTTTCCAGTTTGCTTGTAAAATTCTTCGCCAGCATCTAAAAGACCATCAATCCATGGCAAAAGTTTTTTAGCACAATGATCTGTATGTAAAATAACTGGGATACCATAAGCTTCTGCTAATAGGTGAACATGTTTTGCACCAGCAATAGAACCTAAAATAGAAGATTGTTCATTTTCATTGCTTAATCCTTTTCCAGCATTAAACTGTGCACCACCATTAGAAAATTGGATAATTACTGGCGCATTTAAATCTTTCGCTGTTTCCATTACAGCATTTACTGAATTATTCCCTACAACATTTACAGCAGGTAAGGCAAAGCTTTTTTCTTTGGCTAATTGAAATACCTTTTGGATTTCATCTCCAACAACTACACCTGGCTTTATAATAGTACTCATTATTGTATTAGTCATTTAAACAAATTTGGATGACAAAGTTAATATAAAATTAAAAGCTGGTACGCTTATGGGGGTGAAAATATAATTTTTTAGAAAGGATATCCAATACCTAGGTTTAACGTAGGTTTTCTCCATATTAAATCAAACCTTTCAGGATTATTACTTGCCGGATCTTTTAGTTTAGCTGCTAAATCAAATCGTATTAAGAAAAAGTTGAAATCTAATCGAAGTCCAACACCAATACCAATGGCAATATCATCCCAGAATTTAACGGCATCAATTTCTGCATTTGGCCGGTTTTCATCTTCAGATAAAATCCAAATGTTTCCGGCATCCAAAAATGCAGCACCCTCAAACAGCTTAGTAATGTCAAAACGGTATTCAAGATTTCCTTCAATTTTTAATTCACCTATCTGGTTCAAAGAGTTTTCTGTTAGGCTGTCAGCTAAAGAACCAGGGCCTAATGATCGTGCTTGCCATGCTCGAATACTGTTAGCCCCTCCACCATAATAACTTTTTTCAAAAGGAAGCACATCTAAATTACCATAAGGTTTACCAATACCCACATTTATTCTCCTAACAAACGAAGTTGTTTTTGTTCGAGCATACATTCTTAAGTCTAAATCGACTTTAACAAATTGTGCATACCTAATGGTATAGATATTATAGCTTTTAGTGTCTGGATTATCGTAAGGCTTATTGGTTAAGCTATTATATGCCGATTGAATGTTTCCCGCAAACTCTAAATTAGATTTGAAGTAGGTGAAATTTGAAGCCCTGTTGATCCTTTGGCTGTTGTAAATGAAACTATAGCTCGTAGAATTAATAAAATGATCTTGAAAACTATTTAAAATAAAAGGATTGTCCTCGTTATTTAGTTTTTCTTGGAAATCAGCAGTTGGTTTTAGGTCAATAACACTAATGTTTGCAAGATTAATAAAGTGTTTTTTAAACCTTGATTCTTTCCAGAAATAACCAAAGGTAGCTTGAGTTAAATTTCTAATGTATTCAGGCCTTTTTTGAATGTTTAAAAGAAAATTTAGATTCGTTTTTGGGTTTGATCTTCTGGCAAACTTGTCCAATTTCATAGGCAACAAGAACCTTGGAAACTCTAAATTAATTTCTGGACCAAACTCTATGGTATTAAATACCCCTAAAAAATTAACATCTTGTGCCTGTTCTTCATTTATGAGTTGTTGTATCGCTAAACCACCATTTAACTTAACTGTTAACTGTTCACCACCTCTAAAAAGGTTTTTGTTTTGATAAATTAGATTTCCTTCAATCCCAAGATTTCCACCACTATTGGTTCCTATACTTTCTATAGAAAAAGATTTTGTTTTAGATGGGGTCAAAAAAATATTCGTGTTAAGTTTATTATCCCCGATATCCTCAAAGGAGATGTTTACATTCTTAAACAACCTCAGTTCAGTTAAATGCTTATAAGTATTCTGTTGGTCTTTAAGCAAATAAAGTCCGCCTTTATTAAGACTTACTGAATGATTGAGCATTCTTGGTCTATACTTTAATTTCCATCTATCAGTGGTGTCAAATCGAACCATGATGTTCTTAAACGAAAGTGTATCAAATTCAAATAAGTTTTTGTCTTTGTAGCTTTTGCTCAAATAAACATTGATGTCATTAATATAGTATTTGCTATGATTTTTCTCAATTATAGTATCGTTAACCTCGTCTTTAACTTGTTGGTTGTTAATGTAAAGGTGAATGGCAATCTCTTTATTACCAACAGTACTATCTACCTTATATTTGACAAAATCCTTACTAAAATAGTAGTACCCTTGGTTTTTCATTTCTGTTTTAATCTTCTCACGTTGGTTATCTAGAATATCTACATCAAATGGATTCCCAGGTTTAAGGTCAGCCAACGTTTTTCTTAATACAAAATAGGCTAGCTTTTTTACATTTTCATCGGCAAAAACATAATCTACGCTCTTAATCGTGTACAATGGACCCGCTTTTATTTTGTACTCAACTTTTACCTTATTTTTATGAACCTTTTTGCTATAAGTAACCTCGCTATCAAAATATCCTCTATTGTCAACAAACAGTTTAAGTTGCTTTACGGTTCTGTCTGTTAATAGTGAATCATAGATTACTGGAGCTTCACCGATGTTTAATTTTATTTTGCTTTCGCTTTCCTCCTTAAATAGATTGTAAACGGTTAAATGGAACCTAAAAAGGCCTAAAATTTTTCTATTGGTTTTTTGCTTGACAATGCTCTCAACGTGATCTTTATCAATCTTTCGAGTATCTATTTTTACTTTATTTTTTTGAAGAAACTGCTCATTTGGTTTGACATGTTTAGTAGAGTTGCAACTGGATAGAACAACTAGGATAATCCCGGCAATGAAAGCACCATGTTTTAACGGTTTGATTATAAAAGGTTTATTATGCAACTTTCTATTTTACTATCTTAATGATTTGCTTATGTTTGCAATTATTTATTCCAACGCAAAATAACAATTATTAATATTACGAAAATGAAAACAGGACTTAGATTATTAACTATTTCATTGTTATTAATTATCACTTTCAACGTTAGTGCTCAAGATGACAAAAAGCTTACCAAAAAGGAAGCTAAGGTTATGGAAGAAAAAGCTGACCTTAATTTTGAAGAGAAAAACTACATTGAAGCATTAGATCAATTTACCCAATTATATAACTATAAGCCAAGTGATTTATATTATAAATTAATGATGGGGATATGTTATACATACGATCCTGCTCAAAAACATAAGGCGATTGAAATAATTGAACAAGTTAAAATCACTAATCCAGAATATAACCTATGTAACTTTTATTTAGGTAAAGCTTATGCTGTGAATTATGAATTCGACAAAGCGGTGAACTTGTTTAACATGTTCTTAACTAGAGCTACTGAAGAAGATGGTTCTCAAAAAGGATTGGCAGCTCAAATGATTGAGAATTGTAAAAATGCAAAAGAAATATTAGCGGATACCATTACTCAAAACATTGTAGAAAATATTAAATACCCAATTAACTCGCAATACTCTGAATATGTTCCGGTAATCTCTGCTGATGAATCGGTGATGATTTATACTTATAGAGGGATAAAGAGTAAAGGTGCAGATGAAATAGAACAATCTATGGGGTCTGAAGCTTATACAGAAGATGTATTTATTTCTTATAAGAAAAACGGAGAATGGACTGAGCCTGTGAGCATTGGAGATAACATTAACAGTAAAGAACATGATGCTGCGATTGCGCTGTCCGTTGATGGTCATACCTTATTTATATATAAAATTGATGGAGGAGGAGATATTTATGTGAGTCGATTGGTTGGAGAACACTGGACCAAGCCAGATAAACTAAAAGGTGATGTGAACCGAAAAAATAGTTGGGAAGGAAGTTGTAGTTTATCTGCAAATGGAAAAATCTTATACTTTGCTAGTGATAGAGAAGAAGGAATGGGTGGTAGAGATATTTACAAAGCTGAAAAGCAAGAAGACGGAAGTTGGGGGAACGTAGTCAATTTAGGACCGAATATTAATACGGCTTACAACGATGATGCTCCTTTTATTCATCCAGATAATAGAACGCTTTACTTTAGTTCTGAAGGACATTCAAGTATAGGAGGATATGATATATTTTCATCTATTAAAGATGAATACGAGAGTGGTTCTTTTGGTGCACCTAAAAACTTAGGTTTTCCGATAAACACAATTGATGATAACAGGTATTTTGTATTGGCTGCTGATGGTAAGAATGGATATTATTCTGGAGGTGGAGAGAACAGTATTGGAGAACAGGATATTTTTAAAATTATTACTGGGAAAATTGAAAAGCCTGTATTGGCACTATTATTAGGGAAAGTTTACTTTAATGATGTTCCAACTGGATCTACGATGAATCTATATAAACAAGTAGAAGGTGAGTTGGAAGGGACGTTTGCTTCAAATACAGAAACAGGTAAATATGTGATGGCGTTGACTCCAGGTATCTACGAGATAGAAGTTGAATTAGCAACAGGTGAAATAGTAACAGACTCTGTTCGATTGGATTCAATTACGGAATACATCGTGTTGCATAAAGATTTTAGAATTTACAGTGATTCTAACTTGATTGCTCAAAATGATCCTGCATTACAAGCGATTTTAGATGCCGAATTGAAGAAAGAGAATAAAACGATAGATACTTTGTTTACAGATAATATTGATGCTGAAATTGTGCTTAAACCAATGGACGCTGGCAGAACATTTACATTAAACAACATTGAGTATGATTTTGACAAATCAACACTTAGACCAGCGTCAAGAACAGAATTGGATCGATTGGTTGTAATCTTAAAAGAACAAAAAGACATTAAGGTGGAGATTAGTAGTCATACTGATGGTAAACGTAATGTTGAGATGGCTAAACGTGCGTTCAAACAAAGAGGACAAACCTACACGAAGGAAGCTCATGATAAAATGAGTAAGGCTTATAATAATCGTTTATCTAAAAGAAGAGCTCAGTCTGTAACAAACTATTTAATTAAGAAAGGCATTCCCAAAGCTCGTTTAGTAGCAACAGGTTATGGAGAAGAAAAACCACTTGCTCCTAACACTTTACCTAATGGAGACGATAATCCAGAAGGAAGACAAAAGAACAGACGTACTGAGTTTAAAGTGCTTGAGAGTAAATAATGATTAGTGCCAATCAGAAGAAGCTTGTTAATTCTTTAAGTCAAAAAAAGTTTAGAACCGAATACAGCTCTTTTGTTGTAGAAGGGGGTAAAATGTTAGAGGAATTACTTCAGTCTGATTTCGAAGTAGAGACCATTTTTGCAACAACATCATGGGTAGAAAATAACTCGAATGTTGACAGTATTGAGGTTTCAGAAAAAGAGCTCAAAGGAATATCATTGCTTAAAACGCCTAATGAAGTTGTTGCAGTTGTAAAGCAAAAAAAGAAACAATTAATTGATGTTTCTTCGCAGTTAACAATAGCATTAGATACCATTCAAGATCCAGGGAACTTAGGGACTATTATTAGGACAGCAGATTGGTTTGGAATTAAGAATGTTTTGTGTTCCCATGATTCTGTAGATCTATACAATCCTAAAGTAATCCAGGCTACTATGGGGTCATTTTTAAGAGTAAACATAGTCTATGCTGATTTATGTGAGTTTTTCTCATCAAACAAAAACCTAACAGTTTATGGTGCCTTCTTAGATGGCGATAATGTTTATAAAAAACAATTGAGTTCAAACGGTTCAGTATTGTTAATGGGGAATGAATCTAAAGGTATTTCTGAGGAGTTAAAGCCCTTTGTTACGGATAAAGTTTCAATACCTAAATTAGGAGAGGCAGAATCATTAAATGTTGCAGCGGCTACAGCTATTCTTTGTTCTGAGTGTATACGGGAGTAGTATAACTTCCTTCTACGCTTATCTTTTTTCCATAAATTCTATCATCAGAAGTTCCTATAACGATGTATTCTCCTGTCGGTAAAAACTCGTTGGTATAGGTGGTCGTTAGTTGTTTTTTTCTCATCATCAAATCTACTCTTGCAACAAACTGTTTTTTATTGGAGTCGTACAGCACTACTAAAATATCCTTCTCGTTATAGTCTTTTAGCTTTTTATCCTTTTTAGAAAATAGGGTGAAGAGTGACTTAGCATTATCAAAATTTTGAGCCATTACCATTTCAGAGTAATAATTGTGTCCGTTTATATCAACTTGTTTAATTCTGTAATATGCTTTTTTATTAAAAGGAGCGTAATCAATTTCATAATACTCTATTGTACTTCCATTATTCGCTGTAGCATCTATTGTTAGTATTTCCTTAAACTTTATTCCATTTTTAGAACGTTCAATCACAAAATAATCGACCTTAATGTGTTTAGGGTTGTTCCATGAAATTTCTACATTATCATTATTATAAATTGCGTTTATTTCGGAAAATGATGAAGAAACAAACAAAAGCTGGGCGAATAAAAGGAAAATAGTTTTCATGTCTAAGAGGATTAAATTATAGTATAAAGTTAGTGCCTAAGATTCAATTATGTAAGCGTTATATTCCTGAAATTCAATTAGGTTAACTACTGAAATTTATTGTAATTGAAATACGTAATGAAGGCATAAATTGTCATTAGTTATTGTAAAATGGCAGTTGTTTACATGCAAAAACTATAATTGTCAGTCAATCTGTCATTAAAAATGCAATGGCACATACTTTGACTATGCCAGTTCAGAAAAAATTAAAATATTATAACAATACAGAAATGGCAAAAGGAAAAATTAAAGTAACCACGGAAAACATCTTTCCAATCATCAAGAAATTTTTATACTCAGATCACGAAATATTTTTAAGAGAGTTGATCGCCAATGCAACAGATGCGACAAAAAAGCTGAAAGCATTATCCTCTATGGGAGAATTTAAAGGCGATATTGGAGATGACACGATAGAAATTGTTTTAGACAAAGAAGCAAAGACACTTACAGTAAAAGATAAAGGGATAGGGATGACAGAGGATGATGTAAAGAAATACATCAACCAAATTGCATTTTCTGGAGCAGAAGAGTTCGTAGATAAGTTTAAAGATCAAGAAGATGCTGCTGGAATTATAGGGAAGTTTGGATTAGGTTTTTACTCTGCATACATGGTGGCAGAAAAAGTTCAAATCATTACCAAGTCTTACCAAGATGCATCAGCGGTAATATGGGAATGCGATGGAAGTCCAGAGTTTAGCTTAAAAGATCACAAAAAAGAAGATAGAGGAACTGAGATTATATTGCACATTGCTGATGACTCTACTGAGTTTTTGGAAGAAGCAAGAATCAATACCTTATTAAATAAGTATTGCAAGTTCATGCCTGTGGCCATCAAGTTTGGTCAAAAATCAGAATGGGTAGATAATAAAAAAGGCAAAAAAGACAAAGATGGTAATGTTGAAAAAGAAGAGATCAAAGTTGATAATATTGTAAATAATCCTAGTCCTGCATGGACCAAATCACCTGCTTCATT
>JAJCYO010000117.1 GCA_029262875.1 Flavobacteriales bacterium
CATTCTCGATATCGAGAATGGCTTTTTTTTTGCATACATTTGGCTTATAAAACAAAAGATTATGATTACAAAAAAAATAACAATTACACTGACGGTTGCGTTTGGTATTGCATTATTTGCAAGCTGCTCTAAAAGCGATTGTGTTTGTACTTCGACAAGTACTATAGATGGGGTTGTTCAAAATACCTCAACGTCATCATCCAATAGTGGGACTGGTGTTCCTGGACCAGCAGGTTCTGCAGGAAATGCTGCTTTATGTGATGATGGTGATTACTCTTCATCATACACAAGTGGAGGGAGTACTTACGTTGATCAAACAGAATGTGAATTAGAGTAATAAAGACTTTTTAATACTAAAAAAAATAAGCTGCTTCGGTAGCTTTTTTTATGAAATACATTACTACCATTTTAAGAATTATTGTTGGCCTGACATTTATCGTGTCTGGATTAGCAAAGCTGTTCCCGATTGAGCCATTTGAAAACACATTCATAGAATTGGGTGTCTCCAATTGGTTGCTGGTTCCTTTTATTGCACGATTTATAATTGCTTTTGAACTATTCATTGGTGCGTCAATTATCTTTAATTGTTGGTTGAAGAATAAAGTGTATTATTTGGCTCAGGGATCACTTATCATTTTTACGGGATACTTAGTTTATTTGCTGATTTCGAAAGGAAATGATGTAGATTGTGGTTGTTTCGGTAGTTTAATTGAATTATCACCTGTCGAATCAATAGTTAAGAATGTTGTTCTGATGCTTGTTTTGTTTTTCACTCCAAGACGTTATCATCAATATGGAACTAGCTACGGTGTAACACTTATTTTAGGTGTTTCTATTGCTCTTCCTATAATATTAAACCCTGTAGGGTTGCATAATATGCAGGGAATAGAAGTAAACGAAAAAATTGATTTTTCTGATTTACCTCCATTGTATAAAACTCAAAACAAGGTAGATTTTACAAAAGGAAAAAAGGTTGTCGCATTTTTCAGCTATAAATGCCCACACTGTATTAACGCGTCTAAGAAATTTGTTTTATTAAATAAAGAACAAGAAATTAATAACTTGTATTATGTAGTAGGATCCAGAAAAGAGGAGGGGTTATTAAAATTTATAGGAGATACTGAAGCTGACTTTCCAGTTATATGGATGAATGACGATGATTTTTTTAAATATGCAGGAGGAAGATTACCTGCAATAGTATACCTTGAAGATGGAGTGATGAAGAAAAAATGGTTTGGAGATCTTTTTGATGTAGATGATATTAGGACTTGTTTTACGGATTAAATTTTCGGTACAGCTCCCAAACTACTACTCCTACACTTACCGATATGTTTAATGAATGTTTTGTTCCAAATTGAGGAATTTCTATTATACTATCACTTAAATCAATTACTTCTTGTTCCACACCTTTTACTTCATTACCAAAAACAATGGCTAATTTTTCATTTTCATTAATGGGATATTGATCTAACATGGTGCTGTTTTCTGTTTGTTCAATCGCTGCCACTTTATAATCATTTTCTTTCAATAAGTCGATTGCTTCACCAGTAGATTTAAAATATTTCCATTCCACTGATTCAGTAGCACCTAATGCCGTTTTTTGAATTTCACGATGTGGAGGAGTGGCAGTTATTCCACAGAGGTAAACAGCTTTAATCAAAAATGCATCCGCTGTTCTAAAAACAGAGCCAATATTATTTAAACTTCTAATGTTATCTAACACGATGATAATAGGTGTTTTTGCAGTTGATTTGAATTCTTCAATCGAAATACGGTTTAGCTCTTCATTTTTTAATTTTCTGTTCATAAATAATTATTAATAATTGGGCAAATTTAAGGGTTTTTTTAGTCAAAAAATTAAGTTTGTGTCTATACAAAATAGTTTATAATTGGCGAAAACAAAAGATAAAGAAACTCCTTTAATGAAACAATACAACAGTATTAAGGCGAAATATCCTGATGCCATGTTGTTGTTTAGAATAGGTGATTTTTATGAAACCTTTGGTCAGGATGCTATTAAGGCTGCTAATATTTTAGGTATTACACTAACAGCTAGAAACAATGGAGGCTCTAAATTAGAATTAGCAGGGTTTCCTCACCATTCATTAAATACTTACCTGCCTAAGTTAGTAAGGTCAGGAATGAGAGTTGCTATATGCGATCAATTGGAAGCTCCAAGTAAAGAAAAGAAGATTGTGAAAAGAGGCGTTACTGAATTGGTAACTCCTGGAGTAACGTTAAACGATCAAATATTGGATCATAAATCCAATAATTTTTTAGCAGCTGTACATTTTGATAAGAAGATTTGTGGGGTCGCTTTTTTAGATGTTTCTACAGGTGAGTTTTTGGTAGGGGAAGGTGATGTAGAGTATATCGATAAGTTATTGCATGGTTTTAAACCTACAGAGATTTTATTTCAACGTAATAAACAAAAACAGTTTATCGAAAATTTTGGTGATCAGTTCTATACTTTTTGTTTAGATGATTGGGCTTTTACTGAAGATTTTGGAAATGAAATTCTACAAAAACAATTTGAAACAAGTAGCTTAAAGGGATTTGGAATAGATGACTTAAATTATGCCATTTGTGCTGCTGGAGCCGCTCTACATTACTTGTCAGATACACAACACAACAAAACAAAACACATTACTGCTGTTTCTCGAATAGAAGAGGACAGGTACGTTTGGTTAGATCGATTTACGATTCGTAACCTCGAATTGATTTATTCACCGAATGAAAATGCTAAGACATTAATTGATGTATTAGATCATACCATTTCTCCAATGGGCTCCAGGTTGCTCAAAAGATGGGTGGCGTTACCTCTAAAAGACATTTTACCCATAAACGATAGATTGGATGCGGTAAGCGAATTTGTGAACAATGAAGCGCTTTCAGTTGGTTTATCCACCCATATAAATGAAATAGGAGATTTAGAACGATTAATTTCTAAAGTAGCTACGACAAGAATAAACCCAAGAGAAGTGGTTCAACTTAAACGAGCATTAAGCGTTATAGAACCAATTAAACAAGCTTGCTTATCTTCTAAAAATGAAGCGTTAAATAAGATTGGAGAACGACTAAACCCGTGCAAGATTATTAAGGATAAAATAGGTAGCATCATACAAGAAGATCCACCTGTTGCCGTTCAAAAAGGGAACGTAGTTAATGATAATGTTTCAAAAGAATTAGATGAATTACGCCAAATTTTAAATTCGGGGAAAGATGCTTTAGTTGAAATTCAGGAAAGAGAAATAGAAAATACTGGTATTCCAAGTTTGAAAATAGGATTCAATAATGTTTTTGGATATTACATTGAAATAAGAAATACGCATAAAGATAAAGTGCCAGAAGATTGGCATAGAAAACAAACATTAACACAAGCAGAACGTTACATTACTGAAGAACTTAAAGAATACGAATCAAAAATTTTAGGTGCTGATGAAAAGATTCTTCAGTTGGAGACACAAATTTTCAATGATTTAGTATTGGAATTGGCGGACTATATTGTTCCTGTACAGTTAAATGCTGCTTTAATAGCACAATTAGATTGTTTATTATCCTTTGCCACGTTGGCAAATAAATACCATTATACCAGACCAGAAATTAATGATAGTAAAATCATAGACATTAAAGATGGAAGACATCCTGTAATTGAACAACAACTACCTGTAGGAGAAGAGTATGTTGCCAATGATATCTACTTGGATGATAGTACTCAGCAAATTATTATGATCACTGGACCCAATATGAGTGGTAAATCAGCTTTGTTGAGACAAACGGCATTAATTACCTTGATGGCTCAAATTGGGTGCTTTGTACCTGCCAAAAATGCTAAAATTGGGATTGTAGATAAAATATTTACCAGAGTAGGGGCTTCAGATAATATTTCTCAAGGAGAATCTACCTTTATGGTAGAGATGAACGAAACAGCAAGTATTTTAAATAACCTTTCAGACAGGAGTTTAATCCTATTAGATGAAATTGGAAGAGGAACGAGTACTTATGATGGCATTTCCATTGCTTGGAGTATTGCAGAGTTCTTACATGAACAACCAAAAGCTAAAGCCAAAACATTATTTGCTACCCATTATCATGAGTTAAATGATATGACCAATAGCTTTAAGCGAATCAAAAATTTTAATGTTTCAGTTAAAGAGATTAAGAACAAGATTATCTTCTTAAGAAAATTAGTTCAAGGTGGAAGTAACCACAGTTTTGGAATACACGTAGCAAAAATGGCAGGTATGCCTAACAAAATGATTGGTAGAGCTAATGAAGTGCTAAAACAATTGGAAAATTCTCATGTTGGAAGTAGTTCAGCTAAAAAAGTAAAAACAACAATTGATGTTGATGATATGCAATTAAGCTTTTTTCAGTTAGATGATCCTGTTTTAGAACAAATAAAAGAAGAACTCATTAGCATTGATATTAATACCTTAACTCCAGTGGAGGCATTAATGAAACTCAATGAAATTAAAAAAGCTGTTGGAGGTTAGTAAAAGAATAAAAGAAATGACACCTAAAACTCTGTTTAATATTATCTTGAAGGTTATAGGGATTATAATGATCAAGGAATTGTTAATTATGTTCTCTCAGTTTATTTCAGTATTATTTTATTTTCCCAGTTCATGGGAGGAAATTGCGTTCAGCTTACTTCCATTGTTAGGAATAACCATATATGTGGGTATTGTGTACTTATTAATTTTTAGAACAGATTCTATTATTTCTTTGTTTAAATTGGAAAATAATTTTGATGAGGGAAGAATTGATTTTAATATAGGTCTATCTATTATTATAAAGGTCTCAATAGTTGTTGTAGGATCACTAACTATAATTGACTCGATTCCAATTTTTATTAATGGGATAATCTCTTATATAGTACAAAGTGAATTAGTTCAAGGAGGTATGGGATATAATAGTTCATTGGAAACAGTACTAATATCACTGACAAAAATGATACTTTCTTATTTACTTATTAAAAATCAAAGCTCTATAGCCAACTGGATAGTAGAAAAGACATCAAACTAAACCTTCATTCTGGCACTTGGTGCAACACGCTGATCTGTAAAATCTTGTTGTAAATATTTATAATATCCGGTTATGGCAATCATAGCGGCATTGTCTGTACAATATTCAAACTTAGGTGTAAACACGTTATAGTCTTTACTGAAAGAAGCTAATCGTTTTCGTAATTCTGAATTAGCAGAAACCCCACCAGCAATAGCAACTTCCTTAATACCAGTTTCCTTGATGGCTTTCTTTAATTCGATAAATAGAATATCTACAATGGTTTTTTGTACAGAGGCACAAATGTCATTAAGGTTTTCTGTAATGAAGTTTTCATTCTTCTTAAGTTCGGCTTTTAAAAAATAGAGAACAGAAGTTTTTAATCCGCTAAAACTGTAGTTTAATCCAGGCACTTTTGGATGAGTAAATGTGAATTTATTAGCATCTCCAGACTGCGCTTTTTTATCTAAAATTGGTCCTCCAGGATATGGTAAGCTTAACATTTTTGCTACCTTATCAAAAGCCTCACCAGCCGCATCATCAATAGTCTCCCCCAATACTTCCATTTTAAAGTAATCAGTAACTTTTACAATTTGTGTATGTCCACCACTTACAGTTAAACATAGAAAAGGAAAATTTGGTTGATTTTTTGTTCCATCCATTTCTTCAATGAAGTGAGCTAAAATATGGCCGTGCATGTGGTTCACTTCAATCAAAGGGATACCCATTGCTAATGAAAAAGCCTTTGAAAATGAGCTTCCAACCAATAAAGAACCCAGTAATCCTGGACCATTGGTGAAAGCTATAGCAGTGATATCCTCTTTGTTGATTTTTGCTTTTTTGATTGCTTCTACAACAGCTGGAATAATATTTTGTTGATGAGCTCTCGAGGCCAATTCAGGAACTACCCCACCGTAAGCCCTATGTACATCTTGATTTGCAACAACATTGGCAAGGACTTTGCCGTTCTTAATAATGGCTGCAGAAGTGTCATCGCAAGATGACTCAATACCTAAAATAATTATGGGGGATTGCTGCATTAAGCTTATTTTTACAAGTTAGTCCGTTAAGAAGCGAAATTATTAAAAAAAGAAAGAAAATATTGTTTGTATTGTTAGTGTTTCTATTCCTTATTATAGGAATAGGATCTTTAGCTTCTTATAATTCCTCTTTTCAAACGACCTTAGTAAAACAATACTTAAAGTCTTTAGCTAAAAAGTTAGATACGGATATTTCGGTTGGTAATGTTGATGTGTCGCTGTTTAATAAGCTTATTATCACCGATTTATATGTTGAAGATTTACATCATGACACCCTTTTTTATACGGATAGATTAGAGGTAGATATAAAGGAATTTTCATATAAAGAGAAAAAAATTATTCTTGATGAGGTTGAATTGACAAACACCTTTTTCAACCTTCAAAAGCACAAGAATAAAGAAGGAACAAACCTTAGCTTTATCATCAATCATTTTGCTACAAAAGATACGACAAAAAGTGAGTGGCTTTTTGCATTAAATAATTTGGAGTTAAACAAAACGAGGTTTGATTATCATAATGAGAATTTTGAAAGAAAAAAGGCGGGAGTCGATTACAAACACATATCCATTACTTATTTGGATTTATCAGTCAGTGAAGTGGACTTTGTAAATAAAGGAGTTGATTGTAAAATAGATCGACTAAAATTCTTTGAACAAAGCGGTTTTCAGGTGGATGAATTTACGGCAGAAGCAAATGTTACTCCTTCCGGAATTATAACCCAATACCTTAAAGTTAAAACACCTTATTCGGCCATAGATGGGAATGTTACTTTTTTAACGGGTAGCTTTGCTGACTTATCAAATTTCATAGAAGATGTGACCATTAAATCATATTTCAATCAAACAAAAGTAGACTTTAAAGACATCTGTTATTTTGCTCCAACTTTAAATTGTTTAAACAAATCATTAAATTTTGAAGGAGAAATTAAAGGAAGTGTCAATAATCTAAAAGGACGGAAACTTGCTATTTTATTAGATGATGGGACTCGCTTTAAAGGAAATGCAGATATCTCTGGATTGCCTAATCCTGAAGACATGTTTATGTATGTAAAGGTGGATGAATTAATTACGACTAAGGCAAAAATGGAATCCATTCCACTCTATCCATTTGTATCGGAAACCTTTGTTGAGTTGCCAGATAATTTTAGACACTTAGGTACTATAAGGTTTAAAGGAAATTTCACCGGTTTTTATCATGATTTTGTTGCTTACGGAAATGTTAAAACCAGTTTAGGGAATATGACTACAGATGTTGCGGTTAAATTAAATAATGGAGCACCTCACTATAAAGGGAAGGTAATTACCAATCACTTTGATCTGGGCAGGTTTTTTGAAATGAGAGAAGACTTAGGTGATATCACGATGAACGTAAATGTTGATGGTAAAGGCTTTTCTAAAGAAACAGTAGATGCTACCTTGACTGGAAATATTGATCAAGTTGTTATAAAGAAGTATGAGTATAATAATGTTGAGGTGAAAGGAAATTTTAAAAATCAAATTTTCGCAGGATTTTTGGCCGTTGAAGATGAGAATATTTCTTTCGATTTTGATGGAAGTATTGACTTAAGTAAAGAAATACCTGAGATTAACTTTATCTCAAACATAGAAAATGCAAAATTGGCAAAATTGAATTTAGTTAAGAGTAAGAAGAAATTAAAAACAAGATTTTCTACTCAGTTAAAAGTAAATCTTATTGGTAAGAATATGGATGATGTTGTGGGTGAAGTGGAGTTTGTTAACTCACGTTATGATGATAAGTTAGATTCTATTAAGGTTGAAAATGTATTAATAACATCAAGTAATAATGATTCATACAGAGAGATTACTGTTAAGTCTGATCTGTTAGATGCCAAATTAGAAGGAGCGTTTTATTTTAAAGAAATGGTTGATTTTGCCGATAACTTTTTTGTTCGATATATTCCTTCTCAAATAGATGATGATCACATAGTGGCTAATTTATCTCACGATTTAAATTTTAACATTGAGTTTCACAATAGTGAATTGGTCTCCAAGGTTTTATTGAATGGCATTAAAATGAGTGAACATACCATTTTAGAAGGGAGGTACAATGCCCAAAACCATAATTTATCGATAAATGGTAGCGCTCCCTTCATGGATGTTTATGGAACAGAAATAACACACTTTACATTTAATGGAAAAGCAAGTGAGAATACCTTGGACTTAGTTATCGATGCGGACAAGATCTATCAAAATGACAGCTTGTTTATAGATAACTTCAACGTTTCTACCATTACAGAAAAGGATTCAGTTTTGACTGAGATAAAATGGAAAAATAATGGAGAAGTATCAAAAAACGAGGCCCATATAGCTATCGCAACATTATTTGATGGATATAATCATACATCAAGCAAATTAACAGATTCCTATGCCTATGTTAGTGATACCCTATGGAGCGTTAAACCTTTTAATGAAATTGAAAGTGATACAGGATCATTGTTTGTAAAAGGGTTAACAATTTATTCAAAGACCCAAAGTGTTTTAATTGATGGGAAATTATCAGACAACCCAAATGATCAATTGGATATGCTGTTGAAAAATTTTGACTTACTTACATTTAAAAAAATCATTCCTAAAGAAGTAATTAGTTTGGAAGGTGTAATTGAAGGTGTGGCTTCAATAAAAAAGGAGAAAAACGAGTTTATTTTCACATCAGATTTAGATTTTGATAAGTTTCGAATAAACGAAAATTTGATCGGAAAAGGAAAACTACAGTCTATTTGGAATGCGTCAAATCAATCATTAAAATTAGATGGTAAATTCTATCGAGATCTGATACCAACTATTCTGTTTGAAGGGTTTTATTACCCAAATAGAGAGGAGGAGAATTTGGATTTGACCTTAGAGCTTTATCAAACAGAATTGAGCATGTTTGATGCATATACGAAAAGTGTAATAAGTGGACTGGATGGACATGCGAATGCAAATGTATCGCTCACAGGAACATTTAAAGAGCCTAAGTTAAATGGGCAGTTGTCATTGCATAAAGCGAAATTTAAAGTCATTTATTTGAATACAGGTTTCTCTACAAACTTTTGTCAAATTAATATCGCTCCTGATATGATTAGCTTTGATAATGTTGAGATTTTGGATGCGAAGGAGAAAAATAAAGCGATAGCGAATGGAGCCGTTTACCATACTTGGTTTACTGATTGGAGTTTGGGATTGGGCTTATTCATTGAGGAAGGAGATAGGTTTTTGGCTTTAAATACCACTGAGAAAGATAATAGCCTTTATTATGGGAAAGCATACATCAGTGGGTTAGTTGATGTAGAGGGGTATGACAAAAACATGCGTATTGATATGAATATCAAAACAGAAAAAAATACCACATTAAATATTCCGTTGTCCAATAGTGAAGAATTAGTGGAAAATAATTTTATTGAATTTATCACTCATGATTCGACAAATTTGGAGGTAGAGGGGAATAAGGATGTTGATCTTTCCAATATTGAAATGAATTTTGATATGGAAATTACTCCCGATGCACAATTGAGGTTGATTTTTGATGATCAGATTGGAGATGTTATGAGAAGCACAGGTAGTGGGAATGTAAACCTTAAGATTAATAATGATGGAGACCTTAACATGTATGGAAATTATGTGGTCAAAGACGGAGACTACCTGTTTACACTTCAGAATGTTATCAATAAAAGATTTGATTTAGAGGAAGGTGGTACCATTTCATGGAATGGCAGTCCATATGACGCAGAAATAAATTTAACCGCGGTGTATCGCTTGAGAGCAAGGTTGTATGATTTGTTGGCGAACATTGATACAAATGATATTTATAAAAAGAGAATACCAGTCGATTTAAAATTGAATATGAGAAATGCTATGATGAATCCAGATATCGGTTTTGACATAGATTTACCCACGGCAGATGAAGATACGAGAAGTAAGGTTAGAAGCGTTTTGTATGTTAGCGATAAAGAAGAAAATATACAGGAGTTGAACAAACAAGTATTTTCTTTATTGGTCTTGAATACATTTCTTCCTCCACCAGGAGCAGATGCTTCATATGATAGAGCCAATGTTGGGTCAACAACATCAAGCGAGTTACTGTCCAACCAATTGAGTAACTGGTTGTCAAAAATTAGTAACGATTTTGATATTGGAGTTAACTACAGACCAGGAGATGAGCTCTCAAATCAAGAATTAGAATTAGCATTGTCCACGCAATTATTTAATGACCGCTTAATATTGGACGGGAACTTAGGTTTGTCAGATAGAGAAAATGTTTCAAATGAAGCGGAAAACACCAATAACTTAATTGGAGATATATCCTTGGAATATAAAATAACAAAGGATGGTAAATTAAGGGCAAAAGCATTCAATAATTCTAATCAATTTTCATTAGAAGAAACGAATAGTCCCTATACCCAAGGAATAGGTTTGTCTTATAAAGAAGAGTACGATACGAATAAAGAATTTTGGCAAAAATTCTTCTCACTTTTCAAAGGAAAAGCCAAAAAGACCAATCAATAACCCTACTATTTAATATTCGGCTTGTTTAATTGATAAACGGTAATAAAAAAACCAGCCCCTTTATCTACATTTGGCAGTACAATTTGTAAAGTATTTTTATACCTTTGTTCGCTTAATAAAAAAAACATGAATAGATTAAAATTGAATAGTTTCTTGTTGGTTCTTTTTACACTTGTATTGAGTGTAAATATGGTGGCCCAAAAAGGAATGGTTAGAGGGTTTATCTACAATGATAAAACAGGTGAGGCTGAAATAGGTGCCACAGTTTTCTTGAAAGGGACAACTATGGGTGCTGCAACAGATGTTAATGGGTTTTATTCCATTACAAAAATACCGGCTGGTTCTTATACGTTAATGGTTACTTCATTGGGGTTTGATTCTCTTGAGACTAAAATAACTGTTGGTAAGAACGAGATCATTTCTAAAAATATGAACATTAAGGAGGCAGCGCAAATGATGAAAACGTTTGTTGTCTCTGCTGAAAAGCAAGAAGCAAAGACTCAGGTAAAGATGTCGGTAACTAAAGTCACCCCAAAGGAAATTAAATCTATCCCTTCTATAGGAGGTGACCCTGATTTAGCTCAATATTTACAAGTACTCCCGGGTGTTACATTTACGGGTGACCAGGGCGGTCAGCTCTACATTAGGGGAGGTTCTCCGGTTCAGAATAAGGTGCTATTAGACGGTATGATTATTTACAACCCTTTCCATTCAATTGGATTGTTCTCTGTTTTTGATACAGATATCATGAGAAGTGCTGATGTTTATACAGGTGGTTTTAATGCTGAGTATGGTGGTAGAATCTCTTCTATTATGGACATAACCTATAGAGATGGAGATAAAAAACGATTAAGAGGTAAACTTTCTGCAAGTACTTTTAGTTCGAAACTAATGCTGGAAGGACCAATAAAGAAAGCAAAAGAAGGAAATGGAGGAATAACCTTCGTTGTGTCTGGTAAACATTCTTACTTAGAGCAATCTTCAGAAGTGTATAAATCTTACTTTGAAGGATTAAGTTCAGAAAATGCAAGAGGAGTTGATACTTTAGGATTGCCTTATGGATTTACCGATATATATGCTAAAATTTCTTTTAATGGAGATAATGGTAACAAGGTAAGCTTGTTTGGATTTAATTTTAGAGACAACGTTAATTACCCTGGAGAATCAAGTTTAAATTGGAATTCAGGTGGTGGTGGAGCCAACTTTGTATTGATTCCAAGTACATCTAAAACGTTGATAGAGGGTGTTGTAGCAATGTCAAACTATAAGATAGAATTAAATGAAGTAGACGGTTTACCGCGTTCAAGTGAAATAAATGGATTTAATGTTGGTATGGATTTTACGACATTTTCTGGTGACAATCAATTTAAATACGGTTTCGAAATGTTAGGATTTAAAACCAATTACGAATTCGTAAATACAATAGGAACTAAGATTGTTCAAGAAGAGAATACTACTGAGCTTTCTGGATTTATGATGTACAGAATTAATGCTGGTAAAATGGTATTGGAACCAAGTGTTAGAGCTCAATATTATGCTTCATTGTCTAACTTTTCTTTAGAGCCAAGATTAGGGTTCAAATACAATATTACAAGTAAGTTTAGGTTGAAAATGGCGGCAGGAATGTATTCTCAAAACTTGATTAGTGCGAATTCTGATAGGGACATTGTTAACTTGTTTTATGGATTCTTATCTGGACCAGAAAATCTTCAAGATGAGTTTACAGAGCAAGATGGAAGTACACGAGAAATAACGCATAAACTACAAAAGGCTAACCACTATATTGCTGGTTTTGAATATGATTTATCTCGCACACTTAGTTTAAATATAGAGGGTTATTATAAAGACTTCAAGCAATTAACGAATACCAACAGAAATCAAATTTTTGATGAAAACTCAGATGCTGCTGCAAATAAGCCTGATGTAGAGAAGAAGGAGTTTATAGTAGAAACAGGTGATGCTTATGGTGTAGATGTAGTGTTAAAATATGCTACTACAAAGTTGAATGTTTGGTTAGTTTATTCTTTGGGTAAAGTTACACGTTGGGATGGTATTCAGGAATACGCTCCTGTATTTGATAGAAGACACAATGTTAACTTTGTTACCGCTTATACATTTGGGAAGGATCTAAATTGGGAATTTAACGTAAGGTGGAACTTAGCATCTGGATTTCCATTTACGCAAACGCAAGGATTTTATGAAGGGATTGGATTTTCTTCAACAGACCAAAGTTATACCTCCACCAATGGAGATTTAAACATTGAGTTTGCAGAATTGAATAAAGGTAGGTTGCCTTATTATCATCGATTGGATATTAACATTAAAAGAAAATTTGTTTTAGGTAAAAATTCTACTTTAGAGGCTAACCTTGGTGCTACCAATGCCTACAATAGAGATAATTTATTCTTTGTTGATAGAGTTACAGCAGAGAAGGTTTATCAATTACCGCTAATGCCAAGCTTTGGTTTAAGCTTATCCTTTTAATATTTAAAGAATATTGCGGTTTATTAGAAAAAAAATAATAAATTTGCAGCCGTCTAAAATTTAAAATTATATAATAATGTACGCAATTGTAGAAATAGCAGGGCAACAATTTAAAGTTGAAAAAGACCAACAGCTTTTTGTACATCGTTTAGAAGGAAAAGAAGGATCAAAAGTTTCTTTTGATAATGTTCTTTTAATCGATAACAAAGGAAAAGTTAATGTAGGCGCCCCAGCTATAACAGGTGCAAATGTATCTGCAAAGATATTAGAACACCTTAAGGACGATAAAGTTATCGTGTTTAAAAAGAAAAGAAGAAAAGGATACAAAGTTAAAAATGGACATCGTCAGTATTTAACTAAAATCCAAATAGAAGGTATTTCTGAAAAAGGTGGTGCTAAGCCGGCTGCTAAAAAAGCAGCACCAAAAGCTGAAGCAAAAGAAAAAGCGCCAAAAGCAGCTGCTAAAACAACTGCAAAAAAGGAAACAGCTACAAAAGCACCAGCAACTAAGAAGCCAGCAGCTAAGAAACCTGCTGCTAAAAAAGCAACAGCTAAAAAGCCTGCTGCTAAGAAAACAACTAAAAAAGCTGACGATTCAGCTAAAAAATAATAATTTTCTCCACAGGAGATAAAACTATAAAGTTATGGCACATAAAAAAGGAGCCGGTAGTTCTAAAAACGGTAGAGAATCAGAAAGTAAACGATTAGGCGTTAAGATCTATGGTGGGCAAGCTGCAATTGCAGGTAATATCATTGTTCGTCAAAGAGGTACTAAACACAACCCTGGTGTAAATGTAGGAATAGGTAAAGATCATACCTTGTTTGCATTGACTGATGGTATCGTTAATTTCAAGAAAAAGAAAAATAATAAATCCTACGTTTCAGTTGATCCAATAACTGCGTAGTAAGATTTATTTACAATTGTATTTTATAGCTCCTGTATCTAAACTTAGGTACAGGAGTTTTTGTTTTTATAAATCACTAATCAGTATTTTTGTACGTAAGGGATATTAAATTAATAAGTAAGCATGCTACAAACAACATATATAAGAGAAAACAAGGAGTTAATCTTAGAACGTTTCAAAAAAAGAAATTTTGAAGGAGAAGAGATCATCAAGCAAATATTGAAATTAGATGATGATAGAAAAGCAACACAGCAAAAATTGGATAATCAATTGGCGGAAGGAAATAGTTTAGCTAAACAAATAGGGATGCTTTTTAAAGAAGGGAAACAGGAAGAAGCTAATGCCATAAAAGAAAAAACAAAAACGCTTAAAGAAAGTGGTAATTTGCTTAAAGAGGAGCAGAATAAAATTGCAAAAGAGTTAATGAATCTGCTTTACCAGGTTCCCAATGTCCCAAATGAAATTGTTCCAGAAGGAAATAGTGATGAAGATAATGAGGTAATTGGTGAACAAGGAAAAATCCCAACTTTAGGTGATCAAGCTGTTCCCCATTGGGAATTAGCGAAAAAGTACAATCTCATTGATTTTGAACTGGGTGTGAAGATAACCGGAGCAGGATTTCCTGTATACAAAGGGAAGGGAGCGCGATTACAACGAGCGCTAATTAGCTTTTTTTTAGATCAGGCAGTAGAAGATGGATATGAGGAAGTTATACCACCATTAATGGTAAATGAAGCTTCGGGTTATGGAACAGGCCAATTACCTGATAAGGAAGGACAAATGTATCATATGCAAGTAGATGACTTATACATGATACCAACGGCTGAGGTGCCTATAACGAACATGTACAGAGACGTTATTTTACAGGAAAGTGATTTTCCTCTAAAAAATGTTGGGTACACACCTTGTTTTAGAAGAGAAGCAGGTTCTTATGGGAGTGATGTTAGAGGATTAAATAGGTTGCATCAATTTGATAAAGTCGAGATTGTTCAAATCCAGCATCCTAATAAGTCATATGAGACCTTAGATACAATGGTTGCTCATGTAAAAGGATTGTTAGAAAAATTAGAACTGCCATACCGTGTATTAAAACTATGTGGTGGAGACTTAGGTTTTACTTCTGCATTGACTTTTGACATGGAGGTATATTCTGCGGCTCAAGATAAGTGGTTGGAGGTAAGTTCAGTTTCTAATTTCGAATCTTTTCAGGCCAATAGGTTAAAATGTAGGTATAAGGATGAGGACGGTAAAACACAATTGGTACATACACTAAATGGGAGTGCTTTAGCGTTACCAAGAATACTGGCAGCATTGTTAGAAAACAATCAAACCAATGAAGGAATCAAAATTCCTAAAGTATTAATTCCGTATACTGGATTTGAACTAATAAATTAAGAAAATGAAAAAGTATATTTTATTTATAGTAACAATAGCATTAGGGCTTGGTTCTTGCAATAACCCGAACGAGAAGGAAATAGGAGAGATTGATGGATTGATTGCTATTATTGATGATACAGAAAAATCATTATTGACAGTTGATACTTCTGTGGTGTTTGCTGCTAAGAGGCAGATGGAAACTGATATAGCTGAGATTAATGAAATTAATGATACCCTAACTAGAGAAGAAGCTTTTAGGTTGGATGATATATTCGGTAGTAAAAAAAGATTATACAACATTGTGAATAATTATCCGGGCTTCATACGCCAGATAAACTTTTCTAAAACTCAGCTAAATAATATGAAACAAGATTTGGAGAATGGGTTAATGAAAAAGGAAGATTTTGAAAGCCATTATGTAATGGAGCAAGCCGAAGTAATGATGCTAAACAATCAAATACATAAAGCGATTGACGGATTAGACATTACCATGAAAAAGATAGAATCTGATAGACCAG
>JAJCYO010000118.1 GCA_029262875.1 Flavobacteriales bacterium
GTGTTCATCGTATATAGTTTTTGTGATTAATATTTTTCAAAGTTTAGATGTTCCCAAATAATAATTGCTTTACTTGTTGACCTGTAAAGGTTAGAGTCTAACCTCCGCTCTATAATTACCTCAAGAAACCCGCACCGAAAAAGAAATTTTACTATTGCAATTAAATTCCACGACAGGGAGAGCGTACGCAAAATATTATTCCTAAACCACCTAATATTCTGTTCTATATTCATATTTCGGGATTAAATATTTCGTTGAAGTAATAATTAGCATCACCTAAAAGAACACCTCTCTTGTTTATGAAGTAATAGTCTCCTTTGATTTCTACTGCAGCGACACCGTTGACGTAAGGGAAAATATTATCATATAAAAGGGGAATTACTACTTCACCTTTTTTATTAATGGCTCCCCATTTTCCTTCTTTTATTACGCTACAAATACCGTCAGAAAAGGAACCTGTTTCTTGATACTGTGGTGTCACCCCAAATCGGGTAGTTACATCAATGAATCCCCATACTCCACCTTGCATCACTGGAGCTACTCCCTCGTCAAACCCTCCAGCTTGTTCGTACTGAAACGGAATAATAATCTGACCAAGTGGATTGATAAACCCAAATTTTCCATCCTTCTCTACCGCAGCTATTTCTTCTGAAAAAGCTGTAACGGAATCATAGATAATTGGAATTGCCACTTCTCCTTTTTGATTTAGATACCCCCATTTTTTTCCATCTAGTATACATCGAAGTTTTTCCTTACAAAAGGGTGATACAAAATCATACCATTTTTTAAGGTGAAGCTCTCCTTTTGGATTAATAAGATTGAATTTTTTATCCTTTTCTACAGTGGTAAATCCTTCTACAGTACCGTGAACCATATCAAATTCTCCATTGGTAAATATTATACCAGATCGATCAATGAGTTCATAATAACCACCAAGGTTAACCGCAGCTCTACCTCCTTCAAAATCTTCAACATCAACAATTACTTTGGCTGGAATCATTTCTTCACCATAATAGTTCATGTACCCTAAATACCCACTTTGGTGTTGGAAGGGAAGGAGAATATGTTTCCTGCATTCTTTTAGTCTTTTGGCTATCCAAGGAGTCAAAAAAAATTCTTCTAGTTTATCTAGTTTTTCTAGAGCTTCTTCATAATACTTTTTTTTAATAAGGACATCAATTTCTGGTGCATCCCGAAGTAAAATTGATCTATAAAGGTATTTGTGTAGGTCTGGAAATTCTCTCGGTGCTTCTTGCCATCCTAAAGCAGTTATGGCTAGTTTAAAATGCCGTATTGCCTCTTTGTACTTTCCTTGATGATAACATTCTATTCCTTTTTTTTTAAGGTATTGGTAATCCCATGTAATTTTCATTTTACTCATTTTTGTTGTCTATATTATTCCTTCATCTGCCATACTCATAAAACCTTCTTTGGTTAAGATCAAGTGATCCAGTAATTTGATTTCCATTATATCTCCTGCTGCTTGTATTTTCTTAGTAAGGTTAATATCCGCTCTACTTGGTTTTAAATTACCTGATGGGTGATTATGGGCAATAATGAAAGCGGAAGCATTCCCCATTAGAGCTGTCTGGAAAATAATTTTGATATCTACTAGTGTTCCTGAAACACCTCCTGTTGAAACTTTAGAGTACCCTAATGATTTGTTTGCAGTGTTAAGTAGCACTATATACATTTCTTCTACATGTTCTATTTTGGTTGACCAGATTTTCCGAAATAATTGTTCCGAAGCATGAGAGTAATCAATATGAGGCATCTCCTTAAACTTATTTTTAGTTTTATAATTGACTGATATTTCTGCAAACTGATTGGTTATTTTCTTTTTCATCCACTAGATTTTGAGCAAAAAAAATGCACTCGAAATTACTTTCGAATGCAGATATACTTTGCTCTGTAAAATTTCAAAAATCTTGCCAGATTTTTGTTACTATATTGTTACTGTCAGGTTTGTCATGCTGACTGACAAGCCTGTATTCATTGACTGTCAGAGAGTCATGCCTCAATTATATTCCAAATAACTCTAATAATTTCTGAGGATCTTTTTCTTTTTTAAGTAGCTTTTCTAACTCTTTTGTATCTTGCTGGAGCAGTTCCAACATCTTATTACAGAGAGCAATCATATTTTTCCCTGCTTTGAGACTTTCCTTTTCATTTGACTTATTGTCGAATTTTGTAATAAGGGAATTAAACAAGCTAACATAGGAGTTATAAAGTATTCTCTGCTTACCTTCAATATGTTTTTTGTGAACCTCATCGAACTTACCACCAGTTCTGTCTGGTCGATTTAAATACTCTTCATATTTTTTCTTGCCATAAATAATATCAAATTGTCTATTGTGTTCTGATTTATATCCTGATTCTGTTTTTAATAATTCACCATCATTATCATAATGTGAAACAGTAAGTAATGAACCATCCTCTCCATACTTCTTCGAAATGCCAATCTCTTTATCTTTATACCCATATCTATAGTCTCCTGTTTTAGAAATATTCCCATTTTCATAATAAAATATCCAAGAATGGTACTTTATTTTTTGTGAATATTTTGTTTCACCTTCTTTCTCAGCATAAATAGATTCTGATTTCTTTTGCCCACTTTCATACCACAAGGTTCTATTTATTATAGAGGGTTCACCAGTATAATCTTCCACTTCTAAAATAGTTTGCTCCTCTTTTACTTTACCATTTTGATAATAATACTTGATTACACCTCCAACTGTTCCATTTTTATAATTAATTTCTTTCTCCTTTTCTCCACCTTTATAATAAAAAATATTTAAACCATCATATTTGTCTGGTTGCTCCGAAATGAGATAACCTTCCCATAACTTCTCCCCAGTTGCCATACTCATATCAATTACCTTTCCTTTTGGATTTCCATTATCATCATAGGTTATTGAGCGAATACGATCTGCTTTAGAATAATCATATTCCTCTGTCAGCCTTTTAAGGTTGGAATCATAAGAATAATAAATATCCCATTTACCAATACGGTGGTCGTTTGCATAATATCCTTCACTAACAGGATTACCTTTATCATCATACACTAAGCTCAATCCTTCTCTTACTACCTTATGTGTTTTACCATATTTTCCTTGTGTGATGTTTATTTTCCACCCAATCCGAAGATATAACTTATTGTTATTAAAGAATTTTTCTGTGTACGTGCTATCCTTCTCAGACAACAATCTTTCATAAGTTACTTGACCATCTTCTGTGTAAGATTTTGATTCTGTACTTATGGAATAGGTATTAAATTTATCTTCATGTGCTATCTTTCCACTTGGATAATAGTAAATACAATTTTTGACCTTCAATACTCTTTCTCCAGAGGTCATATAGTAATCTTTAGGTTTAGGTTGATAAGCATTGTTTGCTCCCCAAACTTCTCCTTCATAAAGAAAGGCATCGCAAGATTTCACGCCTTTAGTGTAGAGTGTCCATATTCCATTGATCTTCTTGTAATAAATCTTATCTCCATTAGCCCAATATTCTGTTTGTTCAACTAAATCTCCATTATTATAAATATAATGCTCTTGTAATGTTTTTCGCTCTGCATAATAACCCATATATGTACCGTCTAATTTTCCATTCTTATAATTACACAATACCCTAATTGTACCATCACCATTATAAGATTTGTATTCACCGTGTTTGGTGTTGGTGTTTTTTATGACTGAATAAACCTCATGAACAGTTGTTTTATAAAGGTCATGATAGGTTTTTCGATTTTCTAGTTGTTGAGCTAAAGTTGAGGATAACCAAGCTATCCCAACTAAAAGTAGAAGTATATTTTTCATGAGTAATGTTTTTGTTGCCTAAGGAGGTTCGGCAAAGACGGGTTAGTTTTTGGATAAAAAAAGAGGGGCATGAACCTCAGCTTTATTTTCCGTCTTTCGAGGTACCGTCAAGCACCTTGCGACCAGAATTAGGCAAAAGAGAACACACCCCAAGGGGTGCGTAAACTTTACCATTTCTGTCGCTTTTTTAAATTTGACGGTTTTCGAAAGACGAAATGTTAGCTACGCTACTCTTATATGTCTTAATAAATTACTCTATATCAATAGTTTTTAAGTTTAAATTTTAAGGTACAAAAATACGAAGCCTTGCTGAATCGTACAATATTTTTGTTACAGAGAGCTAATCAAAATTAACGGAGTGGACTTATGTGTAATTTTTAGTCATCATCATCTTCATTTCCAAACGGCTTTATCAATATTCCAAGACTGACAATAACACCATCGGTTGGAGCATAAATTTCTGGAAATGTAGGAGCATTTATTGGTTGATTAACAATAGGACTAAATTTGCTTTGTCTAACATCAGTAAAATTCTCGAAATTCGTAAATACGCTACCCCATTTGAAGTTTCTCATTATCATTAAGCCAGTTGTTATGAATTCCTTAGTTTGCTTTCCATTACTTAAATTCTGTTTTCCAGTATAATAAGCTTCGTAGCCCACTCTCCATTTTTCACTTTCATACATTAAGACCGTTCCTATATTATGTTTTGCAGTCAATGGTTTTTGTGGATTATCTGGTAAGTAATTCAATGTGGCTTCAATAAATGCGTAATTGATAATCCATCTAAAATCTTTATAGGTGAATTTTATATTAGTCTCCGCACCCTTACTTAATATTTCTCCATCTGCATTTTCAAATTGAAGAAATCCATTATTTAAACTATTCAACAATAGTCCATCATCAATTTTTGTCACATAAAAAAGCTGATTAATTGTCAGAAATAATTCATCCGTTATAGATGTTTTATAATTGAAGTCGATATTTCCTCCAATTGATTTTTCTGGGTTTAAGTTGTCTTTGTCCAATGGAAGTATGTTCCTATAATTTAATTGTTCTGCTTCCTCTGTGAAAATATCTGGTATTTTATATCCAAATCCACCACCTAAACGGCTCGTAAACTTATTCGTAGCCTTGTACAGTATTGAAAGTTTGGGAAGTGGAAATAAACCCCAATTGTCCGAGTAATCCAATCTTAAACCTGTTTCGAGTGCTACTTTCTTAGAGATATCATAAATATTATTAATAAAAATTCCTTCTACAACTTCCTTACTGTCTCGCTCCAAGCTATCGGCAATTTCATCAAAGTTGATTGTATATAAATTCGCTCCAATTATCCATTCAGACTTATCGTTACCAGTATGGAAAGTTAATTCTGAAAAAGAATTAAGTTGATTACCCTTGAAAGTGAAATTTGGAATTTCTTGATTTCTCTCGAAATATGAAATGCTATTTTTTACAACTAATTTTCTATTATCAGAGAATTTTGTTTCATAAACAGCTTGAGTATTTCCACGTCTTGATACATTCTTCTCAGTATATTGATTGATACCATTTGCTCCGTCATCAATTACCTTTAAATCTCCACCAGTTCTATCATCATAAGTTCCATTTACACCAAACCAAAAAGTAGTTTTGTCTGATGGATAATAGAATAATTTTGGATTAAAAGAGATAGTTTTAGTTAGTGGTAAATTACTAAACCCATCTGAATCTGGATCATAAGGTTTTTGGTAGTTTCCAGAGGCATACAAAGTATAACCAAACTTACCGCTCCGTTTACTGTGAAATAAATTCATTGTACTTCCTAGGGCATGAGTCTGAGTCAACATAATGTCTAATGCTGGTTCTTCTTCTGGTGTTTTAGACACCATATTAACCAATCCAGCTATTGCTCCACCACCATAAAGAGTTGATGAACTTCCTTTAATTATTCCAAATTGTTTTAAATCTAATGGAGGAATTTGCATAATACTCAAGCCTCCAGAAAAGCCTCCATAAAGAGGGAACCCATCTTTCAATAACTGCGTATACCTACCGTCTAACCCTTGTATTTTGATGTTAGTATTCCCACTATTGATTGATGTTTGTTGCATTTGTATCCCTGTGCTCTCTCTTAAAACCATAGAGATATTGGCTGAATTCATGACAGCTTTTTCACCTAATTCTTCTCCACCAATAAACTCAATTCTTGTTGGAATATTTTCAATTGTTCTTGTACTTCGAGTAGCATTGACAGTAAATTCTTCTAACTCATTTTCACTTTCAGATAAATGAAGAATAAGGTTATTGTCCGCAAGTGGAAAGGTCAAGGTTGTATCAATGGATTCAAATCCAATAAAAGATATTTTTATCTCAAAACTACCATCTGGTATACCTGTTATCTCCAATTTCCCTTCAATATTAGAAACTGCTCCTTTTTCAAGTTTTTCAATGTATACAGTTGCACCAATTATTGACTCATTGGACTCTTTTTCTAAAACTGTTACTCGTAACGAATTATCTTGACCATAACCAAAACTGCATAATAAGAAAGTGATAAACAAAAGTGATACTTTATTCATATAAATTATTTTTATAGAACAAAGTTAGACGTAAAAAGAGTGCAAGTAATTTGCAATCATTTATTGCATTCAGCACATAGTCCTTTAACAACCATATTAGCTTCTGATAAGCTAAAATCTTTTGGCAATTGAACTGAGGGAATACTTACCTCTGTAAGACAAATTGTAGTTTTACAGTTAAGACAATGAAAATGATAATGTAAATCTTGTGGCTCACAAATGCAGCCATCAATACATTTGGCATATTTCATCATACCAGTACCATCATCAATTGTGTGTAAAATTTTATGCTCAACAAATGTCTTAAGAGTCCTGTACAACGTGGTCATATCAGAATAATCAAAATGATTTTCAAGTTCTTTGAGGGAAGTAGCACTTGTCTTATTTGCAAAATAGTCCATAACCAGCAATCTAACTGCTGTTGGTTTAACTTCTTTCGATAATAATTCTTCTTCACCCTTCTTAATCATTGACTAAAATTACTTATTTAATCTATGGGTGCTCTCCAAATTTTGGTGTAATATTCTTACCCTATAGATATATACCCCAAAAGATTATGAAACCAAGCAATTGCCCAAACTGTTCTTCAACCCGTTTCACCAAACACGGAACTAGAGACGGTAAATTACAGCGATATCGTTGTAAGGATTGTAATTACCGTTTTACTGGTGAGACCATCGTTAAAAAACGAGATTCCTATTATAAAACCAAAGCTTTACAACTCTGGTTAGAAGGACTTACCTATATCGCAATTGGACATTTAATTGGATTCTCTGATGATACAGTAAGTAAATGGTTAAAACCATACATTAAAAAATTAGAGCCATTACAACTGGATCGGAAAAAACTAAAAGGAAAAGCGAAACAGTATGGAAAGATTATTTATGTAGATGGAGTAAAAAAACATTCATCTGGAATTTTGATTAATGGTTTTGAAAGTCATGTTTTTGGGGTGAGTAGAATGAAATAACAGTATAATAATAATCTGTGGAAAATAAAATCATTGCTTCTTTATATTTATAATTCTAAAATTTACAAACCTATTCTTCAATAAAAAATCACACACTTCGTTTAATAATTCCTTTATTAATGGATTATTAAAATCTAAAGGGGTAGTCCATGTATCAACCTTGCACTGGGTTTTAAAGTATAAATACTCTGTTTTTGTTTCCCAATAAGTTTGACCATTTCCATTTGTAAACTCTCCCTCATACTGGATAATATAGGGAATTTGTAATATTCTAAGTCTATTAAAAAGAGGTAGCAATTTATTATTTAAAGTCTTTAGATTTTCTTCAACTTGTATAATTTCTGCCTTATCTTTATCATCATAGTTCTTAAAATATTTTTCTTTTAAGAAATGTAATTTAGTCTCATTAAAAATTCTCTCGTAGTTTAATGGACCTATTATTTGTAGAATTTCCTCAATCCCCATTTTATTAATCTCTTCATTTTTCATATTACCGTAATTATAATTTTTATAACTAATTATTTTAATCTCGATTCCAGCCTTAGTATAGAAACACCTCCGTGATTACCCATTTCAAATGATTCTTCCACTAACAACATATCAGGTA
>JAJCYO010000119.1 GCA_029262875.1 Flavobacteriales bacterium
CAGCAGTTGGTGTATTCTTGGATGAAGAAATTGAAGCATTTTTTGGAGGTAAGATTTTGCTAATAGGCTCTATGCTTATTGTTACTGCAGTGTTATTAATATTTGCAGATAGAGCCAAAAGCACGGATAAAAAAGTAGGAATAGGGCATGCTATTATTATTGGTATCTCTCAGGCCATTGCTATTTTTCCAGGAATTTCTCGGTCCGGTGCGACCATATCTACTTCAGTATTATTGGGTATTGATAGGGAAAAGGCGGCACGGTTTTCTTTTATCATGGTGTTGCCACTTATTTTAGGAAAGATGGCTAAGGATATTTTGGATGGTGCTTTTGATGATGTTGCTGGTGGTATTTCAATTTATGTAATAGGGTTTATAGCAGCCTTTATTACGGGTATATTGGCATGTACATGGATGATTAAGTTGGTAAAAAAGAGTAAACTAAAGTACTTTGCTTACTACTGTCTTGTTGTAGGTACTTCTGCCATTGTTTATGCTATACTTTAATGTCTGAACAAGCACCAAATAAATTCCAAACTGGACAAATTATTCTCATTGATAAGCCATTGACTTGGACTTCTTTTGATGTAGTAAAAAAAATAAGGTGGTTGATTCGAAAAGAGTATAATCTCAAAAAAATTAAGGTAGGCCATGCGGGAACATTAGATCCATTGGCTACTGGATTATTAATTCTTTGTACGGGTAAATTCACTAAAAAAATTGATGAATTACAGGCTCAAGAAAAGGAATATACAGGTGTTATTACTTTGGGAGCGACAACAGCTTCTTATGATTTAGAAAAGGAAGTTGACATTGAATTTCCAACAGATCATATTACGACCGATTTGATAAAAGAAACGGCAACATCGTTTATTGGAGTACAAGAACAGATCGCACCGATGCATTCAGCAAAAAAAATTGATGGTAAAAGGGCGTATGAGTATGCGCGTGATGGAGAAGAAGTGAAACTCAAATCAAATCAAATAAACATTAAGGAATTTGATGTTGAGTTGTGCGAGTGTCCACAATTTGATGGTGAAAGTGATTCAAAGATAAATCAAGAAAAACCTTATAACAAAGGCATCCATATTAAGTTTAGAATAGTTTGTTCTAAAGGAACATACATTCGTTCTATTGCCAGGGATTTTGGTGAAAGAGTAAAATCAGGAGGACATCTTTCACAATTGGTAAGAACCCGAATAGGCGACTATGACATTGGAGATGCTATAACCATGGATGATGCCGCTGGTTTATTTACTTAAAAGATGCTTTAGTCCAAGGTACAGGTTTTGTTCAACCGTATCATATTCACCATCTGACAGAAATAATTCTTTCATCTTGTTTAATAATACATCAACCTGCTCGTGGGAATATTCAAACCTTTTTAAAGTTGATAAAATTTTCTGAAGACTTTGGTAGTCGTTATCCTTATCGAATTCTTTGTGAATGTTATTATAGGTGTCTTCGCTAATTTTTGATTTTATGATTTCTTTTTCCTCTGGAGTTTCAATAAAATCTGCATGAGCGCAGTAAAGCATAAGATAAGCTTTAAACTCATGTCTTGACCAATTTGTACCAAAACCTTCCATAGATTTATTTTTTTTAAGATTTAGTTACTTTCCAACAACTCAAACAATTCGTCCAATTTAGGAGTCAAAATCACTTCAATTCTTCTGTTCTTTTTACGCCCCTCAACAGTGTTAGATAAGTCTAATGGTAAGTACTCACTTCTTCCGGCTGCAGTTAATCGTTTAGGACTTACTTTGCTGCTCGTTGTAATAATTTTTACAACAGAAGTTGCTCTTTTAACACTTAAGTCCCAATTGTCTTCAATGTCTCCTTTGCTCTTTAGAGGCACATTGTCTGTATGTCCTTCAACCACCACATCTATATCTGAACTACCTTCTAATACTTTGGCTAATTTTTTAAGCACTTCTGTTCCTTTGCTCCCAACTTTGTAACTTCCCGAAGCAAATAATAGACTTTCATCTAACGAAACATAAACTTTTCCATTTTTTTGTTCGATGGTTAGCCCGTTGTTTTCAAAGCCGAGTAAAGCCTCTTTCACTTTCTTTTTAAGATTAGCTAACGCTTGATCTTTTTTGTTGATGATGGCTTCCAATTCATTTACTCGTTTTTCGCGCGCTTCTAAGTCTGCAGATAGTTTCTTCAAATCCGCTTCTTTTTTAAGTAAAGAGGTTTCTAATGCACGGAGTGCATCCTCTTGAGCTTGAAGATCTAATTGAGTTTGTTGCAGCTGCTTCATTAGTTTGTCAGTAGCAGTTTTGCTTTTAGAAGATTGCTTGTTATTCTTTTCAGATAATAACCTGTAGGTTTCTTTTAACGTGTTGTAATTTTTCCCCATTGTTTCATAATCCGTTCTTTTTTTCTCCATGTCACTCTGGAACTGAATCAATTGTTTTTGAATCGCTTCTACAGAAGCTTTCAGTTCAAGATTTTGTTCTTCTAAGTCCTGATTCAATGCTTTTAGAGCAGAATTTTCATCCCTACAAGCTTGTTGTTTGGTTTTTAATTCTTCGTACTTTTTTGCTGGCACACATGAAAAAAGTGCTCCCACAATCAATATATAGATGATGTGCTGTTTTTTTATAACCATTGGTTCTGTTTTAATAGACAATAATATCCTTTAATACTGCAGTGTTAATGGGGCTTAAAGGTTATTTATAAACAGTCAACTATTAAAAACCATGTTAGCATTAAAAAAAAGATGTGTTTTTTTGCAGTAATGAATAAATTCATACCTTTGCGGACTTTCGCTTAAAAAGTGAATTTTGAGAAGTTTAAGTGAATATATAATTAAGTTTGAAGGGTTGAAACAGGGAACTCATTTTTATGAGTTTAATGTGGGGAATAAGTTCTTTGAGGAATTTGATTGTTTTGAGTTTGAAAAATCGGCTGTAAAGGTTGATTTGGAATTTAAGAAACAATCAACAATGATGGTGTTGACGTTTAATTTTGGTGGAACAATTACAGTTCCTTGTGATCGATGTTTAGATGAAGTTGATGTAGATGTGGAAGGAGAAGAAAAATTGATTGTTAAGTTCGGTAATGAGGCATATGATGAAACTGATGAAATATTAGTTCTTCCTCAACATGAACATGAAATAAACGTAGCAAAGTATATTTATGAATTTATAAATATAAACCTTCCTCAAAAGAGAATACATTTTGAAGGCTTATGTAATCAGGATGTGATTGATGAACTTGAAAAAATTGAACAAAAACAAGAAATAGATGACGACCCGAGGTGGTCAACTTTAAAAGATATTAATTTGAATAAAAATAAATAAAAATGGCACATCCTAAACGAAAGACGTCAAAGCAAAGAAGAGACAAAAGAAGAACTCATTATAAAGCTGTGGCGCCAACATTATCGAACTGTTCTAATTGTGGTGCTCCAACATTATACCATAGAGTTTGTGGTGAATGTGGATTCTACAGAGGCAAGCAAGCTGTTGAAAAAGAAATAGCACTATAATTTAAATTATAGGCGAAAAGATTAGAAACTTATTGGTTCAACTGCTTGAATCAGTAAGTTTTTTTGTTTTATATGATTATTCAATCGATATATTATTTACCTTCGTTCGTTCATATTGCTAATAAAGATCTATGAGTAAAATTACTGCAGCAATAACAGCGGTTAATGGCTATGTTCCTGACTATGTTTTAGACAACAAAGAGTTAGAAACAATGATTGAAACCACCGATGAGTGGATCACAACCAGAACTGGAATTAAAGAGCGAAGGATACTTAAAGGAGAAGGACAAGGAGCATCAGTAATGGGTGCTGAAGCAGTAAAAGGATTGTGTGAAAAACGAGGAATTTCTCCTGAGGAAATTGATTTACTAATCTGTTGTACCGTAACGGGAGATCATATATTTCCAGCCACAGCAAACATTATTACAGATAAAGTTGGAGCCAAAAATGCTTTTGGATTTGATTTAAATGCAGCTTGTTCAGGGTTTATCTATGGATTGGTTACAGGGTCAAAATACGTAGAATCAGGAACACATAAGAAAGTAGTAGTTGTAGGTGTTGATAAGATGTCTGCCATTGTTGATTACGAAGATAGAGCAACATGTATCATCTTTGGTGATGGTGGAGGTGCTGTATTGTTAGAACCTAACGAAGAAGGGAATGGGGTAAAAGATTCCATTTTAAGAAGTGATGGTTCTGGGGTAAAATATTTATCTCAAAAAGCAGGAGGATCTGCGTATCCTCCAACGCATGAAACGGTTGACAATAGAGAACATTATGCTCGTCAAGATGGAAAAACAGTATTTAAATTTGCTGTTACCAAGATGGCAGATGTCTCGGCTGAAATCATGGAAAAAAATAATCTAACAGGTGATGATGTTGCTTGGTTAGTTCCACATCAAGCAAATAAAAGAATTATTGATGCTACGGCCAGAAGAATGGATGTTAGTGATGAAAAAGTAATGTTGAACATTGAAAAATATGGGAACACAACTTCAGGAACTATTCCACTTTGTTTGTGGGAATGGGAAAAACAATTGAAAAAAGGAGATAATTTGATTATCGCTGCTTTTGGAGGTGGTTTTACCTGGGGTTCTATATGGTTAAAGTGGGCCTATAACTCTTAAAGAAGATAATAAATTTACAAGATATAAAATCAAATAATTATAATTATGAAGCCATCAGAAATTCAAGATTTAATAAAATTTGTTGCGAAATCTGGCGTAAGTGAAGTTGAAATTGAAGATAAAGATTTTAAAATCACGATAAAAACACCACCACATAAAAAAGGAAAACTAATAGTAGAAGCTGTTCAGCAGGTAGCTCAAGTTCAAGCGCCTGCTCCTGCACAAGTTGCTGTAACAGCACCGGTTCAAGCGGCACCAGCACCAGCTGAAAATGTTGAAACACCGGCTGCATCGAATGGAGCTGACGATGATTCAAAGTACATTACAATTAAGTCTCCAATGATTGGGACTTTCTATAGAAAGCCATCGCCAGACAAGCCTAATTTTGTAAATGTCGGAGATGACCTTGCTGAAGATACAGTTGTTTGTATGGTTGAAGCTATGAAGTTATTTAACGAGATAGAAGCAGAAATCTCTGGAAAAGTTGTGAAAACGCTTGTGGATGACGGTTCTCCAGTAGAGTATGATCAACCTTTATTCTTGGTTGACCCATCTTAAATTAATCATTAACAATAAGCTCAAAACGATCATAGGTAATCAATGAGTTTTGAAACGGCTATTTAAAAAATTATGTTTAAAAAAATATTAATAGCGAATAGAGGAGAAATTGCTTTAAGGGTAATTAGAACGTGTAAGGAAATGGGAATTAGCACAGTTGCTGTTTATTCTACAGCAGATGCAGATAGCTTACATGTTAGATTTGCAGATGAAGCAGTTTGCATTGGGCCTCCCAAAAGCGCTGAATCATATTTAAATATTCCAAACATTATTGCTGCTGCAGAAATTACAAATGCAGATGCAATTCATCCGGGCTATGGATTTTTATCTGAGAATGCAAAATTCTCAAAAATCTGTGAGGAAAATGGAATAAAATTTATTGGAGCATCTCCAGAGATGATTGATGGAATGGGAGATAAGGCTTCGGCTAAAGAAACCATGCAAAAAGCAGGTGTTCCTGTGGTTCCTGGATCTAAGGGATTGCTAAAAGATTTAGCTGATGCGAAAGCAACTGCTAAAAAAGTTGTTTATCCAGTAATGATTAAAGCTACTGCTGGAGGTGGAGGAAAGGGAATGCGTGTTGTTTGGAGCGAAGATGAAATGGAAGAGCATTGGAATTCTGCTAGACAAGAATCTGCTGCTGCATTTGGGAATGATGGGATGTACATGGAGAAGTTCATTGAAGAACCGCGTCATATAGAAATTCAAATAGCGGGAGATGCATTTGGAAATGCATGCCACATGTCAGAAAGAGATTGCTCTATTCAAAGAAGACATCAAAAATTAGTTGAAGAAACTCCTTCTCCTTTTATGACAAAGGCTTTGAGAAAAAAAATGGGAGCGGCTTCAGTTAAAGCTGCCAAAGCAGTGAAATATGAAGGTGTTGGTACGGTTGAGTTTTTAGTGGATAAAAACAGAGATTTTTATTTTATGGAGATGAATACACGTATTCAAGTGGAGCATACCATTACTGAAGAAGTAATTAATTTTGATTTGATAAAAGAACAAATCAAATTGGCTGCGGGTCATAAGATGAGCGGTAAAAACTATGAACCTACCATGCATTCAATGCAATGTAGGATAAATGCTGAAGATCCTTTTAATGGTTTTAGACCAAGTCCTGGCCAAATTACAACATATCACGAACCAGGTGGTCATGGAATAAGAATAGATACACATGTATATGCTAACTATATTATTCCTCCTTATTATGATTCTATGATATCTAAGCTAATTGTTGTCGCTCAATCAAGGGAAGAAGCAATAAAGAAAATGGAGCGGGCGTTAGATGAATATATTATTGAAGGAATAAAATCAACCATACCTTTTCACCAGCAATTATTGCAGGATGAAAACTTTAGGAAGGGAGAATTTACAACAAAATTCATGGAAACATTTGTAATAAAAGAAAAATAAAATAACTTTAGACTCATTAAATTTTTATTTATGGATAAAAACGTATATAAAGTATTGGTACCGCACGATTTCACAGCAGTTGCGGATTGTGCAGTTAATCATGCGGCAAAAATTGCTAAATCCTTTAACGGGGAAGTGTATTTATTGCATGTAGTCTCAAAAACTAAAGAAGTGGATGCGGCAAAAGCAAAACTTAGCAAAATTGTTGAAGAGTCTGACAGTAAGTATGGTGTAAACACACATGCTATTGTGAGAATCGGGAATATTTTTGATGATATCGGAGATGTTGCTTCCGAAATAGGAGCTGGATATATTGTTATGGGAACTCATGGTGCAACAGGAATGCAAAAAATTATGGGAAGTCATGCTTTAAAGGTAATTTCTCATTCTAAAGTTCCTTTTGTAATTGTTCAAGAAAAAGGACCAAGTGATACAGATGTTTATGATGACATAGTTGTACCTATTGATTATTCTGATGTAACAAAGCAAAAGTTAACGATTGCTGCGAGTATCGCTACTCACTTCAATAGTAAAATTCACATATTTGCTGCAAAAGAGAATGATCAATTTTTGCAAGTTAAATTGGATAGAGAATTAACATTTGCTAAAAATTATTTTTCAGAAAAATCGATTAGCTATAGTATAGAAAACGCTGAACGATCTGGAGGGTTTAAGAAACAACTGATTAGATTTGCCGCTAAAATTAATGCAGATATGATTGCTGTTGTAAATACAAGAGAGGGCGCTTTATTGCCTGACTTTTTTGGTAGTGAAGAACAAGAAGTTATTGCTAATGATGCAGAAATTCCTGTGATTATTACTAATCCTACTCAACATTTTGTTTCAAGTAGTGTTTTTGGAACGTGATCTAGATATAATTTATAAAAAAAGCCCTGCATTTTGTAGGGCTTTTTTTATGGATAAACCTCACAATTTATTGTTTACATCATTTTAAAAGTAATGTTTGCTTAAGTGTTTTAAAAAATACCTTTACACAATAAAATAACTAATATAAAGTAGATTAGATATGGCTTTTCGATTATTGGCAATATTACTTTTTCTTAATTCTTCTGTGTTCGCTCAGCTCCATACTTATAAATGGACCAACGAAAAAAAGAAAGCAGAAGGTGTTGTTAAAGATGGTTTGGAACAAGGTAAATGGACTTTTTGGAGCAGAGAAGGGGTCATTCAACAAGAAGTAAATTACAAGGATGGTTTGTTTGATGGGAAGTATACGAATTACAACGATGAAGGAAAAAAAAGAGAAGAAGGGTTTTTTGTAAAAGCAAAAAAAGAGGGTGTTTGTAAGATTTGGTATGGGAATGGAAAATTAGAGATGATAGGCTATAATAAAAATGGATATCAAGATAGTTTGTGGACTTTCTTTTACCCTTCAGGAAATAAAAAGGAGGAAGGGCATTTCAAAAGAGACCAGAGAATTGGAGAATGGAAAACATGGTATGATAATCAAAAAGTGAAAAGCATTAGAAGTTTTAAGGAAGATGGAATTTACTTGGACAGTTATTATTTAAAATCAGGAGAACAGGCCGTAAATGAGGGTGCTGGGGAATATGTGGAGTACCATCAAAATACGGACATCAAAATTAAAGGGGATTATAAAAATGGAAGGCGAACAGGTTTGTGGGTAGAATTTGATGCAAATAAAAATCCAATTTCTTCAGGCAATTATGAAAAAGGAATAATGATAGGAGATTGGATTTACTATTGGAACGAAAGTAAACAACCTAAATTAACGGGAAGTGTTGCCAATGGTAAAAAAGATAAATTATGGACGTATTGGTATTTGAGTGGGCAAAAATTGAAAGAAGTTAATTTTGTAGAAGGAAAAGAGAATGGATCAATGCAAGAATGGTTCGAAGATGGAAAATTAAGTGTTGAAGGATCCTTTTTGAATGGTGAGAGGGATAGTAAATGGATATTTTGGTTAGCAAATGGTGAAAAAGACTTTGAAGGAAGCTTTAAGGTAGGGTTAAGAGATGGTTTATGGACTTTTTATAGTGATAGTACTGGAAATAAAAGTTATGAAGGAACCTATAAAGATGATAAACGAAATGGAGACTGGACATTCTGGTATTTAAATAAAAAAACATGGAAAAAAGGAAATTATCTAAATGATAAAAAAGAAGGGGAGTGGAATATATGGAATGAAGAAGGACAGTTAGTCATGCAAGGAAGTTTTAAAAATGGAAAAGAAGAAGGAGAATGGAAATCATGGTATGATGGTGGAGCAAAGAAAGATATTGGGAATTTCAGCAAGGGAATAATGAATGGGGCGTGGAATGGTTGGTTTGAAAATGGGCAGCAAGATTATAAAGGAACGTATAAAAAAGGCTTAAAAGATGGCATATGGGAACATTGGTATTTAAATGGAGAGAAAGAGCTTATGGACGCTTATTTAGTGAAAACAGAAGAGAAGAAGAGCTATTTAAAGGACAGTAAAAACAAATACGCTGAATTTACTAAAGAGGTCTTAACATCTGTCCAAGAAGGGCCTCATTATTCATGGTATGAAAATGGCCAACCTAAAGACGAAGGTTTTTTTAAAAATAATATGCAAGAAGGAAAGTGGACTTATTATTATGATGATGGTAAAAAAATGTATGAACAAACTTTTATAGATGGAAAACAAGAAGGAAAAGTAACGTCCTGGTATGCTATTGGTACTTTAGAAAGTGAAAAGAATTTTAAGAATCATAAGCCCGATGGAAAATGGACTTTTTACGAAAAACAAGCCGGGAAAATTAAAAGTGTAATGTACTTTAAGGATGGGGTTAAGATCAACAAATAACCACTAAACCGTCATAATGTCTTTTTCCTTAGCATCAATTAACGCATCAATTTTAGCCGAATAACTATCCGTTATTTTTTGAACCTCATTTTCAGCATCTTTAGCTTGATCTTCGCTCAAGCCATCGTTTTTTAATTTTTTAATCTCATCGTTTGCATCTTTACGAGCATTTCTGATGCCAACTTTAGCTTCTTCTCCCTCAGCTTTTGCTTGCTTGCTTAAATCACCTCTTCTCTCTTCAGTAAGAGCAGGAATATTAATTAAGACAGTTTCCCCATTGTTTTGTGGGTTTAACCCCAAATTAGCATGAGCGATGCCTTTTTCTATTTCCTCTAATAACGCTTTCTCAAATGGTTGAATTGATAGTGTTCTACCATCTAATGCATTAACATTCGCAACTTGATTAAGAGGTGTTAAAGAACCATAATATTCTACTACAACTTTGCTAAGCATCATCGGAGATGCTTTTCCCGCTCTAATTTTTTGTAATTGACTGTCTAAATGGGTCATTGCATTCTCCATTGCTTCTTTGGCAGCATCAAATGTAAATTCAAGTTCTTCGTTCATCGTTATAAATTTGAAATAAAGATATCAAAAATTAAAATTCCACCAAGGTTCCGACACTGGTTTCTTGATTTGCTACCTTTTTTAGGTTCCCTGGAGTGTTCATATCAAAAACAATGATTGGTAACTTATTCTCGTTACAAAGTGTAAAAGCAGTCATATCCATAACGCTTAAGCCTTGTTTATAGACTTCCTCAAATGAAATGGTTTCATACTTTGTGGCTGAACTGTCTTTTTCTGGATCAGCACTATAAATTCCATCAACTCTCGTTCCTTTTAAAATAACATCAGCTTCAATTTCAATTGCTCTCAAACTTGCAGCAGTATCAGTAGTAAAATATGGATTACCAGTTCCAGCTCCAAAAATCACGACTCGTCCTTTTTGTAAATGACGAACAGCTCTTCTTTTAATAAAAGGTTCAGCAATTTCTTTCATTTCAATAGCAGTCTGAAGTCGCGTATATACATCAATAGCTTCTAAAGCTGATTGTAAAGCCATACTGTTAATGACAGTAGCTAACATTCCCATGTAATCTCCTTGGGTACGTTCCATACCACCTTCTTCTGCTTGTATTCCTCTAAATATATTTCCACCGCCTATTACTATAGCCACTTGTATTCCTTGATCTACAATTTCTTTAATTTCTTTTGCATATTCAGATAACCTGTTATTGTCAATTCCAAATTGCTTATCACCCATTAATGCTTCGCCACTTAGTTTTAAAAGAATTCTTTTGTAAGCCATGTCATTTAATTTTTGGTCAAAAAAAAGAGAGAATTTAAATTCTCTCTTTTTAATAATATATTTTGTTATCCTAACATTCTTCGTTTAAAGTCTGTCACCGTCAAGCCATTCTCTGTTTCATTTAGATACTGACTAACCGTCTTTTTGTTGTCTCTTACCGAAGCTTGATTTAACAATGTATTTTCTTTCAAATACTTCTTTACTTTACCTTCAGCTATTTTATCAATAATGTTTTCAGGTTTACCTTCTTGTAAAGCAATTTCTCTACCCAAGGCCATTTCCTTTTCGATAACCTCTTGAGAAACACCAGACTCATCTACAGCGATAGGGTCCATTGCAGCAATTTGCATTGCCACTTGTTTTCCTGCTTCACCAACAGCTTCACCAGCTTTGTTAAATGCAACAATAGAAGCTAATCTATTTCCCGGATGATTATAAGCAATAGCTTGTTCAGCTTCAACAAATTCGTAACCAGATACTTGTATTTTTTCTCCGATAACACCAGTTTGTTCAATTACTTTTTCTCCAATGGTTAAGCTTTCTCCATTAAAAGGTAAATCTTTTAATGCATCTAAAGAAGCTGGACTATTAGCAATAGCAGCATCTAAAATAGTAGTTGCGAATGTAGTGAAATCAGCATTTTGAGCTACAAAATCAGTCTCACAGTTCACTTCAACTAAAACAGCTTTTTTACCATCTGTTGTTGCTTTTGCGATAATTAAACCTTCATTAGCATCTCTGTCACCTCTCTTAGCGGCAACCTTTTGCCCTTTCTTTCTTAGTATATCAATTGCTTTATCGAAATCTCCTTCTGCTTCAACTAAAGCATTTTTGCAGTCCATCATCCCTGCACCTGTTTGCTTACGTAAATTGTTAACGTCTGCTGCTGTAATTTTTGACATTTTAAATAGGTGTTAAAATTGATTTATTTTGATTCAGCTTCAGCCTCTTCTTTTGTTTCTTTCTTAGCTTTTGTTTCCTCTTTAGCTTTTGTTTCTTTCTTCTCCTCTTTCTTAACTTCTTCTTTCTTCTCTTCTTTTTTAGCTTCAGGTTTATCAGTTTTTTGAGCTGCTGCGTCAGCTTTTGCTTTGTCTTTTCCTTCTTTTCTTTCAGCTAATCCTTTCGCCACTTCAGCGGTAACTATTTCCATTATTTTATCAATAGATTTGGTAGCATCATCATTTGCAGGAATAGCAAAATCAACTAATGTTGGATTAGAGTTAGTATCTACAATAGCAAAAGTAGGAATTCCTAATTTTTTTGCTTCAGCGATAGCAATATGTTCTTTCATAATATCCACTACAAAAATTGCAGCAGGTAATCTAGTAAGATCGGCAATACTACCTAAGTTCTTTTCTAATTTTTGTCTTTGACGAGCGATTTGTAACCTTTCTCTTTTAGAAAGAACAGCCATTGTTCCATCTTCTCCCATCTTGTCAATAGCAGCCATTTTTCTAACTGCTTTTCTGATGGTAACAAAGTTCGTTAACATTCCACCAGGCCATCTCTCTGTAACGAAAGGCATGTTAATGTTCTTTGCTCTTTCGGCAACAACATCTTTTGCTTGTTTCTTGGTAGCAACAAACATTATTTTTTTTCCTGATTTAGCTATTTGAGATAGCGCAGCTGATGCTTCTTCTAATTTTGCTGCTGTTTTGTGTAAATCGATAATGTGAATACCGTTACGCTCCATAAATATGTAAGGAGCCATTTTTGGGTTCCATTTTCTTCTTAGGTGACCAAAGTGCACACCTGCATCGAGTAATTCTTTAAAATCTACTTTTGACATTTTTTAATTGTTTACATTCCTTAATAACTTCAATCTTTAAGTAGAGCAATAGCTGTCTTAAAAATTTAGATACTAAACAATAATTTATATTAACGTTTACTAAATTGAAATTTCTTACGAGCTTTTGGCTGACCAGGTTTTTTACGTTCAACCATTCTAGGGTCTCTTGTTAACAAGCTATCTACTTTTAGTTTAGCTCTATTATCCTCGTCAATTTTTACTAAAGCTCTTGCAATTGCATGTCTTACTGCTTCTGCTTGTCCTGTTATTCCTCCACCAGCTACATTTACTTTTGCATCGTAAGTTTTAGCTGTTTCAGTAGCTTCAAAAGCTTGTTGTACTTTTCCTTGTAATACTGTTGTTGGAAAAAATACTTTATAGTCTTTTTTGTTAATGGTAACATTTCCTTTCCCTTTAGATAGGTAAACTCTTGCTACTGCTTTTTTTCTTCTTCCTGTTGCGTTAACTACTTCCATATTTATTATTTAAGGTCGCTTACTTTTACTTCTTTAGGTTGTTGAGCTTCTTGGTTGTGTTCTGCCCCTTCATAAACATAAAGGTTTCTATACATAGCTCTTCCTAATTTACTTTTAGGTAACATTCCTTTTACAGCTTTCTCAACCATCTTATTTGGGTTTTTAGCCATAACTTCATTAGCAGTTGAAATTTTTTGACCGCCTGGGTAACCAGAAAAAGTAACATATTTCTTGTCTTCCCATTTATTACCAGTCAGTTTTATTTTGCCTGCATTGATGACAACTACATTATCTCCACAATCTACATGAGGAGTATAGTTTGTTTTATGCTTTCCTCTTATTAGGTTAGCAACTTTTGATGCCAATCTTCCTAATGTTTCGTTTTGAGCATCAACAAGAACCCAGTTTTTATCAACTGTAGCTGCATTTGCTGAAACCGTTTTATAGCTTAATGTATCCACTATATCTCTTTTTTAATTTTATAATAATCCCTAAAATGGGGCTGCGAATTTACGACTTTTTTTTAATACACCAACTATTATCAATAATAATATTATAGGTTTTAGCGATAAATTATGTGTTGATGTGATTTAAATAAAAAAACCTCGAAAATATTTTCGAGGCTTTCCACTTTATATTTTGATTGTCTTATTTAAGAGTACCTTCTTTTGCTGCTTTCGCATTATAGTCTTTTTGAAGTTTCATCCACCATCCAAGTAGCGCAAACGCTAAGGCAATTAGTCCCCAATTTGGTAAATTACCTAATGGTTCTAATAAATTTTCAAATATCCAATAGAATACATCTCCAATACCATAAAAAAATTCCGTCATAACATTAATTTTGTAGAACAAAAGTAAAATTTATCTTTAATAATCAAAAATATAATTGATTAATATTACAAAATGCTAATAGGCGTATTTAAATCGAATCAAAAAACAGTTAATGCATTAACAGTGTTGTTAACTGCTATTTTATGGTTGCCTGCTTTTTTTTTAGATTTAGGTACAGATTCCCCCAATTTAGTATCTACCAATATTAGGTGGATAGACCTTTCAATTTCAATTGTTTTAATTATCGCTCAAGCGATTTATTTAAACTACATTGTTAGTGAATATAAGTTGATTAAAGAGAATGCACACTTAACGAGTTTAATGTTTGTGTTGTATAGTAGTTGTTGTTTATTCTTGCTAAACCTCAATCAGGTTATCATCGCCAACGCATTTACTTTGGTCGCATTTCATCAATTGATAAGAATGTATAATTTGAAAAATAATTATGCTACACTGTTTAATGCATCGTTCGTAATTGCGATAGCGTCATTAATCTATTTCCCAAGCATTGTCTATTTCGTTTTGTTATGGGTAGCCTTAGTGTATACCACTACGCCCAAATGGAGAGATTTTATAATTTCACTATTAGGGTTAAGTGTCCCTTTCGTTTATTTTATAACGTACAAAATCATTATTGGCAGCTTTTCTGATATAGACGTTGGTGAGTATATGATTGTGCTGTTTGATATTAAGTGGAATGAATTCACGTTATTTAATCAACTGTTTTTGGTAATATTTTCAGCAGTTTTTCTGTTGGCTCTGATGAATCTATTTGTTACAATAAATAAGAGTGTAGTAAGAACTAAGAAGATGCTAATTATTGTTCTTTTGATGTTTATTCTTGGTTTAGGAACCTTGATCTTGAATAGTTTCGATTACTTCGCTACATTTTTAATGGCGTCCATCCCTTTGTCGATAATTGCGGCTAACTTTTTCTACAATATCAAAAAGCCATGGTTCGCTGAATTGCTTTTTTTAAGTTTACTGTTAGGTGCTGCTTTAAGTTACTTTTCATAAAAGTGCATTTCTTTAAGATAAGTAAATACAGGTTCAGAAAGTAAATACCGCACATCTTTCTTTTCCTTGATGGCTTTTCGAATAAAACTGGCAGAGACTTTCATTACTGGAGCATCACACATTTTGATGTTAGGATGACCGTCAAAATTGTGAGGGCTATTAGTATCTTGTTGCTCTATTCTTTCTTGTTCAGTCAGTGCTCTGGGATAAACATAGATAAAGTGATTTTCTAATAACTGTTCGAAGTTTTTCCATTTATGTAACGTACGAAGATTGTCCTCCCCCATAATTAATGAAAAAGAATGTTCTGGATATTTTTCTTGGATATAGGTTAACGTGTCAATAGTATATGAAGGTTTTGGCAGATCAAATTCAATGTTTGATGCTTTTAATTTATTATTGCCTTCAACTGCAACTCGGACTAAGGCCAATCGATGATAATCAGCTAATAAGGAAGCTTTACTTTTTAAGGGGTTTTGAGGTGAAACAATTAACCAAACTTGATCTAATTCGGTATAATCAACCATGTGGTTGGCAATAATTAAATGGCCAACATGAATGGGGTTATAAGTTCCAAAATATAGACCAATATTCATGGGTTACTGTTTTAAAAACGATTTTACAAGAGATAACGTCTCCTGTTGAGCGTCTTCTAAATTTTCATTAACGATAATGTAATCAAACCATTTTGAGTACTCCAATTCTTTTTCAGCTTTAGCCAATCTTTTTTGAATTTTCTCTTCATTTTCTGTCCCTCTACTTCTTAATCTTTCTTCAAGTGCTTCTATCGATGGTGGTTTGATAAAAATTGCTAATGCTTTTTCTCCAAAATGTTTCGTTAAACTTAATCCTCCCTCAACATCAACATCAAAAATTACATTTCTCCCGTTATTCCAAATGCGATTTATTTCGGTTTTTAATGTTCCGTAAAAGTTATCTTTATAAACTTCTTCCCATTCTACAAACTCATCATTTTCTATTCTGTTTTTAAAACTTTCTGTAGTTAAAAAATGATAATCAATTCCGTTAATTTCCCCTTCTCTTGCTTCTCTGTTACAAGCAGAAATAGAAAATTCTAAACCCAAGTCTTGTTGCAATAAGTATTTAGTAATTGATGTTTTCCCTGCTCCCGATGGTGCACATAAAATAATACACTTTCCTTCCATTGTCCCTTATAATATATTTAAAATTTGTTCTTTTATTTTTTCCAATTCATCTTTCATTTGAACAACTATTTTTTGCAGTTCAGAATGATTTGCTTTAGAGCCTAAGGTGTTAATTTCTCTGCCCATTTCTTGGGAAATAAAACCTAACTTTTTTCCTTCAGAAATGGTAGAATTCATCGTATCTATAAAGTAGCTACAATGCTGGGACAATCGTGTTTTTTCTTCGGTTATATCGTATTTTTCAATGTAGTATATAAGTTCTTGTTCAAAGCGATCTTTATTAATACTTTTCTCGTCAACAACTTCTTTCAAGTTCGCTAAAATCTTTGTTTTAACGGTCTCTATTCTCTCTTGTTCATATTGCTCAACAGATACAAGTAATTCAGTAATATTGTTTACTCTTAAAGTGATTTCCTTTTCTAAGGAACTGCCTTCTGTACATCTGAATTCATCTATTTTAGAAATAGCTTCTTCAATTATTTCAAATACACCGTTCCATTCTTTCTCATCTAACTCGCTTCTTTCCGCTTTAAGTAAATCAGGTAGTTTAGAAACAACGGCTATTAAATCCGAGTTGTGTGCTGGATTAACTTCATTGGCAGCCGCATTAAATTCGTTGTAATATTTTTTAAATAACTCAGTATTAAGGGTGAAATTTGAACTTCCACCCAACAGCTCAGCATACAGGTTAAATTCAATTTTTCCTCTTTGTAAATTTTTGTTAATTAGTGATCTTAGTGGGAGTTCCTTTTCTTTATAGAAAGAAGGTATTCTGACTGAGATGTCTGCTTGCTTACTGTTTAAGGATTTAATCTCAACGGTAATTTTTTTATTATTTATTTCTCCAGTCGATTTTCCAAAACCGGTCATTGACTTAATCATACCATGTAAATTTGACTACAAATGTAATAATACTACTGATTTTTCTGAGATTTTGTTTTACTTACCAAGTAAACACCACTAAAGATTAAGACGGCAGCAGCAATTTTTATCCAATCGAGGGTATCTTTTCCAGCCCAAATTGCAACTAATGCAGCCAATAATGGTTGTAAATAAATGTAGGTTGAAACAACTGACGGATTCAATTTTTTTAATCCATAAATGTTTAACAGGTATGCGAAAAAAGTTGTTGCGATGATTACAAACCCAACTTCTAACCAAATTTTAAGAGAAAAAGAAGCCCATTCAATTTCTGTAAATTGTTCTATGCCGAAAGGAAAAACAAAAATAAATCCAAAAGTAAAAACCCATTTAATGACTGTTATTGGTTTATATTTTCGCATTAAGGGGACAGCAATTACTAGGTAAATACCATAGGAAACAGCATTTAGAAAAATAAATAAATCTCCCCTAATGGTGTCGGAGCCAAAAGAAAAATCTTTTTTAAAGAGTAAAAGCAATAAGGCTCCAACAATCCCCAAACCAATTCCTCCTAATTTGGTTAATGTAATGCGGTTTTTTAAAATTATTGCAGAAGCAATAAGCACTAATATTGGATTTGATGTCATAATGATTCCTGCGTTAATAGGAGTCGTATGATCTAACCCGTATAAAAACATTAATTGATTGGCAAAGACACCAAACACTCCGCACGTAGCTAATAATAAAAAGTCCTTTTTTTCTACTTTTTCATAGTTAAATAAATGGACAATCCAAAAGAGAGCTAAAGCTCCTATTACCCTGCAAAATACCAATCCAAAAGATTGAATATAAACAGGCATGATATCTTTAGCAACGGTATAATTAATACCATAGATAAGGTTGGCACCTAAAAGAGCCATATGTGCTTTTAGGTTAGAACTCATAGTGCTGCAGCAACGGACTCAATCACTTTTTTGGAGTTTCCAATAAAAATTTTATCCCCAACAATAATAACAGGACGTTTTAGAAAAGTATATTCCTCTAAAATTAGCTTTTTGTAATCCTTCTCACTCAACGATTGATCTTTTAACCCTAAGGATTTAAACTTCATTGCTCTTCTACTAAAAAGGCTTTCATAGGAGCCAGCCATTTTTTCCATTTGCTCAATTTGAGTTGAAGTTATTTGATTAGATTTGATGTCTTGAAATTCGAATGATTCATCAAGTTGTAACTCTTTGATAATTCGATTACAAGTAGAACAAGAGGATAGGAAGTATATTTTCTTCATAAAATAAGCACGGATTAAATGACTACAAGCAACAAAGTAAAGGAATTATTTACTGCTAAAAGGATAGCGATACCTTTAATTATTGGATTAGGTGTTGCTTCTTATATGTTGTGGACAAGTACGAACTGGGAAGAGTTTGATAAAGTTGAATGGGGCATTAAGTCTTTTATGTGGATGTTCGTAGGTTTCTTAATGATGGTCATTAGAGACCTTGCATACATGTATCGGATTAGGGTACTTACCGATAATCAAATTAGCTGGAGAAATAGTTTTGATGTTATTATGTTATGGGAGTTTTCTTCGGCAGTTACCCCAGGAATTGTTGGTGGAACTGGTGTAGCTTTATACATCCTAAATAAGGAAGGGTTAAGTGCTGGAAAAAGTACCGCTATGGTAATGTTAACTGCCTTGTTTGATCAACTCTTTTATATTGTAACAGTTCCAATCGTTATTTTAATAATAGGAACAGAATATCTGTTTCCAATTGAATTACAAAAGGAGATCTTTGGAATTGTTTTTTCTGTAAAGGGAATTTTTGTGATCGGCTATTGTGTTACCTTGTTGTTTAGCTTAGTATTTATTTTTGGTATATTCATAAAGCCTCAAGGCTTAAAAAGAATATTACTATTTCTTTTTAAACTGAAATTCCTTAGAAAATGGGAGCCCAAAATGGCTCAAGTGGGGAACGATATTATTACCACATCTAAAGAATTTAGAAGCAAGTCTTTTTTATTTTGGGTCAAATCATCTTTAGCTACTTTTTTTGCCTGGACCGCCCGTTTTTGGTTGGTTAACTTTTTAATCTTAGCATTTGTTGATGTAGGAGATCATTTTATTATTTATGGTAGGCAATTGGTGATGTGGTTGGTGATGGTTATTTTTCCAACACCTGGAGGGACAGGAGTTGCAGAGTTCGCTTTTACTGGATTTTTGGCAGAATACATTCCTTTTGGTTTAGTTGGAGTATTAGCTGTTCTTTGGAGGTTGGCAAGTTACTATCCGTATCTCTTTATAGGTATTTTTATAATACCAAAATGGTTGAAAAAAGTTTATTCTTAATTGATTATCTTATCGTTAACCTTTTACTACCTTTGGTTCCCCTATGAATAAATTAGATCAAATAAAGAAACCCATTGAGCAGGAAATTAAGGAATTTGAGCCCCGATTTCGTGCTTCTATGAAAAGTAGAGTTTCTTTATTGGATAAAATAATGCATTACATTATTAAGCGAAAAGGGAAACAAATGCGGCCGATGTTTGTTTTTTTATCGGCAAAGATGTTTGGAGAGACCACAGATTCTACTTACCGTGCAGCGGCTATGATTGAACTTTTACATACAGCAACCTTGGTTCATGATGATGTTGTTGATGATGCCAATAAGCGTAGAGGGTTCTTTTCTATAAATGCCATATGGAAAAATAAAATAGCGGTTTTAGTTGGTGATTATTTATTGTCAAGAGGACTATTGTTAGCAGTAGAAAATGATGAATTTGAATTGCTTAGAATCATGTCAAATTCAGTAAGAGAGATGAGTGAGGGGGAATTGTTACAGATAGAAAAAGCAAGAAAACTAGACATTACAGAGAACATTTATTATGATATTATTCGACAAAAAACAGCAACATTAATTGCTTCCTGTTGTGCTTCTGGAGTAAACTCTGTTGGAGTGGATAAAGCAACAGTTGAAAAGATGAGGTTATTCGGAGAGTACACAGGGATAGCGTTTCAAATAAAAGATGATTTGTTCGATTATGGAAGTGATGGTGATACAATAGGAAAACCTACAGGTATTGATATCAAAGAAAAGAAAATGACACTTCCATTAATTTATTCGCTAAACAATGCAACTTCATCTGAAAAAAGAAAGATGATTAGAATTGTTAAAAAGCATAACGAAAATAAAAAGAAAGTGAAAGAAGTCATCAATTTTGTAATTGAGACAGGAGGAATAGAATATGCTCAAAAAGCAATGAATAATTATAAGAATAAAGCCTTAGCAATTCTTGGTGAATTTGAACAGAATGAAGCAAATAAAGCGTTGGCAGAATTAGTAATCTATACAACAGAAAGAACTAAATAATATGAATAGAGTAATTTATACCTTAATGGTTATGTTTTTAATCGCCTGTGAAGCACCTGTGATTGAAAAAGTTGAAGAAACCTACCCAGATAATCAACCAAAAAAAGTAAGTTTTTTTCAGGAAATTGATGGTAAGGAGGTAAAGGTTGAAGAAAAATATTACCATCAGGATGGAACACTTAAAATGAATGGAAAATTGTTAAATGGAAAAAGAGAAGGAGAATGGAAAGCCTTTTTTAATAATGAACAGTTGCAAAGTATAGGGGCATTTAAAAACGGGAAAAGAACCGGAGAGGCCAAAGTTTATTTTCCTAACGGAAATTTACGTTATGAAGGACAGTATGAAGAAGATATGGAAGTAGGTCATTGGAAATTTTATAACCAACAAGGTAAACTTACGTCAGAGAAAGATTTTTAATGATTCCAAAGCAAACCATAGACGAAATTTTTGAAGCGGCAATTATTGAAGATGTGGTTGGCGAGTTTGTACCTTTAAAAAAAAGAGGGGCAAACTTCTTAGGAAATTGCCCTTTTCACAATGAAAAAACACCTTCGTTTACGGTATCACCAGCTAAAGGGATCTATAAGTGTTTTGGATGTGGAAAGGCTGGTAATTCAGTGAATTTTATAATGGAGCATGAACATTATTCTTATCCTGAAGCTTTAAAATTCATTGCCCGAAAGTATAACATTGAAATTGAGGAAGAAGAACTATCTCCTGAGCAAAAAGAAGCTGCTGATGAACGAGAAAGTTTATACATCGTCTCTAATTATGCTGCGAATTACTTTAAAAAACAGCTGCACGAATCTGATGAAGGAAAGGCGATAGGATTGAGTTATTTTTTGGAGAGAGGCTTTAGAGAAGACATCATTGATAAGTTTCAATTGGGATATAACCCTGATGAGTGGACGGCTTTAACGGATGATGCAGAAAAAGCTGGACACAACATTAAATACTTAGATAGATCTGGACTATCAATTGTTAAAGGAGATAAAAAGTTTGATCGATTTAAAGGGAGAGTGATATTTCCAATACATAATTTATCTGGTAGAGTATTAGGGTTTGGAGGAAGAATTTTAAAGACAGATGACAAGGCCGCGAAATATTTAAATTCTCCAGAGTCTGACATCTATAGTAAAAGTAAGGTGTTGTATGGTATTTATTATGCGAAAAAGGCCATTTCTCAAGAAGACATTTGCTATTTAGTTGAAGGATATACTGATGTAATTTCTTTGTACCAATCGGGAGTAGAAAATGTAGTTTCTTCTTCAGGGACATCTTTAACCGAAGGCCAAATACGTTTAATTAAACGGTTTACACCAAACATTACCATTTTGTTTGATGGAGATGCTGCTGGAATAAAGGCTTCCTTTCGCGGAATCGATATGATTTTGCAAGAAGGAATGAATGTTAGGGTGGTGTTGTTTCCTGATGGAGAAGACCCAGATTCTTACGCAAAAAATCATAGTACAGAAGAACTAAAAGAATACATCACTTCAAATGCACAAGATTTTATTCGTTTTAAAACTTCAGTTTTAATTGAAGATGTTGGCAATGACCCTATTAAAAAAGCGGAATTGGTAAAAGACATTGTGGGGAGTATTGCCATAATCCCTGACCAGATTAAACGGTCGGTTTATACGAAAGAGTGCAGTAGTTTATTAGATATACCTGAACAAGCCTTAATCAACGAAACAAACAAGATTTTACGTAAGAATTTTTCTAAAAAAAACAAGCAAACACAAAGTCAACCTGAAGAAATACCTGATGATGCATTTTTCCCTGAAGAATTTCAAGAGAAGAAAGAAGGTACTGGTAGTGATTTAGCGCATTGGGAAAAGGAAATAATAAGGTTATTAGTGAATTTTGGTGATAAAACCATTAAGGTAGAATCTATTGATGAGAATGAAAAAACGATTTTAGAGGAAGTTTCTTCGGCACTGTATATTATTAGTAGTATTAGTAATGACAGTATCTCCTTTGATAGTGAAACCTATCAAAAAGTATTTAATTTTTATAAAGAAAAATTAGACCAAGAGAAACTTCCCTCACATCAGGACTTTATTAATAATCCTGATCAAGACATTAGTCAGTTTTCTATTAATATTTTCTCAAATCAACATGAGTTAAGTCCTAATTGGGAAACACACAAAATATTTACAGTTACTGAAGACAAACAATTAGAGAAAGCAATCATTAACACATTGTATGCATTTAAGTTAAGTAAGCTAACTCAACTTATTTTAAAAAATCAAGAGCAACTAAAAGATGAAAAATCGGAAGATGCTCACCTTCAATTGTTACAAGAACAGGTAACGCTTCAGCAAATAAAAAAGCAAATCGCTGCTAAATTGGGGCGTATCATCTTAAGATAGAATTCCAAATTTTATTCTTAGACAAGTCTATAAACCTCGAAATTCAAAATAAAAATCATTTTTATTTGTTTTAACGAAATAATATTTACATTTGCCAAAGATTCAGTTACCATTCACATTTCGTGATTTGTAATTGTTTATAAAGAAGAAGCGAGAGATTAGGCTCTATGACCTTCTGGCAACCAACTCAAAGTCTCGATAAAAAGAGATTGGAAAACCGGTGCCAATTCCTATTTCCTGAAATGAATCAGGAAAAAATATAAAGAATTGCAAAATGAACACAATTAACAAAGGAAACAAAAAATCTGCAAGCAAATTAGGCTATGCGGAAAATTACCTATCTAATAAATCTGTTTTAGTTACAGAATTTATGATGCATAGTATGTGCTGTTGTTGCATGTACTAAGCATCATTCTTTTTTCTTAAAATTTTCTTGAATTAAGAGTGATTCGAATCCCATCGAAGAGGATTCGCTATGGCTTTTTTACACCTAATTATTTAAAATCAAACGATTATAATGAGTACAAAAATATATACATATAAAAAAACAGTAGAGTTAGAATCTGGCAGAAAACTGCAGGGAATTAACTTGGGCTATACAACATTCGGAAAACTAAATGTTGACAAAAGCAATGTGATATGGATAACACATGCGTTAACAGCAAATGCCAATCCGGAAGAATGGTGGAACGGATTAGTTGGAAAGGGGAAGTTTTTTAATCCAGAAAAACATTTCATCATTTGTGCGAATGTATTAGGATCTTGTTATGGTTCTACGGGACCACTTTCTAAAAAAGTAGCTGATGAAAATCCGTACTATCATAATTTCCCTGAAATTACTATTAGAGATATTGTTAAGGGCTTGGATTTGTTAAGGATTCATTTAGGAGTAGATAAAATCCATACACTTTTGGGAGGTTCATTAGGCGGTCAACAAGCTGTCGAATGGGCTATTCAACAACCCAATTTATTTGAGCATCTTTTTTTAGTGGCAACAAATGCACAGCATTCTCCTTGGGGAAAAGCATTTAATGAAAGCCAGCGATTAGCCATTAAATCAGATAGAACATGGTTTTCTTATTCAGATGATGCCGGATTAAAAGGATTGAAAACTGCACGGTCAATTGCATTGTTGAGCTATCGTAATTACAATACCTATAATGCAACACAACAAGATAATAATGTGAAAACGGATGATTTTAAAGCATCAAGCTATCAAAACTATCAAGGAGAAAAATTGGTAGAACGATTCAATGCTTTTTCCTATTGGTATTTATCAAAAGCAATGGACAGCCATAATGTTGGTAGAGGAAGAAATTCTGTAAAGGAAGCTTTAGGATTTATTGAGGCAAAAACATTAGTAGTAGCCATTAGCTCAGACATTCTATTTCCAGTTTTAGAATCTGAAACATTGCATAAAGGGATAGAAAATAGTGAGTTGAATATTATTGATTCTCTATATGGTCATGATGGTTTTTTGATAGAAACAGAACAATTAAAAGAAGTATTTGAAAAATTTTATAAGGCAAACAATAAGGTTAAAACAGTAATTAAACGATTAAAAATAGCAATATAATGAGTACAAATAATAACATAAAAACATACGGATTTGGAGTTGTAGCGCAAGGATTCTATAATTATTTAGAAACAAATAAAGAAGAAGAAAGGTTACATACAGTCATTATAAAGAACCCTACTAAAATCCGTAAGGGGATTAATGCAACTATTGAAACGACCAATTCTAATACTGCTCGAGATAGGGATATGAGAGTAATAGTAGAACTGATTAGTTCTGCTGATGAAGCTTATGGAATTGTTGTGGAAAACTTGGAGATAGGTAAAAAAGTGGTTTCTGCTAACAAAAAATTAATAGCAGAGAATTTGGAAACAATCGTTAAAGCAGAGAAAGAAAACGATGGGATCTTTTTATATGAAGGAGCAGTTTGTGGAAGTATTCCAATCATTAGAGTGTTAAATGATTTGTATGCCAATGAACAGGTAAAAGAGATTAAAGGAATTTTTAATGGTTCATCAAATTACATTTTGAGTCAATTGTTTAGTAAAGAAGTTTCTTATGATGAAGCATTATTTCAGGCACAAAAATTAGGGTTTGCTGAAGCCGATCCATCATCTGATGTAGGGGGTTATGATGCTTTGTATAAACTAATAATTGTTACAGCCCATGCTTTTGGTAAAATTATCAGGCCTCAAGAAGTTCTGAATATTGGAATAGAAGCACTTGCCAAATCGGATATTGAATTTGCAAAAAAGTACAACTTAAAAATTAAGTTAGTTGCAAAAGCATCATTAAAAGAAGACCAATTAACCCTTACGGTTTTGCCTACACTGGTAGCAAATAATAATGATTTGTACAATATAGAAAATGAATACAATGGAGTTGTAATTGATTCAGAAAATATAGGAGAACAGTTCTATAAAGGAAAAGGAGCTGGAAGTTTACCAACAGGAGCTGTGGTTTATTCAGATTTAAAAGCAATTGATAACAACTATAGTTATTCCTATAAAAAACTGGAGGCGGAAAACTACAAGTTAACTGATGAGGAAAAGATAGCAGTAATAGTAAGTGTTAAAGAAAGTATTGATGTAGAAATCTTAAATGTCGAAAATCTTTATTCAATAGATAAAAGAAGAAAGCGGTTTTTGGCAACTATAACAATAGAAGAATTAAAACGAAACAAGCATAACATTCAAAAACAAGGTATTTCCATCCTTGCGATTGAAGATGAATTTTTAATAGAAGAACTAATAAATGCTTCATTAAAAGAGGAAGTATTAACAATATAAGAGATGAAAAGCTTTAGAACAGAAACAGAAAACATACTAAAACCAGAAGTTGAAAAAGACATTCTGGAGTTAGGACAAAAAATTCACGAATACAAAACAGGAGAGTTACCTAAAGATAAGTTTAAGGCCTTACGTTTGGCAAGAGGAGTTTATGGACAACGTCAATTGGGAGTCCAGATGATTCGTATAAAATTACCATACGGTAAGTTGTTGTACAATCAACTAACGAGAATTGCTGATGTATCTGATAAATACTCCAATGGGAATATTCACTTGACTACTCGACAAGATGTTCAAATTCATTATGTGAGTTTGGATAAAACACCTGAACTATGGGAAGAATTAGAGCAAGATGAAATCACGTTAAGAGAAGCTTGTGGTAATACGGTTAGAAACATTACAGCTTCGGTTTATGCAGGTATTGATCCAAAAGAGCCATTCGATGTTTCACCTTATGCCGAAGCGCTTTACCAGTATCTGTTGCGTAACCCAGTGAACCAAGACATGGGTCGAAAAATTAAAATTGCATTTTCATCAAGTGAAGAAGATTCTGCGTATGCTTTTTTAAATGATTTGGGTTTCATTCCTAAAATTGTGAACGACAAAAAAGGGTTTAAACTGTTGATAGGTGGTGGTTTAGGAGTGAAACCTTTTTTAGCAAAAACAGCCAAGACTTTCATTTTAGCAGAAGATATCTTTGCTTATACCATTGCTGTTTTACGCGTTTTTGACCGATACGGTGAAAGACAAAAACGAAATAAGGCACGGTTGAAATATTTAATTGATGAAATAGGAGTAGATCAATTGCTTCGTTTAGTTAAGGAAGAATTATTGGTTGTAGAGAAAGAAAGAATTAAAATTGAGGAGGTTTCCGAAACAAGTTTACGTTCTGTTAGAGTTGCACCAATTACAAATGTGGAAGACATTGATAACTATTTAGCATGGTTTAAATCCAATATTTATCACCAGAAACAAGAAGAGTTTTATGCCATTCAATTGAAGGTTACCAACGGAAACATTAGCTCTAAAGTGGCGAGAAAATTAGCCAAAGTGGTGAACTATTTTTCTAATGGAGAATTGAGGGTTTCAATCAATCAAGGATTAATTATAAAGTATGTAAGAAAGGACTCACTACCTTACTTGTATGAAGAACTTAAGAAGTTAGGTCTCATTAACCTTGGTTTTGACAGTACCGCAGATATAACTGCCTGCCCAGGAACGGACACTTGTAATTTAGGAATTGCAAACAGTACCGGTTTGGCTAAAGAGTTGGAAACATTTATTGAAAAAAACCATTCAGAACTGGTGTTTAATAAAGACATCAAAATAAAAATCAGCGGATGTTTTAATGCTTGTGGACAACACTCCATAGCAAATATTGGATTTCATGGAAGTACAATTAAAAAAGACGGAAAATTAGTTCCAGCAGTTCAATTGTTATTGGGTGGAGGAGTTCTTGGAAATGGTGCTGGCATTATTTCTGAAAAAGTAATAAAGCTTCCAACCAAGAGAGCAATAAAAGCTGTCGATATTATTTTGAAAGACTATGAGGGAAATGGGAATCAATTGTTATTTAATGAATATTACAATAGCAAAGGGAACCATTATTTCTATGATATTTTAAAAGTTTTAGCAAATGAAGCAATTCAAGAAAATGACTATTTGGACTGGGGTGACACTCGAAAATTTAAAATGAGTATTGGTGTTGGAGAATGTGCTGGAGTAACAATTGATTTGGCACAAACCATACAGTATGAAATTGATGAGCGAATTGAATTGGCAAAAGAGACCTTAGTATTAAAACGGTTTTCCGATTCAGTGTATCACTCTTACAACATTTTTGTACACAGTGCGAAATTGTTATTGCTTAATGATGGAACAAAGTACAACAGTCAGCACTCAGTAATAAATGAAGCGAATGAAATTATAATTAGAGAAAACATTCAATTGCGAAAATCATTTAAAGAGCTGGTATTAGACATTAAAACTGAATTACCTCAAAAACAATTTGCTGAGCAATATTTTACAGATGCTCTTCAGGTATATAGAATTATAAAAGAGCTTATTAATACAACTTCTAATGTAATGGAAGAAGAAGGCCTTTTAGTTTAAAAAATGAAAAAAAACAGATATAAAACAACAAGGTCAGTTCCCTCAGTAAAAATTGTGGGGGCTGGCCCTGGGAATGCAGATCTTTTAACAATTAAGGCCTATAAGGCAATTAAAAATGCTAAGGCTATTTTGTACGATGCGTTAATAGGTCAGGACATATTGGATTATGCTTCACCTGATACAGAATTAATTTATGTAGGAAAAAGGGCTGCAAACCATAGCTATTCACAAGAAGAGATTAATAAACTAATTGTGGACTACGCTTATAATTATGGTGATGTCGTTCGATTAAAAGGAGGGGACCCTTATATTTTCGGAAGAGGATATGAAGAATACGATTATGTCACATCTTTTGGAATTGAAGTTGAGGTGGTTCCGGGAATTTCAAGTGCCATTGCAGTTCCTGAGTTATCAAATATTCCATTAACCAAAAGAGGGGTTAGTGAGAGTTTCTGGGTGTTAACTGCAACAAATAAAAAAGGCGAGCTATCTAAAGATATTCGAGCGGCAGTTCAAACTGATGCAACCATAGTTATACTAATGGGAGTAGGTAAACTTCAGAAAATTGTTGATTTATATCAACAAAATGGAAGAGGGGAATTACCAATAGCAATTATCCAAAATGGATCATTAAAAAGCAGTAAAACAGTTGTTGGGAATATCGACTCAATTATTGATAATGCAAAAGAGAAAAAAGTAGGAACGCCTGCTATTATTGTGATTGGAGAGATAGTAGCAACTCAACCAGAATTGATGATTGAACGGGCTGAATTATTAACCGCTCAATCTATAGTAGTAAATTAAAGCATTATGAAAACAAATAATTTATATCCAATTTTCCTGAAGTTAGATAAAATTCAAACCTTAATAGTTGGAGGTGGAAGTATTGGATTGGAGAAAGTACAGTTTATTTTGCGGCAAAGTCCAAATGCCAAAATTAAAATAGTTTCAGAAACATTTCATTCACAACTAATACTGTTGGCGATAGCAAACAAGAACATTCAAATAGCAGAACGAAAATTTGTTGATGAGGATTTAGTTGGGGTTAAAGTATTAATAGTGGCAACTAATAGCAATCGGTTAAATGCTGATATATACCAATTGGCGAAAGAGAAGAATATCTTAACCAATGTAGTAGATAATCCACAATTATGTGATTTTTATACCGGAGCAGTAATGAAAAAAGGAGCAGTCAAAATTGCTGTTTCAAGTAATGGGACGTCTCCAACATTAGCAAAACGCATACGAGATGTATTGGAAGAAGTAATTCCTGATGAAGTAGAACAAACGGCAGAATTGTTATTGGAAATACGAGCGCGTTTGAAAGGAGATTTAACAACTAAAGTTAAGTCATTAAATTCTATAACAACAGTGTTATCGAATGATCTTAAACATTGTGAAAAACTAAAAGAAAACTCAACCTTGCACAACATTAATTTAAACTAAAATGGACAGGCTATGCCTGGTATAATTATTATAGATGGAACAGTTATTAAAAAGAACGTTTTCAAAAAAAGAAATTGAAGCGTTAAATAAAAAATATAATCAGTTGAGTGTAACTCAGCGAATAGAAGAGTTATATAAAGATTTTGCAGCGGATGAAGTGATGCTAACATCTTCTTTTGCGGCAACTTCTGCTTTTTTATTGAGGGTATTTTCAAAAGAAAACCAAGCTCAAAAAATATTTTTTATCAATACAGGATATCATTTTGACGAGACGTTAACTTATAAAAAGCAATTGACGGATTTATACGGCTTGAACGTAGAAGATATTGGTGCAGAAAAATGGGAACATGATTTTACAACTTCAGATGAAACCTGGAAAAAAGATCCGAACTTATGCTGTTCAGTTAATAAAGTAAAACCACTAACTTTGATTAAAGAAAGGTTTACGGTATGGGTTTCGGGTTTGATGGAATGGCAGAGTGACCACAGAGCCTCTTTAGATATTTTTGAAGAACGCGGTGGCATTTTGAAATTCTACCCTCTATTGGATGTTACCAAAGAGGAAAGAGAGCAATACATCAAGGAAAATGAATTGCCTTTTCACCCTTTAGTAGCTAAAGGTTATTTTTCAATTGGATGTAAACACTGTACAGTTCCTGGAAAGGGAAGAGAAGGAAGATGGAATAACAACCCTAAAACAGAATGTGGGTTACACTTATAAAAATAGATGATGAAAGTAAATTTAAAAAGAGTAAACAATGCATTTCATTATGAAGCATTGAACGCAGACAACATAAAAGTAGACATTGATGCTAATCCAGCTATTGGAGGAGAAGAAAAAGGAGCTCGTCCAATGGAATTGTTATTGATGGGCGTAGCTGGCTGTGCCAGTATTGATTTGGGGTTAATTCTAAAAAAACAAAAACAAGAATTAACTAATTATGAAGTTGAGGTAACCGCACAACGAAACGATAACGTAGCCAAGACATTCAAGGCAATAAACTTACATTTTATGCTGTGGGGAAACTTAGAAACTAATAAAGTAGAAAGGGCGATTGAATTGACATTGACAAAATATTGCTCGGTGGCTTTAAGTTTAGATACAGCAATAGAAATTACACACACGTATACAATTAAGTAAAATGAAAAATTTTGAGACATTAGCGATAAGAACACAGTCTGAACGTTCACAATACAATGAACATTCAACACCATTACACTTAACCTCAAGTTATGTATTTGATGATGCGGAACAGATGCGTGCCATGTTTTCGGATGAAGTTGAGGGAAACATTTACAGTAGATTTTCTAACCCAAATACTACTGAATTGATTGAAAAAATGAACTTACTTGAAGGAGCTGAAGCAGGATGGGCAACGGCTACAGGAATGGCTGCAGTTTTTACAACATTTGCCGCTTTACTCAGTAGTGGAGATCATATTTTGGCTTGTCGTTCTGTTTTTGGATCAACACATTCTGTACTAACAAAGTTATTGCCGAAATGGGGAATTACACATTCTTACGTTGACTTAAATGAGACAGAGAAATGGGAAGAAGCGATTTTAGCAAACACTAAAATCATTTACATCGAAACGCCAACCAATCCTGCGGTAGATATTATTGATTTAGAATGGTTGGGAACATTAGCTAAAAAGCACAATGTATTATTGGTTGTGGATAATTGCTTTGCCACCCCTTACATTCAGCAACCTATAAAATATGGTGCAGACATTGTTATACATTCGGCTACTAAATATTTAGACGGACAAGGACGTGTTTTAGGAGGTATTATAGTTGGGAAACAAGACCTCATTGACGAGATTAAATTATTTGCACGCCACTCTGGCCCTGCGCTTTCTCCATTTAATGCTTGGATAATTTCAAAAAGCTTAGAAACATTGGCTATAAGAATGGATAAACATGCTGAAAATGCGCTAAGATTAGCTCAATGGTTGGAGAATCATACTGAAGTAGAATTGGTGAAGTATCCTTTTTTACCTTCTCACCCCCAGTATGAAATTGCTAAAAAGCAAATGAGATCTGGCGGAGGAATTGTAACTTTTGTAATAAAAGGAGGAGTAGAAAAAGGGCGAGAATTTTTAGATAAGCTACAGCTAATTTCTATGACTGCTAATCTTGGGGATTCAAGAACAATAGCAACTCATCCCGCATCAACCACTCATTCTAAGCTAACAGAAGAAGACCGATTGGAAACAGGAATTTTACCTGGTTTAATTCGTATTTCTGTTGGGTTAGAGCATATCAATGATATTATTGGAGATATTGAGCAGGCTATGACTTAACTTTGTAACTTTGCACCTTAATAGATGCAACAGTGGAAACAAAAATTACCATAATCGGAGCAGGAAATTTAGGAACATCTTTAGTTAAAGGATTAGTAGATAGTGGAAACTATTCACCATCTAACTTTGTTTTAACAAGAAGAAACACCACTAAATTAGATGCGTTAAAAGAAAAAGGATTTACAGTTATCGCTAACAATAGTGAAGCTGTAATTAATGCTAATGTGATCGTTTTAGCAGTATTGCCCCAAAAAATAGATGTTGTATTAGAAGAACTAAAAGGGGCAGTTAACACTAATCAATTGGTCATTTCATTGGTTTCGGGAGTTAAGGTAAAGGATATACAAGCTATTTTAGGAAATGATATTCCTATTGTTAGAGCAATGCCAAATACGGCCATTGCAATAAAAGAATCTATGACTTGTATAACAACAACTGATCAGTGGAAAGACAACATAGAAGAAGTAAAAGAAATATTTGAGTTGGTTGGAGAAACGGTTATTATTAATGAAGAGCAAATGACTTCTGCAACTGCTTTGTGTGCTTGCGGCATTGCATTTTTTTTAAGAGCAATTAGAGCAGCCTCTCAAGGAGGAAATGAAATTGACTTTCATTCAGATGAAGCGTTAAAAATGGCGGCTCAAACCGCTAAGGGAGCAGCTAGCTTGTTAATTGCGAACCAATCTCACCCTGAAGATGAAATTGATAAAGTAACCTCGCCAAAAGGATGTACTATAGCAGGATTAAATGAGATGGAACACAATGGCTTTAGCTCCTCTTTTATAAAAGGGATAACAGTTTCAGCAAAGCAAGCAAAAGGATTGTATTCAGAAAATTAATTAAGATATGAAATATATTGAGCAAGTATTAGAATTTGAATTGTTTGAAATAGGAGGATTCTCTATTTCAGTTTATAATTTATTGCTTGTTGTCATCATATTTTTTGCTGTTAAAGGAATTACGCATAGCCTTGATTTAGTAGTCAAAAAGAGATTACAGAAAAAAGGATTAACAGATGAAGGGAGAAGTAGTTCTATCACCCAAATTTTAAAATACATTATCTATGTTGTCGGATTTTTTATAACCGTTCAAAGTTTAGGAATTAATGTTGATCTAATTTTAGGGGTTTTTGCTGCTTTAGGATTAGGTATTGGTTTTGCATTGCAAGACGTTTTCAAAGATTTGATCTCAGGGATTATTATCTTATTTGAAGGAAATGTATCGGTAGGTGATATTCTGGAAGTCGATGGCTTAATTGGGACAGTAAAAGAAATTAAATTACGTACATCATTAATTAGAACGAGGGATGGAATCTATATTGTTGTTCCTAACAATAGGATAGTCAATGAAAAAGTAGTTAACTGGAGTACAAATACCAAAATAACACGTTTTAATGTCACAGTTGGTGTTGCCTATGGGTCTGATGTAGAAAAAGTAAAAGAATTATTGCTTCGAAGTGTTACTGAAAATCCAGAAGTATCTAAAAGACCAAGGCCAATGGTGTTTTTTAAAGAGTTTGGAGATTCTGCTCTTCAATTTGAAATTCATTACTGGGTAGAAGACACATGGGAAACAGAGGTGATTAAAAGCGATTTGAGATTTACGATAGATAAATTGTTTAGAGAGAATAACATTCAAATTCCTTTCCCGCAAAGAGATGTCCATCTTATTCAAAAATAAAGGCAAACATGAATAGAGTAATGAATAAGTTTTATTTATGGAGAATAAAACACATTCAACACAAGCATTTTGTGCTTTTTCTGAGTTTAGTTGTTGGTTTGCTTTCAGGGTTTGTAGCGGTTCTTATAAAAAATTCTGTTCACTTTATTCAACAGTTACTATCAACAGGATTTAGCCAAAACATTGACAATTACTTATATTTTATTTTCCCTTTGGCGGGTTTATTCCTAACGGTTATACTCATAAAGTATATAATAAGAAGGCCTGTGGGACATGGAATCCCTGGTGTTCTATATGCTATTTCTAAGAAAAACAGTATTATAAAATCATTTAGTACTTATGCATCTATCATTACAAGTGCCTTAACAGTAGGTTTTGGAGGTTCAGTTGGGTTAGAAGGACCTACGGTTTCAACGAGTGCTGCCTTTGGGTCGAATTTAGGGAGGTTTTTCAAGTTAGATTATAAAACAACTACGTTGCTCATAGGTTGTGGAGCAGTAGGAGCCATGTCAGGGATGTTTAATGCACCAATAGCAGCTCTTGTCTTTGCATTGGAAGTATTCATGTTTGATTTGACACTAACTTCAATGATTCCTTTTTTAATGGCATCTGTTTCGGCTGCATTAACTTCAAGAATGATGCTTGGTGATAACGTGCTGTTTAACATTCAGATCAAAGATGTATTCTTAGCTTCTGATGTTCCTTTTTATATTTTATTAGGAGTCTTTACGGGATTAATTTCTGTTTATTTCAATAAAGTGTTTTGGTTGATTGGAGACCTTTTTGATAAAATAAAGACACCTTTTTTAAAATTAGCGGTAGGAGGTTCATTATTAGGAGTACTTGTATTTTTTATTCCGCCTCTTTATGGGGAGGGTTTTATCACCATCAAAATGTTGTTTTCTGGTAATTACACAAGTATTGTAAACAATAGCCTCTTATATGATTTTCAGGATAATACCGTAATCATGTTAGGACTGCTATTTGCGCTCTTGTTGTTTAAAGTCATAGCGTCTTCGCTCACATTTGGAGCTGGAGGAGTTGGAGGAGTCTTTGCTCCATCATTATTTGTTGGAGCATCTGGTGGTTTTGTTTTCGCAAAAACCCTTAACCATTTAGGACTAACCAATTTGTCTGAGAGTAATTTTACTTTAGTTGGTATGGCTGGATTGATTGCAGGGGTTCTTCACGCACCTTTAACGTCATTGTTTTTAATTGCAGAAATAACAAGTGGTTATGAGTTAATCATTCCTTTAATGATTACTGCTACAATTGCTTATTTAACCTCTAAGTATTTTGTGCCGCATTCTATCTATAATATGCAATTAGCTAAGAGAGGTGAATTGATTACACGACATAAAGATAAAGCGGTACTTACTCTAATGAACCTTAAAACAGAAGTGGAAACTGATTTCAATATTGTCAAACCAGCATCTACATTAGGGGACCTGGTAAAGATAGTTTCCTTATCAAAAAGAAACTTGTTTCCGGTTGTAGATGAGGAAGGAGTACTTCAAGGTGTGATTACTTTAGATCACATTCGAGACATTATGTTTAAGCCTGAAATGTATGATGAAGTTAAAATTGAATCGCTTTTGGTTCAACCTAGTAACCATATCAATTTAGATGATTCTATGGATATTGTAATGGAAAAATTTTCAGAATCGAATGCATGGAACTTACCCGTATTGAAAAATGATAAGTACGTTGGGTTTGTGTCCAAATCCAAATTATTTAATGCGTACAGAAAAATGTTAATTAATTTCTCTGAAGAATAAAAAAAGAAGCACATAAAAAGCCCGATGAATTTCATCGGGCTTTTTATAAGGGATTTGATCATCTTAAAAATGCCACAAATCATGCTCCATTTTAAAGATATCATCTTTAATTCTATCAGCTTCTAATAACAATTCAATGTTTTTCAACCAATCTTGGTTAACTCTATCATAAACATTAGATCGCTTATAAGCATAACTGTTAAACATCCTTTTCCAGAAAATGTCTTCAAATGTTCTTCTTTCCGCATCATTTTGTCTGTTAAAAACATCGTAATTAGCGAATACATATCTTGCTTCTGGGAAATACACCCAAAACATTGGCACGTAACCTTTAAAAACTTCAGTTTGGGCATCTATCTCCTTTCGAACAGGGCATAGTCCCATTATTCTAACATCCATAATAGATCGTTCATTATCAAAAAACCAATCTTCGTTTAAACGGTATGCTACCACATCTTGAGCAGTATATGGTTCCATTACAGTATCAGCAAAACCGTCCATAATTTCTCCGTACTCATCAAATTGTTCTTGAATAATAGGGTAGGACATTCTCTCTTCTACTTCTGCTTTTGTCAAAGGCACTGTAAATTCATCATTGATGTCATCATATGCTGTAATTGTACCTTCTCCCATAGCAATTTTTAGAACGTCAAATAAACTCTTTCGATCTTCAATAGGCAGTATAGGATAATAAAGAGGGTGGTTTATTTTTTCACGTAAATCTATTGTTCTCCATACTCTTCTGTGCCACATTACATCCGCTTCACGAACATGAGTATAAGGAACAACTCTTCGGGTAGGAGTATTTTCCTTTACCCAAGGTTTATCTAATACTTTATATTGCGCTTCAACAAAAGTCGAACTCAACAATATAACCGCTAAAATAATTAAACTACGTAACTTCATAACTTCCTCCTTCTTTAATTAAATTTAAAAATATTATCTCAATTTAACAGTAACATTTCCTAATTCAACAACTCTGCCATCAGGCATTTTTACTGCCATTTTCTCTAAGTAAAAACGTTGCCCCCTAGAACCTCTAGTAATCATGCTTTTACATTTAGAGTTCATTTTATTTCCATTCACTTTTACAGATTTGTAATCACCTGCAGAAGTTGTACCTAATGTAAACGATTTTACTTTTACTCGAAGGTCAAAAACAAAACCTTCTAATTTGGCATTAATAACTCCATTCCCTAATTGAGACTTAGTTAAAACAATTGTTCCTGTTTTACCACCAATGTAAGCAACTGGAGTAGGAATACGTTTTACTCTAAATTCTTGTTTTCCTAAAGATACATTTTTACCATTTTCATCTGTACCACTAACATTTACTGTTACTTTTCCAGTCTTAGTAGGTCTCATAATGTATTCACCAGAATTTCCTTTTGCTCTTAATCCAGGAGCAGATGCCTTAAAGTTTGGCATTGGTGCAGAAACTGATACAGGATTGTCAATACCCATATAGAATACATTCATCGCAGTTGCAGCAACAGTAGTAGATGGTTTTCCTACTTCAAATGAAGTCTCAAATGGATATACTTTAGGTCCTTTTTTAGTGTTTAATTTAATTAAACCACCCCAATTATGTACACCAACTCCTTCTTTCACTAAAAGTTTACCTTTACCAGAAGCAATGTCTTCTTTGGTCATTTTATACCAATCACCTTCTCCCCAAGCTTTCCCTTCAGATCCTTTCATGATTTTACTAGCATCAAATTTCCCTGATTTTCCTACTGCCAATGCAGCAGCTGTATCAAATCCTAATTCAGAAGTAGAAATGTAAATTTCTGGGTCAACCCTATCATCATAGGCAGCTGTAAAAATATCTGCTTTGAATGTATCTCCTTCTAATACATAACCATGGTTGGTTACAGCCATACCTCTTACGGCATTAAAAGATACTCCACCAGCATCAATTCTTTCATAAAGTTTAGAAATCACTTCCGCTTCAGAAGTTCTAACATCAGCTTGTAATTTAGACAGCATTGTAATTGTTGCTGCTAAAGGTGCATGGTAAAATAATGAAACTTCCCAAGGATCCATTCCATCTTCACCAGCGATATCAGGTGTGGATAAATAATTCGTTTTTTCAGAGATATCCTTCTTAACTTCAGGATCTTCAAAAACTCCAACGATACCTTTTTGGTAAGCATTCATTTTGTCCTTTAACGTTAGAGCACTCCATTCTTCTAATCCCGGAACCTTAGTCGGAGAAGCTGGATCTGCTATTCCCATTATATGGGATGGCATATCGTAATTATCCTTAGCGTCTACCCACTCAATGTGAATGGTATCATCTTGCCCTGGAACTAATCCATCTGTGGTAACCATTAATGTAGCCTTTAAAGCAGCAATATGATCATACAAACCATTGGCCATTTTTTTAACTTTTGAAGCTTTATCAGCCCATTTTTTTGCAGCAGGACTCTCTGCCGCAGCTTTATCAAAATTTCTATATAATATTCCATTACTAGCATCAAATACAACAGTAGTTTTCTCTATACCTGTATTTAAGGTAACGAATGCGTCAAGAATAGACTTTGAAATATTTAATGCAAGTAGTGCAGTTAATACGAGGTACATCATACCTATCATCTTCTGCCTTGGTGGTAAATCTCCTCCACTCATAATTTTAAATTTTAAAAATTAGTTAAACAAAAAATAATTAGTTATGATTTCATTGCCGTTAACATGTTGCCATAAACGTTGTTTAAAGCAGATAAGTTAGTTGATAATTCAGCAATGTTCTCTTTGTATCGTTTCGTATCTTCAACAGACTCAGACAAGTTTGTCATTAATGCTGTAATACCTGCATACATAGCCTGCATCGTTTCAGCTTGTTGCTGAGAACCTTGTAATTGAGAAGCATAAGATGCATTCAATTGCTCAAGTGTTGAGGCCATTTTTGCCATTTCTTCACCTGTATTGGCTCCAGAGTTTGCAGCTTCATTTAGTACAGCTAATGATTCAGATGCTTTAGTGTAGTCATCTGCTAAATTACTTACTTTACTAGAAGCAGATTTTAAACTATCTGTATATTCGTTTGTAGCAACAGAAGCATCAGAGATTTCCGATAACTTGTTAGCATTAGTACTTAAACTTCTTAATCCTGTACCTAAGCTTTCGATTAATTCAGGACCTATTTTAGCATCCTCTAACATTGTATCTAATTGCTCTACTGCATCACCTTTATTTTCAATTGGATTTCCATCTTCATCATGTAAACCTGCTAATTCTGGATAAACAAGTGTCCAATCAATACCCATATGAGCTGGCTCAAATGCTGAAACCGCAAATATTAACGCCTCAGTACTTAATCCAACAACAAGCATTGGTCCCGCACCAGGCCAGTGCATAATCTTAAATAATGCCCCAACAATTACAACAGCAGCTCCCATACCATAGAGGAGGCCCATAATTGTTTTCCCTTTCTTCGTTTCAAATAAAAATTCTACAAATCCCATAATTTTTCAGTTTTAAAGTTAATATATAGATAGGTTTTAAATTAATTCATTTTATAAATTGTCATCCTTCGCTCTTCCTAAGTAAGTCATCACACATCTAAATCCAATGTAACATTTAGCTGTATCTTGATATTCATAAGTCCTTGTACTTGTTTGTAAGTAGTATCCGATATCCTTCCAAGATCCACCTCTAATTACTTTTCTTTTCAATACCTCAGGATCTTCATCCTTCGCATCATATAAATAATCAGGGTTTAAATCATGTGCAAAGTTATATGCTGATTCATCAAAAGCATTACTTGTCCACTCAGAAGCATTTCCTGCCATACAGTATAACCCATAATCATTAGGATTGTAAGAGTTAATTTTTACCGTATGAAATCCACCATCATCAATGTAGTTTCCTCTCATAGGTTTAAAGTTACCTAAGAAACAACCTCTACTATTTCTAATGTATGGACCACCCCAAGGGTAAGGACTTAAATCTAAACCACCTCTTGCAGCCCATTCCCATTCTGACTCTGTTGGCAACCTGAAATTATTGACTAATGTTCCTCCACCTTCGGTTAAGAAATCATTAAGCAATTGCGTTCTCCATATACAGAATGCAGACGCTTGCTTCCATGAAACTCCAACAACTGGATAATCATCATAAGCTGGATGCCAAAAATAATTTTGAGTCATTGGCTCATTAAATGAGTATGTGAAATCATGAATCCATGCTAAAGTATCAGGATAAACATTGATTACGTCTCTCATAATAAATGAAGATCGATCTGTATTAAATGCATGTCGTGCACCTTCTTCCCCATTCAAAGCATCTCTACTTTCTCTACGAGCTGCTCTTCTAAAGTCTATCCAATAGTAAGTATAGTTTAACTTACGAGCATCTAATTCACGTCTACGCATAAATCGTTCACCAGGAGACAAGAACATTGGCTCTAAAGCCTCTCTAGACTCAAGTTCATTCCATCTTAATTTTGCATACCAATCAATCATTGGAGGGTCATTCTCTTCTTCATACTCATTTTCAGAAATTAAATAAGTTTCCTCATCAACCTCTTCACCCATTATTCTTCTTGCGATAGAATCTCTAACGTGATAAACGAATTGACGATATTCATTATTTGAAATCTCTGTTTGATCCATGTAGAATGCCTGAACAGATACAGTTCTTGTTTGTGCAGTTAATGCGTATGGCACATCTTGATCAGACGGTCCCATGTTATAACTTCCCATTGGAATAAAAAGCATTCCAAAAGGATCTGGTTGATACCATTCCTCTCTTCCCTGAACACCAACTAATTCACCATTACCTTTACTACAAGAGTAAAGAATAACAATAGCTAATAATACTAATACTCGTTTCATAATTACCTCCTTCTTTTAATTTTACTCAATAAAACCTGAGTAAATCCGCTTTTCTTATTATTCTAAAACGGAACTTCTTTTCTTTATATTGTAATTTAAAATATAATGTATTTAGTTTTTCTTATAAAAATCTCACTGATTTGTAAACTTCCCTTTTCGGTGGTTTAACAATATTTGTACAATATTTAATCATGAATTCCAAACTACCACTACTATGATCACCTAAAGCAGATGTAGTAATATCGTATGAAACTCCAAATTTTAATCCTGGTAATTGAGGAACATTTACTCCAGCTAATACTGCAATTGCATCTTGTACTCTGTAAGAAACACCACCCCAAACCAATTTATTAAATTCTACTAAAGCGTTTACATCAAGTTGTGTAGAAGCAGCATCTGTTTTAGCCAAAATAGACGGTTTTACAACCCATTTTCTACTACCACCACTTAAGTCCCAGTCATAACCAGCCATAATATAGTAGTGACGAGATTGAGCGTAGTTTAATGCACCAGCACCACCACCATCAGCAACATCTTCTAACTCAGATTGAGGAAGGTGTAAAGCGGAAATACCTACATACATTTTATCCTTTATGTGATAGAATAATCCAAATCCAGCATCATAAGTTATTGCAGAAGTATTTGCATTCGGAATAGAAGGATCTTGTGTATAGTCATCAATGGCAACAAACTCATCTCCAAAAGACTTGTTAATCATACCCACTTCAAGACCAATTCCTAATTCACCAGGTCCTAACATTAAATGGTAAGAGTAAGCTAACTTTGCTATTAAAGAGCTTTCAATACCTAACTTATCTTGAAACACCGTTAACCCTATTCCATGCTTACTAATTCTTGCATCAGCACTAAAAAGATGTGTTTGTGGACGACCATCAAACCCCATCCATTGAGATCTTGTTAAAAATGTAGCACAAATTCCACCGTTGTGACCAGCAGAACCAGGGTTTACACTTAGTTTATTAAACATGTTTTGAGTAAACTGTGCGTCTTGTTGCGCTGTTGCTACAAAACCAGCAAATAAAAAAGCTGTAGAAATAATTAATTTCTTCATATAAATGTTATTTTTCAAGTATAAAAATTATGCTTTTCAGCATTCATTAGTCGGCTAAGATAACTAAATATTTTTTTTAACCAAAAACTTTTTCAACTTTATTATGTTAATAACATGTTAATAAGTCGAAAATCAAGATAATTTTTGAAAAGTCTGCCACCATCTATTTGGAACTTCATTGTCGCATGCAATTTTGTAATCATTGTAAGAGCATGGAACAAGTAGATGCCTTTCGTATTTGATTTTTTGATGGGCAGGATAAGGTACATCCATCCACCACCGTTCACTTTTGTCACTTTTGTAAAAAACGACTTCATTTTTACCATCTTGTATATTAACCATATACTTCAGGTATGATTTCCTACTACCCACAGGAAAATCATTTTTTCTATGATTATAGCCATCAATAAAGTACCAGATCATTTGAGCAACACTGTGAGCAGTTTGCCCATTGTTGTCAAGTTCAGGGTTGATTTCATAAAAACCAATAGAGGTAAGTTTATCACTTAGTCCTGCATAACGGCTTATCTGACAAGCCTGTTCACCATAAAAACCATTTGGAGAAGCATTTTTGTTTCCTGGAGCTTCTGATTGTCGAATAGCAGAAATGTCAAAACTCAAGATGTCTGCATTTCTTACAATTGGTTCTACTTCTTCAATATTTTTTTGGACCTGACCTAATCGATAAGAATCAAAATATAATTTTGAGATTAGTTCTATTTGCTCTTTGTCGATGAAATAACTTTGGTAACCAATGTTGCTATAATTGAATAAGAAGTTAGGTTGATGTAGAATTATTTTTGTTAAAAAGTTGTTAGAACTTATTGCTTCATCAGCTTCACCTAAATTAAACTTAGAATCTACCGCAACTAGGTTAACAGTTTGTTCTATATTTTTATAGGCTAAAAAGTTTGCATAAGTTAAGTCTTGACTTCCTCCAATGACTATTGGGAGTACATTTTGTTTAATTAAATGCTCTAAGATAGAGCTTAAGGCAAAATAAGTATCTTCCGTAGTGGCTCCAACCTTTAGGTTTCCTAAATCTATGATTTTAGTAGATGTGTTAAAGGCAATTAAACGGTAGAGGTATTTTCTTACATGGTTAGGGGCTGTAGCACATCCTTCGTTGGTAGAGTTTCGCTCTTCTCCTACACCGATTATCGCAATATCAAAGGAAGAAGTATCTTGATTGGTATAAAATTCAATGGTGTTTAAAAAATGATTGTCTTTATAATCAACATTTAAATCACCCTCATTTAGATTTATTGAATCAAAATATTCTGAGAAGTCCATCTTATTTTTTCTTTTTTGCTCTTGCTTTTTTCTTTGGAGTTTTTTCCTCAATCATTTTTTGCACTTCTTCTAAAGTTAATTTTTCAACTTTAAATGTTTTAGGCAATTCAATTTTTAATTTTCCTTTGATGATATTAAATCTTCCCCAACGTGCCTTTTGAACAGAAATTCCTTCTTCATCCCAACGGTGAATATATTTATCAATTTCTTTTTGTTTTTTGATTTCAATTAACTCAACAATATCTTCATGAGTTAAATTATCAAAGTCATATTTCTTATTTACATTGATAAACATCCCATTCCATTTAATGAAAGGACCAAACCGACCAACGCCTTTTTGTACAGGTAAGTTTTCATATTCATCAATTGGAGCATCCGCTTCTTGTTTTTGTCTAATGAGTTCAATAGCTCTATTTAAATCAACGCCAGCCATATCTTCATCCCTTGGAATGGAAACAAACATTTCATTAAATTTGACATAAGGACCAAATCTTCCTTGGGCAACAATTACTTCATGACCCTCATATTCTCCAATAGTTTTTGGAAATTTAAAAAGTTCTAATGCTTCCTCTAAGGTAATTTTAGCGATCGTCTGACCAGTTAATAAACTTGCAAATTTGGCTCCACCTTCATCATCCGTTTTTCCTATTTGAGCCATTGGACCAAACTTTCCAATCCGAACAATTAATGGGCGTCCCGATTCAGGATCTGTCCCTAGTGCTCTCTCTCCACTAGCTCGTTCTGCATTTTCTAACGTGTCTTCAATTTGAGAATGAAAGGGACTGTAAAAATCGGCAATCATTTTACTCCATTGCTTTTGTCCCTCAGCAATGGCATCAAACTCTTCTTCAACTTTAGCTGTGAAGCTATAATCCAGCACTTTTCCAAAATTTTCTACTAAGAAATCAGTTACAACCGTTCCAATATCTGTTGGAAACATTTTCTTTTTCTCAAAACCGTAATTTTCTTTTGCAGTTACATCATCAATGTTTCCATCTTTTAAAGTAAGTGTGGTAAAATCTCTTTGGTTACCATCTCTATCTTCTTTAACAACATAGCCTCTTTTTTGAACAGTAGAAATTGTTGGAGCATAAGTTGAGGGTCTTCCAATTCCCAAAGCCTCTAATTTCTTTACCAAGCTGGCTTCAGTGTATCTTGCTGGGTGATGAGAAAAACGTTCTGTAGCAGAAATTTCCTGCATGTTTAATCTCTCTCCAACAGTTAAAGGAGGCAGTATTCCTTCTTTTTCAGTATTATTTTCGTCATCAGTTCCTTCCAGGTAAACTTTTAGGAAACCATCAAAAATCAAAACCTCTCCTTTTGCTACAAAATTTTCTTCAGTTGTTGAGATGTCAATTTTTACAGTAGTCTTTTCTAATTTGGCATCACTCATTTGAGAAGCAATGGTTCTTTTCCAAATTAATTCATACAACCTTGTTTGACCTGGGTCACCCATATGAGTATGTTCATTCATATAGGTTGGTCGAATGGCTTCGTGAGCTTCTTGAGCTCCTTTTGCTTTAGTTGTATACTTTCTTATTTGAGAATATTCTTCCCCATAAGAAGAACTGATTTCTTTTTTAGCAGCCCCGATTGCTTCATTAGATAAATTAACAGAATCAGTTCTCATGTAAGTTATCTTTCCAGCTTCATACAAACGCTGAGCAACTGTCATTGTTTGCGATACAGAAAAACCTAATTTTCTACTTGCTTCTTGTTGCAATGTTGAAGTAGTAAAAGGTGCTGCAGGTGATTTTTTAGCTGGTTTAGTTTCCAAGTTCTCAATGGTGAAATCGGCAGACTTACATTTTTCTAAAAAACTTTCAGCTTCAGTCTTCGTCTTAAATCGTTGTGGTAACTCTGCTTTTAATACCGAATTATTACTTACCACAAAATTGGCAACTACTTTGTATGACGAGGTGTATTCGAAATCTAAAATTTCATTTTCACGCTCAACAATCAAACGTACTGCAACGGATTGAACCCTACCTGCAGATAATGATGGTTTTATTTTCTTCCATAATACTGGTGAGAGCTCATAACCAACTAACCGATCCAATACTCTTCTTGCTTGTTGAGCATCAACTAAATCTTTGTTTATTTTTCTTGGATTCTCAACCGCTTTAGTAATAGCAGATTTAGTAATCTCGTGAAAAACAATTCTTTTAGTCTTTTCTTCTTTTAGTTTCAGGGCTTCTAATAAATGCCATGATATAGCTTCTCCTTCACGGTCCTCATCCGATGCTAACCAAACTGTTTCAGCTCCTTTTGCTAATTTTCTTAATTCAGCAACAATTTTCTTTTTGTCATCTGGGATAACATAGTCTGGTGCGAAATCGTTTTCGATGTCTACTGATATGTTTTTTCCAGGCAAATCTCTAATGTGCCCAAAACTTGATTTAACAGTAAAATCCTTTCCAAGAAATTTCTCAATGGTTTTTGCTTTCGCAGGTGACTCGACAATTACTAAATTCTTCGCCATTCATTTAAGGGTTTAAGAATAAATTTTTTTTGCAAAGAAATGAAATAAAAAATGGATTTTCCAAATTACCCTTTCAATCGACCTTCTTATATTATAAAATAATATACTTTTTTTTAATAAGCAAATTTTTGTTTCCATGTCATTTTGTCATTAAACCTAAAAAATAAGTAATTTTGCTCCCGAAGTAGGATTTATATGGAAATTGGAAATAAAGTTATTGACGAGTCAATTCAGGGAAGTGCAACAACTCTTGAATTAAAAGAAGACGGAAACAGGAAAGTATATATTGAAAGCTATGGCTGTGCAATGAATTTTTCGGATAGCGAAATTGTTGCATCTATTTTATCTAAAGAAGGATTTAATACAACCAATAATCTTGAAGAGGCTGATGTCGTATTTGTGAATACTTGTTCTATACGAGAAAAAGCTGAACAAACAGTTAGACAACGATTAAGGTCTTTTCAAAAAGCTAAAAAAGCCAAGCCAGAATTGATTATTGGTGTTTTGGGTTGTATGGCAGAACGAATCAAGGCAAAATTTTTAGAGGAAGAAAGGTTGGTCGATATTGTTGTTGGACCAGATGCCTATCGTGATTTACCGAACTTGGTGAAACAAGTAGATGAGGGTAAAAAGGCAGTGAATGTTATTCTCTCTAAAGAAGAAACTTATGCAGACATAAGCCCAGTTCGTTTGTTGAGTAATGGTGTTTCTGCATTTATTTCAATTACTCGTGGATGTGATAATATGTGCACATTTTGTGTTGTTCCTTTTACAAGAGGACGAGAAAGAAGTAGAAATCCTGAAACCATTTTAAATGAAGCTCAAGAGCTATTTAATCAAGGGTACAGAGAAGTAACTCTTTTAGGGCAGAATGTAGATTCTTATTTGTGGTATGGAAAAGAAGGGTTGAAAAAAGATTATGAAACCTTATCTGAAGAAGAGAAAAATCAGAGTATGAATTTTGCGCAATTAATGGAGCAAGTAGCACTGATTAGCCCAAAGTTGAGGGTTCGTTTTTCAACTTCACACCCAAAAGACATCACTGATGAGTTTTTGGATACTATGGCGAAATATGATAATATCTGTAAATACATTCACTTACCATTTCAGAGTGGTAATACACGTATGTTAGAAAAGATGAATCGAGGATACACAAGAGAATGGTACATGGGAAGGATTGATAAGATCAAAGAAGTAATGCCAGATTGTGCGATTTCTGCTGATATTATTGCAGGGTTTTGTTCAGAAACGGAAGAAGAACATAAAGAAACATTGTCGTTAATGGAATATGTTAAGTATGATTTTTCTTATATGTTTAAGTATTCTGAAAGACCAAACACTCAAGCAGCTAAGAAATTTGATGATGATGTTAGCGAAGAAGATAAGAGTAGAAGACTGGCTGAGATAGTTGCTTTACAAAGAGACCATTCTTTTGAAGCAAATAAAGCTTATGTTGGACGAACTTATGAAGTGTTAGTTGAAAAAGTATCTAAAAAATCTAATGAAGAATTAGCGGGAAGAACTTCTCAAAATACAGTGGTTGTTTTTCCAAAAGAGAATCATAAAGTTGGAGATTATGTGATGGTAGAGGTTGATAATTGTACCGGTGGAACACTTTTAGGAAAAGCGGTTAAAGAATAAAAGATGGATACACAGCAAATAAAACAACGATTTGGAATTATTGGAACTTCACCTGTACTGGATAGAGCAATAGATATTGCCGCTCAAGTGGCCATTACAGATTTATCAGTTTTAATAACAGGAGAAAGTGGTGTTGGTAAGGAGGTAATGCCTCAAATTATACATCAATTAAGTGCACGAAAGCACAATAAATACATTGCAGTAAATTGTGGAGCAATTCCAGAAGGAACAATCGATTCCGAGCTCTTTGGCCATGAAAAAGGAGCATTTACTGGAGCACATGACTCACGTAAAGGTTATTTTGAAGTTGCTGATGGTGGGACTATTTTTTTAGATGAAGTAGCAGAATTACCAGTTCAGACACAAGTAAGGTTGTTAAGGGTTTTAGAAACTGGTGAATTTATTAAGGTAGGTTCTTCGAAAGTTTTAAAAACGGACGTTAGAATTGTTACTGCTACAAATGTGAACATTCCGCAGGCAATAAAAAATGGAAAATTTAGGGAAGATTTATTTTATCGTTTAAATACTGTGCCAATACAATTGCCAGCATTACGAGAACGTAAGGAAGATATTCATTTATTGTTTAGAAAATTTGCAGCTGATTTTGCAAATAAATATAAAATGCCAGCGGTTAAATTAGCTAATGAAGCAATAGATTTATTAGAAAATTATCGGTGGAAAGGAAACATTAGACAATTAAAAAATGTTGCTGAGCAAGTCTCAGTTATTGAAAGTTCGAGAGATGTTAGTGTTGAAACTTTGTCAAAATATTTGCCTGAAGACAATAATCAAAACCTACCAACTGTTTATCAAGGAGGTGAAAACGCGGATTTATCGGAAAGAGATATTTTATATAAAGTCTTGTTTGATTTAAAAGGTGACGTTACAGAATTGAAAAATATAGTTGTGGGGTTAATGCAACAAAATGGAGGGGAAATTGCTGACATCACAAATAACCCCGCATTGATGCAAAGTGTTCAGCGATTGTATGAAAAGAAAGAACAACAGCCAATTGAAGAGCCACAGGTTTATAAACCACAAATTCTTCCTAAAGAAGAACAAATAATACGACATGAAGAAGTTGTTGAGGAGTCATTATCTTTGGCAGATAAGGAAAAAGAAATGATAACTAAAGCATTGCAGAAATATAGCGGAAAGAGAAAAAAAGCTGCAGAAGAATTAGGAATTTCTGAACGAACACTTTATCGAAAGATTAAAGAATATGATATAAATAATTGAAGAAAAGAATTTTAAATATTACCCTATTCATATTGGCAGGAATTTTTTTTTCTTGTAAAGTAAATTATTCTTTTACCGGAGCATCTATTCCTGAGGATGTAAAAACGGTTTCTGTAAAAACTTTTCAAAGTTATGCACCTTTAGCGAGCGCTAACTTAACTCAAACTTTTACTGAAGATTTAAAAGACAAATTCATTTCTCAAACGAATTTAGACCTGACGACCAATAATGGAGATTTGCAATTTGAAGGATCAATAACGGGATATAATGTGACTTCAGTTGCAATTCAAGGGAATGAGACTGCAGCACTGAATAGGCTATCAATAACGGTTAAGGTTAAATTTACCAATACGAAGGATAAAGAGGCAGATTTTGAGACAAGTTTTACTCGATATTCAGATTATGAAAGCTCACAAAACTTAGCGAGCATAGAGGATGAATTAATCAAGGACATCAACGATCAATTAACGCAAGATATTTTTAATAAAGCAGTAAGTAATTGGTAAATGCAAATTGACAACTTCATACAATATTTAGATCATTCAGAGAAAATTTCTTCGATTTCTGAGGATGAAATTATTCCAATAATTACAGCATTTCCCTATTGCCAAACAGGACAGTTAATGTATGCCATTCAATTGAATTCGAAAAACAGCATTCTGTTTGAAGAACAATTAAAAAAGGCTGCGTCCATTTGTCCAGATAGGACTAAACTTTTTGAATACATTCATCAAGATATAAAAGAGGAAGTTGCTCAAGAAATTGAAGCTGTTGAGGCAGTAGAAGATAAGAAGAAAGAGGTTTTAATGGATGAAAAATTTGTTCCAACTGAAGGGAAGGATGAATTAGATCTCTTAGAAAAGGAATATTTAACAGCGGCAATAAGTAGTACTATTTTATTAGAATCGGATGAAGTTGTTGAGGAGGAGACTACAGCTATAAAAGAAATTAATTTATTTGATGAAGAGGCGACTCATTCGTTCTCATCTTGGTTAAAACACTATAATGGTGATGAGCCAGAGACTCATGAAGAAGATAAAAGAGAAAGAAATCAAGACATCATTAATAAGTTTATACAAGAAGACCCAAGGATAAAACCGAAGAAAACGGAATTTTATTCACCAACAAGCATGGCTCGTTTAAGTGTAACCGATACTGGAATTGTGAGTGAAACGTTAGCATTAATTCATGTGGATCAAGGCAATTTTAATGAAGCAATAAGCACTTACGAGAAATTAATAGTGAAAAATCCAAAAAAAAGCAGTTATTTTGCAGCCCAAATTAAAATTTTAAAACAAAAACTAAAATAATGTTTGCATTCATCACCGTGTTAGTAATAATTGTTTGTGCACTCTTAGTACTAATTGTATTAATACAAAACCCTAAAGGAGGGTTAGACTCAGCATTTTCTACAAATAACCAAGTTATGGGCGTTAGAAAAACAACCGACTTTTTGGAAAAAGCAACTTGGACGATGGGTATTGCATTGGTAGTATTAAGTATCGCTTCATCTGCAGTTACTGGGGCTCCAGTTGCAACTGATGATGAGGGTGGAGCACAATCAAAAATGACTGAACAAATTGATGAGAAAGCAATGCCTTCTGCTCCAGTAGCAAACGGTGTACCGCTTCCAGCAGCTGGAACTCCAGCAGGAGCTGGTCAACCAACTCCAGAAGGAGAAGGAGAATAGGAAATAAAAGATTTTCTAAAATGCCAACTGAGCAGATGTTTAGTGGGCATTTTTTTTATAAATTATCATAATCAAAAAACAACTAAGATGGCAATTAAAATTAAACCACTTGCAGATAGAGTAATTGTTGAAGCTTCTGCTGCTGAAGAAAAAACAGCTGGTGGAATTATTATTCCAGATACAGCAAAAGAAAAACCACAAAGAGGAAAGATTGTAGCAGTTGGAAATGGAAAACCAGATGAGCCTATGACGGTAAAAACAGGTGATACTGTTCTTTATGGGAAATATGCAGGAACTGAAGTTACTGTAGAAGGAAAAGATTATTTAATTATGCGAGAAGCAGATATTTTCGCAATAGTTTAACTATTTAAAAAGAGATTAACATGGCAAAAGATATAAAATTTGATGTAGAAGCTAGAGACGCACTTAAGACTGGTGTTGATAAATTGGCCAACGCAGTTAAAGTTACATTAGGACCAAAGGGACGTAATGTAATATTAGATAAGAAATTTGGAGCACCTCATGTAACCAAGGATGGTGTTTCTGTGGCAAAAGAAATCGAATTGAATGATCCCGTTGAAAATATGGGAGCTCAAATGGTAAAAGAAGTGGCGAGTAAAACTGCAGATGATGCAGGAGACGGAACGACAACGGCAACCATTTTAGCGCAATCAATTGTTACTACTGGATTGAAAAATGTTGCTGCTGGAGCAAATCCAATGGACTTGAAAAGAGGAATTGATAAGGCAGTAGCAGCTGTTACTTCTGAATTAGGTAAACTATCAAAAAGTGTTGGTAGTGACAATGAAAAGATTAAACAAGTAGCAACAGTTTCATCGAACAATGACGAAACAATAGGAAGCTTAATAGCAGAGGCTATGGCTAAAGTTAAAACAGAAGGGGTTATTACTGTTGAAGAAGCAAAAGGTACAGAAACAACGGTTGATGTCGTAGAAGGGATGCAATTTGATAGAGGTTACTTATCTCCGTATTTTGTAACTGATGCTGAGAAAATGATTGTGGATATGGAAAACCCATACGTGTTGGTTTATGATAAAAAGATTTCTAACATGAAAGATCTTTTACCTATTCTTGAACCGGTTGCTCAATCGGGAAGGCCATTGTTAATTATTGCTGAAGATGTAGATGGTGAAGCATTGGCTACTTTAGTGGTAAATAAATTAAGAGGAGGATTGAAAATAGCAACGGTAAAAGCTCCTGGTTTTGGAGATAGAAGAAAAGCGATGTTAGAAGACATTGCTATTCTTACTGCTGCTAATGTAATATCTGAAGAGCAAGGGTTTAAATTGGAAAATACAACTCTTGAGATGTTGGGAACAGCTGAAAAAATTACGATTGATAAGGACAATACAACAATTGTTAATGGGGCTGGTAAAAAGGCTGACATCAAAGCAAGAGTAGGACAAATCAAAGCTCAAATAGAAACAACGACATCTGACTACGATAAAGAGAAACTACAAGAAAGATTAGCAAAATTGGCTGGTGGAGTTGCAGTGCTTTATGTTGGAGCTACTACTGAGGTAGAAATGAAAGAGAAAAAGGACAGAGTGGATGATGCATTATCTGCAACAAGAGCAGCCGTAGAAGAAGGAATTGTTCCTGGTGGAGGAGTTGCTTTGGTTAGAGCAGAAAAAGTATTGGCTAACTTGAAAGGGATAAATGCTGATGAAGATACGGGTATTGCGATTGTAAAAAGAGCCATAGAAGAACCATTAAGGCAAATTATTGTTAATGCCGGTGGTGAAGGAGCTGTTGTAGTTCAAAAAGTGAGAGAAGGAAAAGGAGATTTCGGTTACAATGCAAGAACTGAAGAATACACCAATATGTACAAAGCAGGAATTATTGATCCTACCAAGGTAACTAGAATTGCTTTAGAAAATGCTGCATCAATTGCTGCATTATTATTAACTACAGAATGTGTAATTACGGATGAGCCTGAAGAAGAAGGTACAGCTATGCCTCCTATGGGAGGAATGGGTGGCGGAATGCCAGGAATGATGTAAGGTCACCATTAATTATATTTTAAAAGCCTTTCCAATATTGGAAAGGCTTTTTATATTTACTGAATGAAACTTCATTTAGCACAAAAGATAGCGTTAGGAGGAATAGGATTCGTTTTACTTATTGCATTTGTGTTTTATTTAGGAGACTATTTTTCTCCATTTATTTTAGCATTTACAATACCATTTTGCGTTTTATTACTGATCGGCTATTCAATAAATAATACCAAAAAAAGGAATAGAGATTGACCAATTTTCAGAAATACTTAAGCTACGTTTATAGAATTGTTGTAGAAAAAACAACGAGTAAATACAACTCCCAATTAATAGTTGCTATTCAAGATGGTAAATATGTGCTCAATGCAAAAAACGCAAACTATTCTTTTGCAACCTTACATCGAGTATTTCAGCAGGCATTAAAAAAAATAGAAATTGAAAGTGTCAATACAGTTTTGGTATTGGGTTGTGGAGCAGGGAGTATTCCAACTATCATATACAAAGAGTTAGGTCTTAATCCAAAGATGGATGCGGTAGAAATCGATGAAAAAGTAATAGCATTAGGAAATAAGTATTTTGGATTGGATCAATATTCTAATATGAATATCATCATAGATGATGCAATGAGTTTCGTTAAAACGACTAATAATAAGTACGATTTAATCTTGGTTGACTTGTTTAAAGGAATTAATGTTCCTGAAGAATTTTTGTCTCAACATTTTTTTGAACAACTTAAACCGTTATTAACTGAAAAAGGTGAGCTACTTTTCAATTATGTAGCATATAACCATGAAACCAAGCAACAAGTCAATGTTATTGAAGATGCTATGAATAAAAGTTTCTCAAACAAAATAACAACCCATCGATTAGAAGATATTAATAGAATATTTCACGCCAAGAAATAAAAAAAGGGGTTGAAATTTTCAACCCCTTTTTTGTAATATATCGTTTCTTATAAATCGAAATCTGGTTCAGCAGCCTTAGCATACTTTTTCTTTTTAGGTTTAATCTTTTTAACGAAAAGAACATTTACCAGTTCCTCATCTTCAGTTAAGATTACATTGCTAATACCGTTTACTATAGGTAGGTTTTTAGCTTCGTATTTAAATCTTAAATCAAGCTTTTCGTAAGTGTTGTCCTCAAATTTTAAATACATGTTATGGTAATCAACGCTACCATTTTTTACGTTAACCTTTCCATAAAAGCAATCAGCCATACTTCCTTTTCTTATGGTTATAATAACATCATCATAAATGCTATCATTTACCTCGTAAGCGCCTCTTTTTTCAAATACTTTTGCATATTTGGTATAACAGGTTGTTTGTCCTTGAGTTTGTGCAAAAGCCGGTATAATAAGCACAGCTAATATTAGGGTAGATATAAATTTCTTCATGGATTTCTTCTTTTAATGGTTATAAAAATAGATATACTTTATTTATTATCTAAATTTGATAGCTATTATTTTGTATTTTAATAGTTTAAAATAAGGATAACAAAATGAGCATAGAGCTAATTAAAAATAATTTTTTAGAAGCAAAACAACTATTAGACCAATTTATTGGTGATGAAAAAAATATACAGCAAATTGAGGCTGCTGCTAAGAGTATGATAAGCTCAATTAATGATGGAGGGAAAATTATTTCCTGCGGAAATGGTGGGTCCATGTGTGATGCTATGCATTTTGCAGAAGAGATGACAGGAAGATTTAGAGAAAATAGAAAAGCAATTCCAGCCGTATCCATTTCAGATGCTTCACACATGAGTTGTGTTGGAAACGATTATGGCTATGATGCTATTTTTTCTCGCTATGTTGATGCTTTAGGAAAAGAAGAAGATGTGTTGTTAGCCATTAGCACAAGCGGAAATTCAGAAAATGTATTAAAAGCTGCTCTCTCAGCTAAAGAAAAAGGAATGGTAGTGGTTGCATTAACAGGCAAAACAGGTGGAAAATTGGCTGAAGTTTGTGACATCGAAATAAGAGCACCACATGCTGAATATGCGGATAGAGTACAAGAAATTCACATCAAAGTAATTCACTCATTAATTCACTACATCGAAGAAAATTTGTGATTCAATGCTTGTAAAAACTTTCGGAAGTGCCGTTGTTGGTGTTGATGCTATTACCATTACTGTTGAAGTAAATGTGGATAGAGGGATGAAGTTTTTTATGGTTGGGTTACCTGACAATGCAGTAAAAGAAAGCCAACAGAGAATAGAAGCAGCATTGAAAAATGTTGGGTTTAAAATGCCTGGCAAAAAAACAGTCGTGAATATGGCTCCTGCCGATATTCGAAAAGAAGGCTCCGCATATGATTTAACAATTGCTATTGGTATTTTGGCTGCATCAGGTCAAATGAATGAAGAAGGAGTTAATGATTATGTCATTATGGGAGAGCTTTCATTGGATGGGAGTTTACAACCTATAAAGGGAGCTTTACCCATTTCAATTCAAGCTAAAAAAGAAGGATTTAAGGGCTTTATTTTGCCTAAAGCAAATGCAAAAGAAGCAGCTATAGTAGATGGACTTGATGTTTATGGAGTTGACAATATAAAAGAGGTTATTGATTTCTTTAATAAAGATACAATCCTGGAAAAAGTAGAGATTGATACCCGAAAAGAATTTTATAATAATTTAAACAATGTTGATTTTGACTTTGAAGATGTCAAAGGTCAAGAAAACATTAAAAGAGCATTGGAAATAGCTGCTGCTGGTGGACATAATGTTATCTTGATTGGACCTCCTGGTGCAGGGAAAACAATGTTGGCCAAACGATTACCAACAATACTTCCTCCTTTGTCATTGCAAGAGGCATTAGAAACCACAAAAATTCACTCTGTTGGAGGAAAACTGAGTAAAGAAACCTCTTTAATCAGTGTACGACCTTTTCGATCACCACACCATACTATTTCAGATGTAGCCTTGGTTGGTGGCGGTGGGTTTCCTCAACCTGGAGAGATTTCTTTAGCGCACAATGGGGTGTTGTTTTTGGATGAATTACCAGAATTTAAAAGAACGGTTTTAGAGGTATTGCGCCAACCTTTGGAAGACAGGAACATTTCTATTTCACGAGCTAAATTTACCGTAGACTACCCAGCAAGTTTTATGATGATAGCATCTATGAACCCATGTCCTTGTGGTTATTACAATCATCCAGAAAAAGATTGTGTATGCTCGCCAGGTGTGGTACAAAAATATTTGAGTAAAATTTCTGGACCATTGTTGGATAGGATTGATTTACACGTGGAAGTTACACCAGTTTCATTTAATGAACTGAGTGATAAAACCATTGGAGAATCAAGTGATGACATTAGAAAACGGGTAATTGTTGCCAGAAAAATTCAAGAAGAACGGTTTAAAGCTAAAAAAGGAATACATGCCAATGCGCAGATTTCTTCCAAAACTTTAAAAGAGATATGCGAGATTGATCAAGAAGGTAGAGATTTATTAAAAAAAGCGATGGATAAACTGGGATTATCGGCTAGAGCTTATGATCGAATATTAAAAGTAGCAAGAACCATAGCTGACTTAGAGAATGAACCATCGATTAAAACTCATCATTTGGCTGAGGCTATTCAGTATAGGAGCTTAGATAGAGAAGGCTGGGCAGGATAGTCTTGTGAAGATTATTTTGTATTTTTAGTAACTATTAATTCTATTATGAAATCAATCTTTACTGGGATATTGATTTGTTTAATAACTACGGTCCAGGCATGAATAACAGGAGATTATCGAATAAATTAAATTTATGTAAATTTAGCTGATAAATAAAAAGCCCATAATTATGAAGAAGTTTCAGAGTACATTAATAATAATTCCTTTTTTATGTCTCATTCTATTGTCTTGTAGCAAGGAAGAAAAAGAAGTGGTGGCTATTGAGCCTGATGTTCCGAGTTTTGATCAGGGGCATATTATTATAAAAATGAATGAGGTAACATTTGGAGTAGACCCAGCCACATTGGTAACTGATATAGAGCTAACCAACTTCACAAAAGGAACAGTACATTCTATTAACCCGGCATTATTTACATACATCCAAGCGAGTGGGTTCAGTTCATTGACCACCACATTTGCCAATGGAAATATAAACGATCAAATGCAATGTTGTGTTAACCTAAGTGCTGCGGTAAATGTTTCTATCGGGATGCGTTTCGAAAATTTACCAGCTGACTCTGTTCAACTTCAAGCAATAAGCTCAAATTCTTATTGTGGTAGTGGAAACTACCAATAAAAAAAGGAGCGAAAAAAATTCCGCTCCAATTTCAATTTGTAACTAAGTAATTATTATTAAACGTTAATTTCCACTTTTAGTAGGTTCTAAAGCAGGGAGTGCCTTACTCGTAATTCTTGCATAATTACTTGCAATTCGATTGTACTCCAATTCAAAATCTACTTTTGTTTTCTTGTCAGTTGACTGTGCACTATCTGATAACGCAGAAAGCCTTTTGATGAACTTTTCTTTGTCAGCGGCTGATAATGTTTTGTCTTTTTTAATCGTATTCACAGCAGCCGTAGTTGCTTTTTCTATTTTATTAACAGCTTTAGCATCTTGAGCCGAAACTTCATTTCCTGTGATTACAAACAAGCCTATAATAGCGGCTACTAAAATGGATTTTTTCATAATTTGTTTTATTCTTTAATAAATTTATGAGTGATACTTCCATCATTTAGCTGAATAAAGTATAACCCTTTATTTAATGTAGCGATATTAATCTTAAAGTTGGCTTTATTAACTGTCGTAGCAATCACAGTTTTTCCTAAAACATCTACAATCTTAACATCCTTACTTTCAATTTCCGCATTGTCATAAACACCATTTACATATATGATGTCTTGAGCAGGATTAGGATAAATACTTACCTCTTCTTTATCCAATTCATCAATACCTGTTATAACACACATGGTCACTGGTAAAATACTTGGAGAACTACTTCCACAAACATTATCGGCCGTAACTGTGATGTTACCACCAGCAGAACCTACAGTAGCAATAATAGAGTTAGAACCACTAGCTCCTGTCCATGTTGCAGGTAATGTCCAAGTATAAAATACACCAGGTACATTTGTCACAGAATAGGTTTCAACATCAAACTCACAAGGAGCAGTTACACCGCTAATAGCACTTGGTTGAGTTGTTGGTGCAACAACTTCAATATGCGCACTATCTGTATAGTTTGTAGGCCCATTCCCATCATCTACTGTTAACGATACAGTATAAAATCCAGGTGTAGCATAAGTTACAGTTGGATTTGGAGCCGAAGAAGTTGCAGGTGTACCTCCATTAAATATCCATGACCATGAAGTAGGCGTAGAACCAGAAGATAGATCCGTGAATTGTACTGTTGAATTAGTACAAGCTTGACCAGGTGTTCCCTGGAAGTTTGCTACTAAAGCTCCAGAAGTGTTGTTCCACTTCCACATTCCATTGGTATTGGCATCTTGGTTAAACCAACCTGACCATCCAATTGAAACATTGGTGAATTCAACATATAAATGTTGATCAGTATCGATAATATTCCATGTCACACCACCATCTTGGCTGTATGAAGAACCAGCTGGGTTCGCACCAGTAGAAAATACCGTGTTCGTTCCTTCTATATAACACAACCCATTTACAAATACAGAACCTGTTGTGGTAACCGTGTTCCATGTAGCACCACTATTCGTAGATTCATATACAACACCATTGTTATCAATTATAAGACCCGTAGAAGCGTCTTTAAAGGATAAATTACCACTTTGTCCAGTTCCACCAAAATCACTCAATGGGGATTGATAAACAGCCCATGTTGCTCCTTGATCAGTAGAATGATAAATTCTACCCATGTTGGTTGTAAACCATACAGTGTTTCCAACAACTTCTATTTGCCGTGTATACCCGTATTCTCCCGTTAAAGGGTTCGGAATATTTGCTCCCGAAACTAAATTCCATGTTGTTCCACCATTCGTTGTTGTATATAACTCAAATTCTCCATTTCCAGCACCAATTGGGTCACCTTGGCAGAAACCAGTATTGGCATCCCAGAAGTGTACTACGTTTGTAAATGAAGCAGCATCTGAATATGTGGCTGTATTTTGTCTTGACCAAGTTCCTCCACCATTCGTTGTTTTCCATATACCACCAGTTTGACCGCCAGCAGTAGGGTACGCAGCTAACCATGCGGTGTTGGCATCAAAAGCATGAATGTGAGAGATCCCTAACCCAGTATTTCCAACATTGATGTTTCCAGGCGTCCATGTATTTCCACCATCAGTTGTTTTAGTAAATTCTTGGATGTTTGCTCCTCCACCTGATCCATCATAAGCAGTAGCCCAAACAGTATTGGCATCAACAATTGATATCCAGTTAATACCTCTTGAAGCTGTTGAGAATCCAGAGTTTTGAACAATCCAGTTTCCATAAGGAACAAGGCTTACGTTAATGTAGCTTGTTTTTGTTAATGGAACAGTACTTTGAGAATTGGTTACTGACAGCGTAACATCATAAACCCCAGCAGTTGCATAAGTAATGGCAGGAGGGGTTTGCCCAACAAAAGAACCTGGAGTTCCACCAGGGAAAGTCCATGTCCAGTTGGTAATTGGGTTACCACCGTCAGCAGAGTTATCTGTAAATGTTACAGATTGTCCTTCAGTTATACTTGTTGGATTTCCAGTAAATGCAGGAATTGGATCTCCATTTAATGTTGCTTGTACACATTGTAAAGCCGCAAGCGCATCTATTCTTGGCCCCATATTTTGATTAATCGTAGCACCAGAACTTATTAAACAGGCTTCTATAGCTGAAGGAGTCATCGCTGGATTAATGCTTAACATCAATCCTACCAATCCAGCGGCAAAAGGAGTTGCCATTGAAGTTCCACCCATCTTAGCATAATTATTACCGCCAGTAGTGTAAACAGTACTTAATAGACCACCATTGGAGTATCCACCAGGAGAAGCAATATCTACATATGGAGTACCACCATTATAATTAGAGAAGAATGAACGACCATCATTGGCATCCACAGAACCTACACAGATAACATTGTTATACGCTCCAGGGTATTGAAGTACAGTATTATTATCATTTCCTGCAGCAGCAAGAAAAACAATCGTTGGATAAGCATTAATTAAGGCTTGAAAAGCACCACTTGATGAAGGACCACCAAAAGACATGCTTACTACATTTGCACCGTTGTTACAAGCCCATTGAACTCCATCATAACTGTTGTAAACACTTCCAGAAGCTCCAGAGTTAGGCGTTGCTTTAATTCCTATTAATTCAACATCACCACCTAAAGAAGCAATTCCTTTAGCATTGTTAATATCAGCAGTTGCTAATCCAGCACAATGTGTACCATGAGACCATCCAGAATTAGCATTGTAATCTTGTGGAGGTGTAGCATCATTATCATTATCTGAAACATCTCTTTGTAAGAAAGTTGTTAAATCACTATGGTTCGCAAAAACAGCATTGTCAACAATAGCAACCTTAATGCTATTACTACCAGTACTTATGTTCCAAGCAGCTTCAGACCCTACTAATGTATGGTACCATTTGTTTGTTCCAGAATGAAATGTGTCATTGGGTATAAAGCTGGTCTTATAAATAGGCTCTTTTTCTGCAAATTCGATAATACCTAAGCGAGATAACTTATCAACCAATTCATCAATTTTTGCAAAATCAGTAAAAGTAATACGGTAAATTTTCATTAACTCCGCCTTACCCGTATAATAACTTGGACGCTCAAACTTAGTTAAACCAAAACCTTCTAATGCTTCTTTTAAGATTGGATAGTCCGCTACATCTTCTTCCAAACTAAAAGAATGTTTGTCTATTCTATTCAGTTCATTTGGATTAGCTTTTACTTCTTTTTTTAATTTGAACATTACACGTCCATCCAAAAAATTAGGACTGTATGTTTGAGAAAATGCAAGATTAAATAGTGCAACGCACCATAGCATTAAGGCTATTTTTTTCATTTTGAATTAAGTTTAGTTAGTTTAGAAGCAGCAATTTAACCAAAAAAAGTGGATTCTTTCAGAATTCAAATAATAATAACGACTAACTATTGGATTGTTAAATTTCTGTCTAATAAAAAAGTCCTGGATTGGAGAACAAGTTGTAATAGAAAGAGGTAGGTCTGATTTTTTGATTTTCTTGAAATAAATATTGTTTCCCATTTTCATCAAGCATAGGAATATGGGCGTTATCTTTCTTACGCCAGTTTTTGGGAAGAAAAATCAAATCATGCACTACTCTGTTTTGGATTGCATGCCTAACTTTTTCTGAATCTACACCCAGGCTCCCTTGAATTTTTTGGTAGGAGGAAGAGGTAACATATTGAAATTGCGCGCTCAATAAACCGTGAGATATTTCTGTATGATTACCCCCGTCTCTGTTTTTATAAATATGGGTATAAGGGTAGCTTTCATCAGATACTTTATTCCCCATTTCTCCAGTAAAAAGGGTCGAATTAATTCCAAATTGAGCTCTTTCTTCTCTGTATTGAAGTAAAAAAGCCCCTGTACGGTATCGGTCTAATTTCGGGCGAGCGAAGATGTCATTTTCAGCAATGAAATTCACTTGGCTAAATTCAAATGAGACAATCCCGGTTTGTTGGGAAGTGCCAACAGTATTAAAGTACCAATTGAAAGCATAGCCAACACTATTTTTTAACTGAGTTTGATTGCTCACAGCACTATAAAAATAATTGGTATCGGATGAAACTTTTCCATAACCATAAACTAACCCGAGACTTGCCACTCCTTCAAAGTATTGTTTTTTAGGGCCTAAGTTTTTAAAATTGATGTAAACTCGTAATTCTGGATTAAGTTGAAAATGGTTTTTTAAATAATAAGCATTTACGTTAATCCCTATTCTGTCAAATTTATTTCCAATCGCTATGATTACCCCACCATTTATTCCATAGTTGTTTTCTTGAATTTGTTGTGCAGAAACCTGGTATTCACTTAATAAAGCAATGATCAAGAGGAAAATTATTTTCAAAGAATTAAACATTTACAGCACTAAATTTTTCTCTTATTTGTTCTAAGTCAATAATAATGTTTTTACGTTCTTCTATCAATTCTGATACCATTTGTTGTTTGCTATAAAAACTCGATATTAATTTCCAGTTGTAATAAAATTTTCTGGCAAATCTCGCATAGTAAATAGTAAAGAAACCAGATAATGGAAGCGCAATCGCATAAGCTACAGTTAATATGGGAGAGTGTAGTAAAAACCACAATAAAAGAACTTCTAAACAATAAAAGAGCACAAATATAACGGTACCCAACGACATGAGTAGTGCGCCATAAAAAGCTTCACTATCTGTAATGGCTAATGCAATGTATCTTGGGAGTTTGTAAGGAATGTAACTATTAATAATGCCAAACAGCCATATTGGAAACCCAACAATCAATTTAAAAACTGACTTTAGGATATAGACAATTAAATTCTCATTTTGCAATCCTTGCTTCATGTTTTTATCGGAAAGATTGGTTTTGGACAGTTTCTCAAAGTAACTATCTATCCTAAATTTAGTATCATCAAAAAGTTTTGGTTCGTTGTGCTGAAAATGTTTTACTGCTTCTACAATTTCTTGGGAGATCTTAATTTGTGTCAAATGATGACTTTCATTTATGTCAGTTGTTTTGGTGAGTTCGGTCTTATAAATACTTTCTACCCTTTCTATTAATTCGTCATACTCATGTTTATCTATAGCCACAATTAGATTTCGAATTTTGTCTTCGATATCCTTTGTTAGTTCTTGAACAGCATTTACTTCATCTTTTTGATGTTCACTTTTATAGTCTAACACATTTATAGGGGTTCCAATATTGATTACCAATTCACTTCTAAAACGGCTCGATTTAGAATAGTTTAATCCTACTGGTAGGATAGTAACATTTAAGTTGTAATCATTTTCCTTTTCAGCACCTAACGCTATACGAGCTGCGCCTGTTTTGATTTTTCTAAGCCTCCTTTCCATTTCACTTGTTCCTTCAGGAAAAATCATTATTGCACCTTTATTGCTTAGTTTTTTATAGCAATCTTTAAAAACATCTTCATTTGAAGAAAGCATTTTTGGGTTGTCTTCTGCTCTATGGATAGCGACCATATTTAGCCCCCTTAAAATAGATCCGATTATCTTGTTTTTAAACATGACTCCTTTTGCCAAGAAGCTGATTTTTTGTTTTACTAAAACAGCAATGCTTACAGGGTCTAAAAAAGAACTTGGGTGATTGGCCACAATTAAAAAAGGGCCATCTTTAGGAATATTCTCTCTTCCTTCAATGTGTATTTTTTTAAAAAATACATTTAAAGCAAGTTTGGCAATAGTTTTTAAAATAGTGTATACCATAGCGTATTCAAATATAATTATTTCAAACCTATGATATTCCCAAAAGCTGAACTAACGAAAAGTGATCAAAAAATGACTTTTGAAACTAATTTAATCGATAAACATAGCCCAGAGAGAGTTCTGTAAAGTCTGCTTGGCCTGAATTGGCTTTTATATGTGGGCCAATATAGAAATTATGCTTGGGAAGTTTATTGGTGTTGAATAAGTATAAATTGAGCCCTAAACGTGTTGAAAGCAGTCTTTTGAAGTTTGCTTTAAATTTGGAGTAAGACTCTATTTGTTGGTCTGGAGGGAAATCTTTTTCATATTGTTTGTAAAAAGGTTTATAGAGATTTATACCAAGTTCTATGTCAATGCTAAAGTGACTCATTAGAAATTCAGCATTTGTAAAGAGAACCATGTTAGAGGCTGATTTTGTTGGGCTTTTCTGGTATTCAATCAAATCATTGGCTTCAATTTGATGCTCATAAACTGCATAGTAACGATAGGTAAGGCCGAGACCCCATCTTAGGTGGTTGTTGTATGTTTTTCCAACAAAAATAGATGATGAATGAACTCCTTTTTTAGGCCCACCAACTGGACCATCTTTGTCTCCATATTCATGAAACCCTAAGCCATAACTAATGCCCAGGTCATAACTTTTTGGTGGTTTGGACAGCTTTGTTTTGCTTTTTTGGAGATGGTACTTTTCTATGTTACGATCATAAAATTGAGCAGATATAGATGCTAATGCTGAATTAATACCAAAATTTGGAAGCTGTGTATGTCCATTGGATCCATGAGAGAATACAACACCAAGTTTTAAATTCAGGCCTCTTTTTTCGATAATCGTTTTATAAACTCCAGCTTGAAATGACCATGTAAAAGGAGAGCCTACATCAACATTTCTAAAGTTTGTGATGCTATCGAAATGAGTTGTAAAATAGGCAGCTCCTATCCCTATTTTAAGGTCGTAAGGTCTAACAGCTTTATTGAATATGTTTAATGATATAAACGTTACAGCGCTAAACTCGTTTCCGAATATTTGATCGTTCCCTAAATTAGAATAAAATAGTGTAACTCCAGTTTGAGGATAATTGTAATACTTTGCCCAAGAACTATTAGTGTCAGTTTTAAATGACCCTAAGCTGATTGCTAATCCATGTTGACCATGTGTACTTGGAAACCTGTTTAAATAGTTTGGGATAACCCTTCCAACCATGTATTCTCCTTCTATGAAAGAAACGTTCTTTTTCTTTTGTAGTTCTTGTGCTAACCCTCCGTTGATAAAGAGCACCAGGAATATGAACGTTAATATGGGGTTGAAAGGTTTAATGAACGGTTTTTTCTTTAGGTGTTCTTAATAAAAAACTATAGCCTAAACTGAATTCTGTAAAATCAGCTTTAGCCATATTTGCGTTAATATGTGCGCCAATAAAAAAGTTGTGTTGAGGTAATTTATTGGTATTTTTTAAATACATGTTTAGCCCTACTCGAGATGTAAACAACTTTCTGAGTACTGTGCCTATATCTTTTTCATCGTTAAATTTTCTGTAAAAGGGTTTATATAGGTTTACTCCAAATCGTACGTCAAAAGCAAAATGACTCATTAAAAATTCGTTTCCGACAAACAAAATAACATTTGATGATGCCAAACTTCTATTGTCACTTAGACCTTCAACATCATTTTCTTTTAGATGCGTATTGAATTGCTCATAAAAGCGATAAACTAACCCAGTTCTTAATTTAATGTGATTATTAAATATAACACCATAGGCTATTGCAGTTGAATAAACGGGTTTTTTTCTATTGGTCATTGGTCCTTCTGTGGGGTCTTGTTCGTGAAAACCATATCCTTGTTGAGCATTTATAAAATATTTTTTAGCAGAGTGGTTTGATCCTTTTCTTCTTTTTGGAAACTCAAAGTCGTTGTATTTTATGTTGTGAAATTGGCCTGAAAGGCTAAACAAAAATGAGTTGACCCCTAAGTTAGGTATTTGTGTATGTCCGTTTGACTCATGTGAAAACCCCACACCCGCTCTTAAATTAAACTTGCTCGATTTGAGAATTTCTCGGTATAAAAAGACTTTGATGTCCCAAGTAAAGTGAGACCCAATAATATCATTGGTCGGGTTATTAATGCTATCAAAAAATGTACTAAAATAAGAAACTCCAGCGCCTAATTTTAATCGATAAGCATCAGAAAAGTTATTAAAAACCCTTAATGTAACATAAGGCACAGCACTTAGTTGATGACCCATTATTTGATTGTTTCCTAAATTAGAATAGGCAAACATAACTCCCGCTTCAGGAAAGTTATAATACTTCCCCCAAGCGTTGGTGTCGAGTTGAGTAGCGCCAACGTTTACAGCAAAGAGTTGTTGAGGTTTTAGGGATGGAAATGCTCTGGCTTGAGCGTTAGGTACAATTTTTCCAACCATAATTTCAGGTTGAATGTAAAGAGGTGATTTATCCTCAACTTGTTGAGCATAACAATAGGAAGAAAAGGTTAAAAGGATAAATCCGATTAACCTAATTTCCCGTGACATTGTTTGTATTTTTTACCACTTCCACAGGGACATGGTTCGTTTCGTCCAACCTTTTTCTCTACCCTAACAGGTTGAGTTTTTGGTGGAGGTGGAGCAGGTGCTCCTTCTTGCTGTTGTGCACTACTCGCTACCGTTTCTGGGCGACTGGTCTCCAGTTGGCTCATGTCTGTTTTTTTACGAGGTTGCTTTTGGGTCGTTATATCTTCTTGTTGTTTCGGTAAACTAGCCTTCATCAAGAAGCTACCAACTTCTTTATTCATCTTTAACAATACTTCATTAAATAACTTAAAGGCCTCAAATTTGTAAATCAGTAATGGGTCTTTTTGCTCGTGGACAGCATTCTGAACAGATTGTTTTAACTCGTCCATTTCCCTTAGGTGTTCTTTCCAGTCATCATCAATCATGGCCAAAATAACCATCTTTTCAATTGATTTTATCAACTCTTTTCCATCGCTCTCTACGGTTTTTTCTAAAGGTGTTGTGATGTTAATCGATTTTTTCCCGTCAGTGATTGGCACAACAATGTTTTCATATTGAGCCCCTTGGTTTTCATGGACATCTTGAATAATTGGTAATGCTGAAGCAGCAATTAATTCAGATTTTTTAACGTAATGGCTTACACCTTTTTCGTGTAAATCTTCGATGAGTTCAGTAGAATTTCCTTCAAAAAATTCTTTTTCAGAGAAAGGACACTCTATAGACAATACTCTAAATAACTCTAATTTAAAGCCTTCGTAATCTCTATAGTCTTGGTATTCATTTACGATAGATTCACAGATGTCATAGACCATGTTGGATACTTCAACACCTAATCGTTCACCATGTAAAGCATTTCTTCGCTTAGTGTAGATAACCTCACGTTGAGAGTTCATGATATCATCATACTCAAGTAACCTCTTTCTAATGCCAAAGTTGTTTTCTTCCACTTTCTTCTGGGCACGTTCAATTGATTTTGATACCATTGAATGTTGAATAACTTCTCCCTCCTCTAATCCCATTCTATCCATCAATTTGATAATTCTTTCTGAGTTAAATAGTCTCATCAAGTTATCTTCTAACGAAACAAAAAATTGTGAAGACCCTGGATCTCCCTGTCTACCTGAACGACCTCTTAACTGCCTATCCACACGTCTAGAGTCATGCCTTTCTGTACCAATGATTGCTAAACCGCCTGCTTCTTTTACTCCTTCTCCCAATTTAATGTCGGTACCCCTACCAGCCATGTTTGTTGCAATGGTAACTGCACCGGCTTTACCTGCTTCAGCTACAATATCTGCTTCTCTCTGGTGTAATTTTGCATTTAAAACATTGTGATCAATTCCTCTCATTTTGAGTGTTCTACTCAATAGTTCAGATATTTCTACAGAAGTGGTACCAACTAAAACAGGTCTTTTTTGTCCTACTAAGGTAACCACTTCTTCAATGATGGCATTGTATTTTTCTCTTGTTGTTTTGTAAACTAAATCTTCACGATCCTCACGGGCAATTGGTCTGTTCGTTGGAATGACAACTACATCTAATTTATAGATATCCCAAAGCTCTTGTGATTCTGTTTCAGCAGTACCTGTCATTCCTGAAAGCTTATGGTACATTCTAAAATAGTTCTGTAAAGTAACTGTTGCATAAGTCTGTGTGGCGGCCTCAACTTTTACATTTTCTTTTGCTTCAATGGCTTGATGTAATCCATCAGAATATCTCCTTCCATCCATGATACGACCAGTTTGCTCATCAACAATCTTCACTTTATTGTCCATCACAACATACTCTACGTCTATTTCAAACATTCCATATGCCTTAAGTAATTGATTGATGGTATGGATTCGCTCTGCTTTAACAGAATAATTTTGAATCATTTCATCTTTCTTCGTCAACTTCTCATTGTCAGGAAGGTTTGATTTCTCTATTTCAGCAACCTCCATTCCAATATCTGGCATTACAAAGAATGTTGGATCATCTCCAGAACCTGTAATTAAATCAACTCCTTTTTCCGTTAGTTCTACACTATTCGTTTTTTCATCAATAACAAAGAATAATTCAGCATCTACTAAATGCATCTCTTTGCTCTGGTCTTGCATGTAGAAATTTTCTGTTTTTCGAAGTGTTGCTCCAATTCCTTGCTCACTTAAAAACTTAATTAGGGCTTTATTTTTTGGCAATCCACGGTGAGCTCTTAATAAAGCCATTCCTCCTGATTCTTGATCCTCTTTACTTAATTTCTCTCCATCAATTACAGGAGCTAAGGTTTTTTTTGCTTCAGATAAAGCGGTTTGAACATATTTTCTTTGGGCTGACATCAGTTTCTCAACCCTTGGTTTTAATTCATGGAATTCATGAATGTCTCCTTTTGGAGTTGGACCAGAAATAATCAATGGTGTACGAGCATCATCAATCAGTACAGAATCTACCTCATCTACTATCGCATAATGATGTTTACGCTGTACCAAATCTTCTGGCGAACGAGCCATATTGTCTCTCAAATAATCGAAACCAAATTCGTTGTTTGTTCCATAAGTAACGTCAGCTAAATAAGCCTTTCTTCTTTCCGGTGAATTGGGGTCATGTTTATCAATACAATCAACGGTAAGCCCATGAAATTCGAATATCGGAGCCATCCATTCCGAATCCCTTTTTGCCAGATAATCGTTTACTGTAACAAGATGAACTCCTTTTCCTGCAAGTGCATTAAGGTAAACAGGGAGTGTAGCCACTAAAGTTTTACCTTCTCCAGTCATCATCTCTGCAATTTTACCTTCGTGTAAAACTCTACCACCAATTAACTGCACATCATAATGAATCATTTCCCAAGAAACCTCAACTCCAGCAGCTAACCATGTATTGTAAAAGGTAGCTTTTTCTCCTTTTATTTCAACACTTTCTCTTTCCGCAGCCATGTCTTTATCCATTTGGGTGGCTGTAACTTCAATTTCTTTATTTTCAGTAAACCTTCTTGCAGTTTCTTTAACTACAGCAAATGCTTCTCCTTGAATCTCTTTTAAAACTTCTTCTATTTGATCAAGAATTTCTTTATCTAATTTATCAATTTGAATATAAATAGCCTCTTTATCAGCAATGGATAAGTTTAAATCAGTTTCTATTTTTTCTTTTAGATTGGCAATTTCATCTTCATGAGGTTTCGTTTTTTCAGCAATCCTGTTTTTGAGTTCTCCAGTTTTTGCTCTAAGTTCATCATTGCTCAATGAAGAATATGCGTCAAATGGAGTTGCTACTTCATCAATTATTGGTGATAATTCTTTAAAATCCCTATCTGATTTACTCCCTACAAAGGTTTTAAGTACTTTACTTAATATTCCTGATCCGCTCATTTTATTAATTTTATTTTTCAGCTCTTAGTCAAAAACTTTACCAATCCATTGTTTCTGCCAAGATGACTTAATAACCGCCAAATTTAGCTATTTAAAGTAAATCTATAGAATGAATGCACAAAAAAATAAAATGCTGATGAGTAGATTTTACAATGTGTTTTTGATTTTTTATATTTGTCCATTCTAAACCGAAAAAGATTTATGTCTATTACAAAAACATCCAGCAAATATGCGCTTAGTTTTAGCGAGAGAGTAGGGTGTTATGCACAGCTTTTTAAGTTAAAGCTGACTGCTTTTGTTGTGATCTCGGCTGTTTTTGGGTATTTCATAGGCGGAGGTGCTTATGGTATAACAGATATTTTTTCTTTAATTGTAGGAGGATTTTTAATTACCTGTTCATCCAATGCATTTAATCAGGTGATTGAAAAGAACTATGATAAGTTAATGGATAGGACCAAGAATAGGCCTCTTCCGTTAAATAAGTTGAGCGTAAAGGAAGCAGTTTGGACTTCTTCAATAATTGGATTTTTAGGCATTGTAATGTTATGGACACTTAATCCATTAACTGGGATTTTAGGAGCATTGGCCATATTTATGTATGTAGCGTTATATACTCCTTTGAAACGAGTATCAACCATCTCTGTTTTTGTTGGAGCATTTCCAGGAGCATTTCCTCCAATGTTAGGATGGGTTGCGGCAACCGGAAGTTTTAGTGTCGAAGCAGGTATTCTATTTGCGATGCAATTTCTTTGGCAATTCCCACATTTTTGGGCAATAGCATGGAAAGTTAATGATGAATATAAAAAAGCAGGCTTTAAAATGCTTCCTTTTGGGAAGAAAAATAGAACAACAGCGAGTTTTATTTTAATCAGTAGTATTGCCTTGATGATGGCAAGTATACTACCAGAATATTTTCAAATTACCGGTAGAATTGCAACTGTTGGACTATTTGCATTGTCCTTATTAATGGTTTATCCGGCAATCAAATTAGTAAAGACCTTAGACGATAAATTTGCTTTGCGCGTCATGCTTATGTCGTATTTGTACTTAATATTATCATTGACCATTATTCTTATTGATAGAATTTAATGACTGAAACAAAGCATAAAAAACTCATTATTTTTATTTCTATTTTTTTACCAATTGCGGTAGCAGTCTTATTTGGTATAAAAATTCCAAATGTTGAACCGCTAAGCTTTTTACCTCCAATTTATGCTTCAATAAACGGATTAACAGCCATACTTTTAGTTGTAGCAGTAATGGCGATTAAAAAAGGAAATAGAGGCTTACATGAGCGAATTATGAAAGTGAATATTGGGCTGTCTGTTCTTTTTCTGTTAATGTATATCGCTTATCACATGACCTCTGAGTCTACCAAATTTGGGGGAGAGGGAATCGTGAAAACGATTTATTTTATTGTATTAATTTCGCATATCTTACTTTCGGTTGCAATAATACCTTTGGTTTTGATTACTTATGTAAGAACCTTATCTGAACAATTTGATCAACACAAAAAAATTGCAAAAATCACTTTTCCATTGTGGTTGTATGTGGCTGTAAGCGGAGTAGTGGTTTATTTAATGATTTCCCCGTATTATATCAATTAGACTTACTTTGTTCCAGGAATAATTAAACTATCTGATGCGTTGTTTAATTCAGTAAAGTTTGTAGAACCATCGAAAAAGGTATACCTATATTTTATTATTCGAAGAAAGGCCGTTTCTTTTTCTTCCACAATCATCGCTGTTAGTAACATGGTTTTTTTATCATATAAAAACTGCTTGGTTGACACGTGTGTTTCGTTATTATAATATTTAATGTTTAATACATTTCCAATTTCATCATAACTGTAAACTTCTGTTGTTTTCTTTCCTTGAGCAATATTAGCATAAATGTGCTTTTTAAAAAGCCTTCCATTTTCATCATATTCATATGTCAATTTCTTCTTGCTGTTACCAATAATAAACTTGGTGTACTCTTCTATTAAATAACCATACTCATTGTAATAGTTAATTTGTTCCTTGAATTTTTTGCCATACCCATTGTAAAATATTTTTTTAGTTTGCTCTTCACCAAACTTTTGATAGGAGAAACTGTCCCTTACAATGATGTATTCTTTCTTAAGTTCAAATTTGTTTTTAGCATGAAATTTATTTTCATCCCTACAATATGTTTGCGTAATGATGTTTTTTAAATCATCATATTGGTAATGGTAGGAGTAGTAGCCATAGCTATCACTTTTTCTCTTGACGCTGATGTTATTGTTTTCGTACTCATAAGAAACAATGGTAGAGTCTTTTAACCCTTTTGAAAAATGGGTAGAAAGTTGATTGATAAGATTTCCATCTTCACTAAACCTATAATGGTAGTCTAATCCGTTTGAACGGATAATGTCTCGTACTTTTTTAGAAGATATTGAGCCAGTGATGGATTTAATATTGTTGGTTTTGATGAATTCAGTATTGAAAAAAGGAAGATCGCTAAACAGTGGTTTATTGATGCCTAAAATTTGGGCATTACTTATTGTGGCTAAGCAACAGGTGAAAAAAATAAATGACAAAAATCGTTTCATACTTCTTAAAGAAACAATAATATTAATTTGTTTTAGGGAATTAGCTACTCTAACAGGGATGTTATTAACGAGAAGTTGTTTGAAAATCGAGGTGTTTTACCTCCTCATAAACCTTTTCAATGCCCTCCTTTAAATCAATTTTATGTTTCCAGCCTAAAGCATGAATTTTAGATACATCCATTAATTTTCGTGGGGTTCCATCTGGTTTTGTGGTGTCAAAAGTTAATTCTCCCTCAAACCCTACTACATCTTTAATGGTTAAAGCAAGGTCTTTAATGGTAATGTCGGTTCCGGTCCCAATATTTACAAATTGCTCGTCATTGTAATTTTCCATCAAGAAAATACAAGCTTCTGCTAAATCGTTAACATGTAAAAATTCTCTCATTGGAGAGCCAGTTCCCCAAAGTTCAACACTATCATTACTATCTTCTTTAGCTGTGTGAAACTTTCTTATTAAGGCAGGTAAAACATGAGAATTATTTAAATCGTAATTGTCGTTTGGACCATACAGATTTGTTGGCATAGCCGAAATAAAATTACAGTTATATTGATTTCGGTAGGCTTCACACATTTTTATCCCAGCAATTTTTGCAATAGCATAAGGTTCGTTTGTCTCTTCTAAAGTGTCTGTTAAAAGGTATTCTTCTTTTAGTGGCTGAAGCGCCATCTTTGGATAAATACAGGAGGATCCTAAGAATAATAGCTTAGTAACCTTATTGATGTATGCCGCATGAATTATGTTGGATTCTATCATGATGTTTTGATAGATGAAATCTGCTCGATAAATATTGTTGGCATGAATGCCACCAACCTTTGCTGCTGCTAAAAAAACGTAATCAGGTTGCTCTTCTGCAAAAAAATCATTTACCGCTTGTTGGTTGGTTAAATCTAATTCGGAAGATGTTCTTAAGACAAAATTATTGAACCCTTCTTCTTTAAGTTTTCTTGTTATAGCAGAACCAACCATTCCTCTATGACCAGCAATATAGATTTTATCTGTTTTATTCATTTTGATTCAAAGTGTCGTATCCACCTTCTTTTAAGTATTGGTCTTGTTTAAATAATTTAAGGTCTGCCTGGACCATATCTTTACATAAACTAGCTAAATCATGTGTGTGTTCCCACCCTAATTCTTTTTTAGCTTTAGATGGATCTCCAATTAATAAATCAACTTCAGTAGGTCTAAAGTACTTCTCATCAATTTCAACTAAGATATCACCAGTTGCTTTATTTTTACCTTTCTCGTTTATTCCTTCACCATTCCATTCAATTTCAATATCTACTTCCTTAAACGACATGGTGATAAAATCTCTTACAGTAGTTGTAACTCCAGTTGCTAATACATAGTCATCAGCAACATCTTGTTGAAGCATTCGCCACATTCCTTCTACGTAATCTTTTGCATGCCCCCAATCTCTTTTAGCACTAATATTTCCTAAAAAAATTTTTTGTTGAAGGCCTAACTTTATTTTTGCTACACCCCTGGTAATTTTTCTTGTAACAAAAGTTTCTCCCCTTAATGGACTTTCGTGGTTAAATAAGATGCCGTTACAAGCATACATGTTATAAGCTTCTCTATAGTTTTTTACTATCCAAAAGGCATAAAGTTTTGCTACGGCATACGGACTTCTTGGGTAAAAAGGAGTAGTTTCTGATTGAGGTACTTCCATTACTTTCCCATAAAGTTCTGAAGTAGAGGCTTGATAAAATCGAGTCTTTTTCTCTAATCCCAAAATTCGAATGGCCTCAAGTAATCTTAAAGCTCCAGTTGCATCTGCATTTGCAGTATACTCAGGTGTGTCAAAAGAAACTTGAACATGAGACATTGCTGCTAAATTGTAAATTTCATCTGGCTGAACATCTTGTACAATTCTGATCAGATTGGTAGAATCAGTCATGTCTCCATAATGAAGAATAAATTTCACATTGTCTTCATGAAGATCTGTATATAAATGATCAATTCGGTTGGTATTGAAGAGAGAACTTCTTCTTTTAATACCATGAACTTCATAGCCCTTGTCTAATAATAGTTCAGCTAAATAGGCTCCATCTTGACCTGTAACACCTGTAATTAAAGCAACTTTACTCATAAAAATTTGTTTGTACAATATTACGAATAAAACCAGAAAAAGGGATTGTGGTTTAAACAAAAAGAGCACTTCTTATTAAGAAGTGCTCTTTCATTATTTAATTCTTTTTTTATTCGTCATCGAAATCAAAATATACCTCTGTCATGTCTCTATACTCCATCGCATTTGATGGGAAGTTTTTAACGTGTACTTGAATAAGCCTTGTGTTCTCATCATAAAAAATAGGCATAATTGCTGCCTCATCAACAGATATCTGATCCACTTGTCTAAATAATTCAAATCTTTTCGCATCATCCACTTCTCTTAATGCGATATCAAATAAAGAGTCAAAACTTGAACTTTGGTAACGCATTGCATTGATGTATGCTTTAGTAGAAATGTCATCAGGAACATGAGCTCCATAAAGTAAGTTTAAGAAGTTTTCTGGATCTGGATAATCAGCAATCCAACCTGCTCTCCAAAAGTTAGCTTTTCCTGTTTCTAAATTTTCTAAGTGCTGAGCAAATTGCATTTGTTCAATTTTAATGTCTATACCTAAGTTTTCGTTCAACATTTTTTGAACCACTTCTGCGATTTGGACATTTCTATCTCCACCACCTGGATTTATTTGTAACGTTAAATCTGGGAAACCATTTCCATTAGGAAAGCCAGCTTTTGCCATGTGCTCTTTTGCTTTCTTTGTATCGAATTCATATCCTTTTACGTTCTCGTAATCATACCCTTTAAATGGAGGGACAATACCATGTAAAGCTGGTCTACCTTCTCCTTGTAATGTATAAGTTACGATAGATTCTCTATCAATAGCATAGTTAAAAGCTTTTCTAACATCTACATTGTCAAAAGGAGGTAATTTATGCTGGAAACCTAAGTAGTAAACACTTAAAGCCGGAACAACTTGCATAACATATGGTCTGTTTCCTCCTTTTTTAGCATCTTCTAATTCACCAACAACATCACTAATCATTTCTAATGGTAAACGGAAAATCATGTCCAAGTTACCTTTCTTAAATTCAAGTAATTCTGCTTTTTTCTCTTTGTTAAAAGAAAACTTAAGTCCATCTAAATATGGCAATTGATTTCCATGCTCATCAGTACCCCAGTAACCAGGATTTCTGTCTAATATAACAGTTTCAGATTCTTTAATTCTTTTAACTCTAAAAGGACCAGTTCCAACACAGTTAATTCTCATGTCCATTCCATAAGTATCTACAGCTTCCTTTGGATACACATAGCACGCATTGTGAGCAACGATGTTTAAGAACCCAGCAAAAGAATAATTCAAATCTATTTTAAGCGTATAGTCATCAACTACCGTAATCCCAGAAACTCCACCTTCTAATGGGGTTTTATTATTAACTGATTCGTGATATTCATTAGCACCTTTTACTTTATCTTTGAATAACCAATACATTTGGTTAGATGGGTCGCTCACACATATTCTGTCAAAGCAGTATTTAAAATCTGAAGCTTTTACTTCTCTTCCAGTTCCACCGTCAAAACAGTTGTTATCATGAAACATAACCCCTTTCTTAAGGTGAAAAGTATAAGATGTTGCATCCTCATTTACATCCCATTTTTCTGCTAAAGAAGGTAAGATGCTTAGGTTTTCTTGATCAAATTTTAATAAACCTTCATAAACTTGATTGGCAATTCTGTTTTCCAGTGCCATTGTTACGTTCAAAGGATATAAACTTTTAAAATCCTCCGTTTCGTTCATTTTAAAAACGCCACCATATTTAACCCCGCCTTTAGCAGTTTGTGTGTTTGTGTTTGTATCGTTTTGATCTCCGCCACAGCTAGATAGTATTACTGTTGCTCCTATTAGTAGATAGATTAATTTTTTCATATTACCTTATAAAATTTTTAACGTAATCACAAATATAGTTATTACGGGAGAATATCCTAAATAAAGCGTCTTTAAAATGTCTTTTTTTTCAATAAGGAAGTAATAAATTTAAAATTTTGTTAAAGATTGATTTTTAATGCTCGTTTTTAACTAAAGTTAGGTCAATAATTAGCCACTTTTAGAGTTATTATATTGCTTTTTAACAAATCGTATCTTTGTTAATTGTACCTTTTCTGAGGAATTTGAAGAAAATACTTTTCATACTATTTATTTTAGCACTAACGATTCCACAAAAATCTGTTGCACAAGATGTTACCAATATCCGCCAACAAGATTTAACAATTAATTCGGATACTACTTTTATAGACAGTTTAAGTTTGGTTCCAAATTCTGAGATTATATTTTTGGAAGATTCTCCTCTTGATAATAATAGTTATCAAATAAATTATACTAAAAGCTTATTTATTGTAAAAGATCGGGAATTAAACGGTAAAACCATTTCCTTAACTTATAGAGTCTTTCCCATGTCTTTTGAAAAACCCTATGAACATAAAAAAATTGCAGATGTTGAGGCGATTAAGAAGACATCAAAAAATCCTTTTTTATATGAATATACGGCCGAAAATGAAGATATTTTCTACCTAAATGGCTTGAATAAAAGTGGTAGTATTTCAAGAGGTGTCGTTTTTGGAAATAATCAAGATTTGGCAGTTAATTCGAGTTTAAACCTACAACTTTCCGGAAAAATAAGCGACAATATCAGCATATTAGCTAGTATTTCGGACGATAATATACCAATTCAAGCAGAGGGAAATACTCAGCAACTGCAAGAGTTTGACAGGGTTTTCATTCAACTGTTCAGTGATTCATGGAAACTTACTGCAGGGGATTTTTATTTGCAGCGCCCCAAAAGTTATTTTATGAATTTCAATAAAAAAGTGAAAGGTGGAAGTTTTGAATTAAAGATGAAAACCAGTAAGAAAAATGAATTTAATACCATGAGGCCCATTATTAGTGCTGCTATTTCTAAAGGAAAATTTGCAAGAAACAAAATCAACGGGGTGGAGGGTAATCAAGGGCCATATAGGTTAACTGGAAGTGAAAATGAAACCTTTATTATTGTGTTGTCAGGTACTGAAAAAATATATGTAGATGGCAGGTTGATGACGAGGGGGAATGAGTTTGATTATATTATTGATTATAACACCGCTGAATTGACTTTTACAACAAATAAATTAATTACAAAGGATTCTAGAATAGTTGCAGAATTCCAATATTCAGATAGGAATTATGCAAGATCATTGGTCCATTTTGGAAATGATTTTGAAAGTAAGAAGTTGAAGTTAAGTGTAAATGTATATTCTGAACAGGACTCGAGAACTCAACCCTTGCAACAGGACTTAAATGATACGGAAAAATTGTTATTATCTGATATCGGAGATAGTTTGCAGAATGCGTTGGTTTCCAATGTCAGTTTAGTAGAATTTTCTGAAAACATAGTGCTTTATAAAGCTGTTGATACCTTAGGATTTAATCCAGTTTACGTTTATTCTACTAATCCAGACAGCGCCATTTATCAATTGGGGTTTTCATTTTTAGGTGCGAACAAGGGAAACTACATTCAAATTCAAAGTTCAGCCAATGGTAAAGTTTACGAGTGGGTGGTTCCCATAGCGGGTATTCCTCAAGGAGATTATGAACCAGTAGTTCTATTGGTTACACCTAAAACAAAACAAATGGCAACTTTTGGTGGACAATATAATTTTTCGAAAGAATCATTTCTCTCGTGGGAAGGAGGGGTTTCGAACAACGACATTAATACCTTTTCAGATGAGGACAGTAAAGATGACATAGGGTATGCTTTTAAAGTAAATTCTCATAATAAAATAAAACTGAGTACTGCAAAAGAACCATGGAAATTTAAAATAGGAACGGGATACGAATTTATCGAACAATATTTTACTCCTATTGAAAGGTTTAGACCTGTGGAATTTGAACGAGATTGGAATATAAATAATGTCGTTTTTTCCTCAGACCGGCATGTTTTTGACGCTTTTGCAGGGTTCGAAAAAAAGAAAAAAGCGGATGTATTGTACAACATCAGTGTTTTAAAAAATGATGGAGAATATGATGGGTTAAAGAATTCGCTTTTTGCTATGTATAATTTAAAAGGATTTATTTTTAAAGGGGATGGAAGTTTTCTAACCACAGAGGGAATTAACAATACTCAGTTTGTTAGACATAAAGGAACATTGTCTAAAGGAATTGGATGGTTAGTGCTTGGTGTAGGAGAAGAGACAGAGCAAAATAAGTTTTTTATCGATCAGCAGTCGGATTCTTTACAAGCAGGTAGTTTTGAATTCATTTCATGGAATGCATTTATTCGTAATGCAGATACCACTTTAAACAAATTTGTGTTAAGCTATAAGCAACGTGAAGATAATGCTCCTTTAGGCAATGATTTTAATGCTGCCACTTATGCTGAAGACATCACTTTTTCACTGGGGATATTAAAGAATAAAAACCATAAGTTTAGGAGCAAAATAACATATAGAAAACTTCAGATTATTTCCTCAACGCTCTCAACACTTAACCCTGAAGAAAATGTTTTAGCAAGAGTAGAATATGTTGCTAAATTTTTGAAAAATGCAATTACCTCAAACACTTACTATGAAGTTGGTTCTGGTTTAGAAGTGAAAAAGGAGTTTTCGTTTGTCGAGGTACAACCCGGACAAGGAACCCATGCTTATATAGGTGATTTGGATGCTAATGGGGTGAAAGATTTAAATGAATTTGAAGTGGCAGCTTTTCAAGATCAAGCTACCTTTATTAAAGTATTTACACCAACAAATGAATTCGTTCGAACTTACACCAATCAATTTAATCAAGGACTATTTCTAAGACCTGAGACAAAATGGGGAGGGGAAAAAGGAATAAAAAAAGTGGTGTCGCGATTCTCTAATCGTACCAATTACAGAATAAGCAGAAAGGTTGATGATAAGCTGGATTACTATAACCCTTTTATCGGAGATATTGCTGATACTAGTTTAGTAACATTAAACTTAGGATTTTTAAACACCATTTATTTTAATCGAACTGGAACCAAGTTCGGTACTCAATTTACATTTCAAGACAATAGAGATCGATCATTATTAACCAATGGGATAGAGTCAAGAAAAAATATCAATAGGGCCATTAAAACAAGGTGGAATATAACTAGAATGTACACCTTGACGTTGTTAACAGCGAATGGAGAAAAATCAAGTATTTCAGAATTCTTCAATAATAGAAATTTTGAATTAGAAATTGTCGAGATAGAACCTAAATTTACCTTTCAACCAAATGCTAAATTTAGGGCAAGTGTGCTCTATAGTTATAAAGAAAAAATAAACGATACTTTGTATGGTGGGGAGGAATTGGTAAGTCAAACAGTTGGTGGAGAAATCAGGTATAATGTTGCTTCAAAAGGAAGTTTTAGAGGTACCTTTAATTACATTGACAATCAATTCGTATCCACCAATAATGCTTCCTTAGATTATGAAATGCTGGAAGGGCTTCAGGAAGGTTCAAACATGACATGGGAGATTACCTATCAACAAAATTTATCTAAGCATATGCAGTTAAGTGTAAATTACAATGGAAGAAAATCTGAAGATACACCAATTATTCACACAGCTGGAGTACAGGTTAGAGCATTCTTTTAGAATTACTCAATAGATGGGGCCGATTTTTTCTTGGATTTTTTGCTATAGAACCTTGCACCAACCATTATTTCATGAGTTCCGTCACTATAATTCTTTAAGTTAGTAGTGGTGAAATCATGAGCATAAGCAATCGTAAAACTATTACTAAGTAAAAACCCTAAAGAAGCAGTAATCGCATCTTTATCACGGAAAGTTCCTGAAATCCATACTTGGTTTTTGTAGGTTATTTTTAATGTTCCTTCAAATTGAACAGGAGCGGGTTTTACATATTTTACAAAAACGATAGGCTCAACAGTAAAGTCTTCTGTAGCATGAAATTTATAACCTCCCGTAACAAAAAAGTGAGAAGGTAAAGTTCCTGTTGGATTTTGACCCTCATCAAAAAATTCAACTTTATAGTTTAACAATTGAGGTGCAGAAAATCCAAAAAAGTATTTTTCATGATATAGATATAATCCAAACCCTGCATCAGGAACCAATTCTGATTGAACTCCATTGGTTATGATGGCATCATTTTGATCCCGCAAAGTAATTTTTGACCCGTCTATCATGAATTGTAATAACCCAGCATTTATCCCTAATGACAGTTTTAGTTTTTCATTAATTTTTAAATGGTATGCATAGGAAAGATCAATTCCAGTTCTTCTCGTTGGTCCTACAATATCTGTAAAAATGTACCCTCCAAACCCCATTTTACGATTTTTTGTTGGCCCATTTACACTCAATGTATATGTCCTAGGGGCATCAGTAATTCCTTCCCATTGATACCTGTGGGTAGAAACACCTTCAAAATAACCTCGACTTCCTGCAACAGCAGGGTTAATCAGAAAGTCATTTAAAAAATATTGACTAAAGTGAGGAAGCTGTTGCGAGAACAAACTACTTCCACACAGAAGTAAACATGATATGATTAGTACCTTTTTCATACTCTAAATCTAATTATTTCTACCTTAAAATGGTTATTGGACCAGTAAAAGGTTTTATTGATTCTTCATGTAAGTCAATTATATAATAATATGTTCCAATTGGTAATTCTTCTCCATTATAAGTTCCATCCCAATCTTGTAAATATCCATCTGCATGGAACAATAATTCACCCCACCTGTTGTAAATTTCTACGACATTGTTAGGGAATTGTTCAATAAAATCAATTATCCAAACATCATTTACACCATCTCCATTAGGGGAAATTCCATCAGGGAATTTGATGTTAGGCAATACAGTGACAACAACACTATCGGTAGCTGAACAACCATTTGCTGAAGTTACAGTTACATAGTAGGTAGTTGTTACAATTGGTGAAGCAACTGGATTCGAAATAGTCGAATCACTTAATCCAGTACCAGGTGTCCAAGCATAAGTGAAACCACCTGTTGCATTTAACGTTGTACTTGCCCCATCAAAAATAGTAACATCAGGACCAGCATTTGCAATTGGTAAAGGATCTACTGTAACACATACAGTATCGGTAAATACACATGCTCCAGTTACTTGGAAAGCATAACACGTTACACCAGCTACAGTAGGTATTGCTGAAACTGAATTTGTAGTACCTAATGAAACCATACTTGGTAATTCAAACCATTCAACACTTGTAAATATACCTGAAGGAATTCCATTTAAGTTAGCGGTCGCACCTAAACATATTGTGGTGTCTAAACCTGCATCTGCTAATACAGTATCTGTAGCTCCAATATTAACAGAGTCAATAATACTACAACCATTTTGATCGAAAATTTCAACAGTATTTAACCCAAAACATAATCCAGTTTGCGTTCCTGTTTGACCTGGTATTGTATTTCCATTCCACTCAAATGTATATGGGCCAATTCCACCTGTAGGTGTTACGGTTGCACTTCCATCGCATGCAGCAGTACAAGAGACATCAACTTGGGTATTTGTGGCTGATATAACTATAGGTTCGATGATGGTAACACTATCGATTACTGAAGGACAATTGTTAGAATCGGTTATGGTTACAACATAAGTTCCTGCACATAGGCTGCTGATAGAATCTGTTCCCTGACCTACAGTTACCTGACCTGCTGGAGCCCAATTGTATGTATAAGGCGAAGTGCCTCCAGTAGTATTAGAAACTACCCAGCCATCGCATACACCACTACAATTTATGTTTGAAGCAGTAATATTTGCTTGCAAAATTGCCGGTTGGGTAACACTATCAATAGCTACACCAACACAACCAAAGCTGTCTGTTACGTTCAATGTATACTGACCAACACATAAGCCTGTAATTGTTGGTGAAGTATTAGGAACGCCAGCACTCCATAAATAAGTATAAGGTGCAGTTCCTCCAGTTGGAACAGAAGCTATTTGCCCATCACATAAGCTGTTACACGTAACATCGGTTACGGTAGTATTAGGTAGTGGTGCATTAACATTGCTTAAAGGGAAATTGAAGTTGGCTACACATCCTGTTGAATCTGTAATGGCAACGGTATAAGCTCCAGCACATAAATTAATTAAAGCACCTGTTACTGGCTGAGTAAGTATAGGCGCAGTTGGTGTTGTCCATAAAAAAGTATAAGGTCCAGTTCCTCCACTAGGAGTTAACGTTATCGAACCATCACAAACACCACAATTAGGATCTACAATTACATCATTAGCTAAAATTGCTGTAGGTTCTGTTAAAATAACGGTGTCCATTGCGGTACAACCATTATTATCCGTAACAGTAACAATATAAGTTCCGGCACACAAGCCTGTCGCTATTTGTGTGGTTTGATTAGAAGGATCATTCCAAGCATAAGTATAATTCGTTGTTCCACCAAGAACATTTGCAATCACTGCTCCATCACATATTCCATTACAACTTACTGGAGTGTTCACACTTGCAGTGACTGTTAATAGGTTTGGCCCAGTAACGTTCGCGCTTATGGAGTCACTACAAAGTGCACTATCGGTAACTGTTACAACATTATTTCCGACACATAATCCACTTGTTGTAGTAGGAGTCGTATCACCAGATGGATTCCACAAATAAGTATAATTAGGTGTTCCTCCGGTAACTGCTACAACTGCAATTCCATCACAATCGCCAAAACAAGTTTCGGGAACAATGTTGGTTATCGTTAAGTTTAATCCAGTGGTATTAACACTTATGGTATCTACGCTAACGCAGCCTCCATTATCTGTTACAGTAACAGTATATAGTCCTGCACAAAGGTTTGTTGCAGTTTGGTTAGTATCAGTTGGTGGAATTGCAGGAACCCAGCTGTAAGTATAAGGAGCTGTTCCTCCAGTAGGTAAAGCAGTTGCAGTACCATCACATGCATTAGGACAAGTTTCATCCGTAGCACCCATTGCTAATGTAGGACCATTAATACTGTTTACAATAATGGTATAGTTAAAGGTACATCCCGTACCCTGATCTGTAATTTGAAGATCAACCGTTCCAGCACATAAACCAGCTATTGTTGAAGATGGAACGCCTAAATCAGTTTGCAAAACAAGGAAAGGAGCAGTTGTGCTTGTCCAAACAAAATCAAATGGACCAACCCCTCCAAACGGAGTAGAAGTCGCAGAACCATCACAACCAGGAAGACCACAACTTGGCCCTGTTACAATGGTGCTATCATTTAATAGCGGAGCAGCAATTAATGTAGTAGTATCATTTACGGTACAATTATTTGCATCTACAACAATTACATAATACATTCCAGCACATAAAGTATTTGTGGTGGTTTGAGTAGTATCTCCATTACTCCATATATACGTATAAGGAGCAACACCACCAGCTGGGGTAGTTGTAATACTTCCATCACAAACTCCGTTACAGGTTAATGGATTAGGAGTTGATACAGTAGTTAGTACTGTTGGATCAATCACTTGTACACTTGCAGTATCTGTACAACCATTATTATCAGTAACAGTAACAATATAAGTTCCAGCACAAAGCCCACCTATTAAAGAATTATTTTGAGGAGGAACAGTGTTCCAAGAATATGTATACGGTGCAGTTCCTCCCGAAGCATTTGCTATAGCAGTTCCATCACAATCACCATTACATGTTGGTGAAGTTGAGCTTATTGTAATAGAGATGCCAGTTGGATCAATCAGTGTTACACTATCAGTAATCGAACAACCGTTTTGATCAGTTATTAGAGCAGTATGTGTACCTGCACAAAGACCAGTAATAGTATTTGAACCTCCAATTGCTATTGGAATTGCAGCCGCACCATCCCAAGAGACAGTATATGATCCAACACCACCTGTTGGTGTTACAGTTGCAGTTCCATCACATACTCCAATACAGGAAGGAGGTGTTGATGTAAGGTTCGCTAAAATTTGCTGAGGTTCTAATACAGTTACAGAATCGACAGTTACACAACCCAATGCATCTTGTACAACGACATTGTAGAGTCCAGCACATAATGCTGTTGCAGAATCATTAGTGGTTAATGCAGGATCATCCCATTGGAAAATATAGTTTGGATTACCAGCTGTAACTGTAGTGTATGCTAAACCATCACAAGAACCAAAGCAAGTTACACTATCTGCTAAAGTTGTTAATGAAGGTCCATTTGCATTATTTATTAAGATGTTAAATTGTTGTGTACATCCAACATTGTCAGTAATATCAACTTGATAAGCTCCTGGGCATAAATTATTAATGCTTGGAGTAATTTGACCAAGAGGAGACCACAAGTAAGTATATGGAGCACCTGAACCACCACCACCTGATACAGTTATTGATCCATCACATTGACCACATGTTGCATCAACTGTATTGATCGTAGCAGTAATTGAAACACCATCTACAATAGTCACAATTGCATTTGCTGTACATCCATTCACATCTGTTATTTGGACAGTATAGGTTCCAGCACATAAGGCAGTAATTGTTGGAGTTGTAGCTCCAGTTGCTGGCCATAAATAAGTGTAAGGTCCAGTTCCTCCAACAGGAGTTGCTGTTGCTTGACCATCACATGCACCATTACAGTTTGCAGGAACACTAGAAGTTGTAACGCTTAATACATTTGGCTCATTGATGGTTACATTTTGAATTAATGAACATCCTATAGCGTCAGTTATAGTTACTGTATAGTTCCCAGCACATAAACCTCCAACTGCATTAATTGTTTGTCCAGCAGCATTTCCACCAGTCCAGCTGTATGAATATGGAGGTACACCGCCATTTGGAACTACTAAAGCGGATCCATCACAATCACCGTTACAAGTTGCATCCGTTGTACTAACTGTTGCAGTTATAGAAGTATTGTCAGTTATAGTAACAGGTTGGGTGGTAATACAACCAGCACCATCAGTTACTTGAACAGTATAGTTTCCAGCACACAATCCAGTTACTCCAGGAGTATTTTGTCCACCAGTTGTCCATAAATATTGGTAGGTAGGAGTACCTGAAATAACAGATGCAGTAGCTGTACCATCACATACACCATTACAACTTGCATTGGTCGTAGCAACAGCAATTGTTGGGCCGTTAGCATCGCTAATTGTAATTAAGAATGTTTGTGTACATCCGTTTAAATCAGTAATGTCGACTGGATATGTTCCAGCAGAAAGACCTGCTACATTACATGTGTTAGGGGTTCCAGGTATAGTTGTCCATAAATAAGTGTGAGGTCCAGTCCCTCCCGAAGAAGCACAAACATTAGCTGTACCATCTGAATTTCCACAAGTAGAGTTAGTGGTAATCGCATTAGCTGCTATTAATGTTGGATCTGTAAGTACAACAGTATCATTTCCAGAACAACCATTAAAATCGGTTACAGTAACAATATAAGTCCCTGCACATAATCCTGTTGCGGTTTGTGTAGTTTGGGCTGATGGGTCATTCCATTGATATAAATAAGGACCAGTTCCTCCAACAGGGTTAGCTGTTGCAGAACCATCACAACTTCCATTACACAATGGATCAATAGTAGTTGATGTTACAGTCAGTGCATTTGGACTGGTGATAACAAAATTGACAACTTTTGTACATCCATTGAAATCAGTTATTGTTACACTTACTGGTCCAGCGCATAATCCAGAGATAGAAGATGCCGTTGAACCATTACTTGACCATACAAAAGTATAAGGAGCCGTTCCTCCAGTTGGAGTAACACTTGCTGTTCCATCGCAAATTCCGTTACAGGTCGCATCAGTAAATGTAGAGTTAGCCGAAATACTATCCGCTTGACCAACAACCAAACTAGTTGTTAAGACACAACCAGTGCTTGTTTCTGTTAATATAAGGTTGTATGTTCCTGCGCATAGCCCTGTTTGAGTACTATCATTGGTGCCAACAAATGGAGGAGGACCTGTCCAAGCCCAACTAAATGGGGCAACACCACCAATAGGAATGGCATTAAGTGAACCATCACATGCACCGTAACAGGTAGCATCATTAACAGTAGCCGTAATACCTGACGGACCTGTTGGATTGGTTATGTTAATTGTAAATATTGATACACATCCAAAGATAGCATCAGTAATGGTATCTGTATAAAATCCTGCACAGAGGTTATTTGGGGAAGGAGTTGTTACTCCATTGGACCATGAATGCGTGTAAACACCAGAACCACCTGTAGGGAACATTGTTATAGAGCCATCACAGACACCACAATTCGCTTGAACTACAACTTCATTATCATCAATAGGTTGAGGCTCTTCTATAATTACAGAACCAATAAATATACAATTATTAGAATCAGTTACAGTTACAGTATATACTCCTGGGCATAAACCTATTATAGTTGCAGTATTACCCGGGTTTGGATTACAAACTGGACCCACCCAAGAATAGATAAAAGGTGCTGTACCACTTGTTGGGGTTGCAGTTGCAGTTCCGTCATTGGCACCGTTACAAGTTACATTGGTACTATCTAAAGTTACAGCCAAGCCTACAGGAGAAGTTACTATATAACTCGCCACATCTGAACAACCATTGGTGTCGGTAACTGTGACAGTATAGGTTCCTGGACAAAGATTTGATAAACCAGGTGTTGGAGGGTGAGGTCCGTTAGGTCCAGCCCAAGAATAAGAATATGGCGCTGTTCCACCTGTTGGGGCAGCAATAGCCGTCCCTGTACAAGGGTTGATACAATCTTCAGGCGTTCCAGTAACATTAGCATTTAATGCAGCTGGTTCTATTATGGTAACTAATGTAGAAGAAATACATCCGTTGCTATCAGTAACCGTAACTGTATTAGTTAAGAAGCCAGGAGGAGGGGGAGGGCATATGTTTAGGATAGAATCCACATTACCTTGTCCGCCAGTCCAAGAATAAGTATATGGGGTGACACCGCCATTTACAAGTACAGTCATTATCCCATCACAAACTCCGTTACAACTTATATCTATCCCAATTGGAATAGTGCTTAGAACAGGTGGTTCATTTACAGTATCTGTTACGATTACTTGACAACCATTAGAATCTGTTATGGTGACTGTATAAATACCAGCACCTAAGCCAGTTGCACATGGACCAGTGGTTGTAATAGGAAGAGCCCATACATAAGTGTATGTTCCACCAGCTCCACCTGTCGGTGCAACACATATACTTCCTGTAGTATCCCCATTACAGAGTACATCTACAATAACGTCATTTGGAACAAGTGGTGTTGGGTCAGTAACAATAATTGTATCTGATTGAACGCAGTTATTTGCATCAGTAATGGTAACTACTGCGAATGGAGCGCAGACATTATTAGTGTCTGGAATATTCCATACAGACACATAAGGAGGTGTCCCCCCTGTAGGTGAATGAGATACCATTCCATCACAAACTCCGTTACAGCTTATCGCCTGATCTAAACTTCCATTAGGAAATAGCACAGGTGGTGCAATTGGCATGTTAATAGAGTCTGTAGAAGCACATCCATTACAATCCGTAACGGTTACGTAAATCATTCCTGGGCATAGGCCAGTAACACTTATTAACGTATCGTTCGACCCTGCAGTATTTCCACTCCATTGATAAGAATATGGAGCACATCCTCCAGAAGGAACTGCTGTTGCTGTACCATCACAAGTACCATTACAACTAAGACCAACGGCAGTAGTGTTTATCCCAATAACTACGATGTTATTTATTACGGTAGTATCTTGGGCAGTACATCCATTAGAATCAGTTACGGTAACGTTATATGTTCCAAAACAGAGTCCTGTGATTGGGTTTCCAACGTATGGACCTCCTGGTCCAGTCCAAGTATAAGTGAAATTTGCAGGATTACCAGATCCCCCTGTAGGTGTAGCTAAAGCTGCACCGTCACAAACAGTTCCACAACTTGCAGCAGTTGCATCTGCACTTACAGTTAATGCTATAGGATCTACAATAATCACAGTATCTAACCCGGTACAACCATTCGTGTCAGTAACAGTTACAACATATGTTCCGGCACATAAAGAGTTAATAGATTGTGTATTAGTAGGACCAAGGTAACAAGCAGGTACGGTTGTCCAATTAAAAGTGTAACCAGGAACTCCACCTATTGGTAAAGAAACTGCTGTTCCATCATTTAAACCATTACATGATATGTTTGTAGAAGTAGCATTTGGAAAAATTTGAGGTGGGTCAAAAAGCGTAATGGTATCATTGATGGTACATAGAGAATCATCAGTGACTATAAAATAATATGTTCCCGCGCATAAATTAGTAAACGGAGCAACTATTGCTGGTCCACCAAGAATAGGGTTTAAAGTAATTACATATGGAGCAACACCACCACCTGGGGTAGGTACCGCTGATCCATCACAAACACCAAAACAAGAAGGATCTACAGTAGCAGAACTAATTGTTAATGGAGGAGGTTGATTGATATTAAAGTTGACCAATAACGTACACCCTAAAGCATCTGTAATTAACGCTGTATGAGGACCAAAACAAAGTGCATTTATTGTAAATGGTCCAGGTCCAGGTCCAACAGCTAGCGCTCCATTCCACGAAACGGTATAAGGCCCCGTTCCACCAGCAGGCGAAACTGTAGCAGAACCATTACAAATACCATTACAAGTTAAATCGGCAGTAACTAAATTATCCACAATAGCAGAAGCTGGAATCACCGTTACAGTTGCATTTGAAGTACAAAATGTAGAGTCGGGTAAAGTAACTGTATAGTC